>JANPDG010000030.1:0-23479 GCA_031431335.1 Polaromonas sp. | reverse complement strand
CTTGTACGAGCTGCTGGGCAAAGATGCCATGAACAACCCCCAACAACTGGCCGCAGCCATCAAGTCACTGCCCATCACCGTCACCGCCCCACGCCCCATAGACGAAGCCATCAGCACCGCAGGCGGCATCCGCTTCGAAGCAATGACCGCGCAGTACATGCTGAACAAACTCCCCGGCGTGTTCTGTGCAGGCGAGATGCTCGATTGGGAAGCGCCTACGGGAGGGTATTTGTTGACGGCTGCGATGGGTACGGGGAGGGTTGCGGGGGAGGGGGCGCTGGCGCATGTTTCGCGATAATCCAGTGTTTTCTCCGACGAGTTCAAAGTCAAATTTTGAGCTAGCACGCCGCATTTTTCGGAAAGCATCGGAGCACAATAGATGCTGTATAAACCTAGTAAATTTTGAATCTAACATTTCAATCAGTAATATTTTTACCAATGCCATATGATCTCGCAACACGGTTAGTTATCGGCGTCGCCTCCAGCGCCATATTCGATTTGTCAGAGTCTGATGCAGTTTTTCGGAGAAGTGGCGAGGAGGAGTATCGAAAGTTCCAAGAAAAACATTTGAAAGCTCCTTTGCCCAAAGGAATAGCGTTCTCGTTCATCCGACGGCTGCTATCACTGAACAACCTTAGTCTAGATCCCAAGGAAGATCCATTGGTTGAGGTTATTTTGCTTTCGCGAAACGATCCTGATACTGGTCTTCGCGTAATGAACTCGATTAATCACTACGATATAAAAATGACTCGCGCAATATTTATGCAAGGTAGAGCACCATTCGAATACATCCCGGCCCTCAATATTTCCCTTTTTCTTTCTGCTAATCAGTCTGATGTGAGCGCAGCAATTAAAGCCGGATTCCCTGCAGGACAAGTATTGAACTCGTCCACCATTGATGACGAGAAAGATGAGGCTTTGCGAATTGCATTCGACTTTGATGGAGTCTTAGCTGACGATGAATCTGAAGTTGTAATGCACGAGAATGACCTTGATTCATTTCACGAACATGAAGTTAAAAACGTAATGCAACCGCACAATCCTGGTCCTCTCAAAGAGTTTCTGGTCCGGATATCTAAGATACAGGCGATAGAAGAAGAAAAAAGGAAAATCGATAATTCTTACAACAATCGACTTCGAATTTCTATTGTTACTGCGCGCAACGCGCCATCACATGAACGCGCTTTGAACACTTTAAAGGGCTGGGGTGTTATGGTAAACGACGCATTCTTCTTAGGTGGTATCGAGAAAGCAAAAGTGCTCGCTGTACTTAGGCCACACATATTTTTTGACGATCAGTCCGGACACCTGAAAACTGCTAGTACAGTAGTTCCATCGGTCCATATACCCTTTGGTGTACGAAATCCGGCAACATCTTGATGTGCCTGTATTGATCTGCTGATTTTTTACTAATTATTAGATTCTTAAATCTCTAAGCATAGGGCGCCCTACCACACTACCTATTGCTTCCCACTGTTGTCGCGCTATATCTCTCCTTCTGATGCAAGATGCACGCGACAACCGAAGTGTCGGTGCGATGGTCGTAGCTATAAAACGCTACATAACCGGTCGCACCGAATTGAATCACCAGTTTGCGCAGGTCTTTGCGTCCCACTACCGGCGGGCAGCCGAGCGGCATTTTTTCTAAAATACCAAATGCGGCAATTATGGTGTCTATGGCGCGGTCTGCTGTAGATGAATCATGTTGCGCCAGAAATTCGTAAAGCCGTACTAAGTCTGCGTTGGCTTGCGCCGTTAGCTTTACGTGTGACATGCTGGCATTTTTGTGCTGCGGTCTTTGCGCACTGATTTGGCCCAACTTTTCACTTCATCTAGCGTGGTGTGCAGGCCTGTCTTTTGGTAGTGGTCTAACGACGCAGATGCTGCAGCGATGGCGGCTTGCTCGGCTTCTTCGTCTTCGATGTAGCGCGCAATCGCTTCTTTCATCAAGAAGTGGGGTGTGCGCTGTTTGACCAGTGCTAGCGACTTCAAGCTGTTGCGCTCGCTGTCGTCTAACTTGACGGTCACGTTAACTGCACGGGGCTTTTCGAGTGTGGTTGGCATTATGATTACTTTGCAATGATAGGTAATGACATTTTAAACCAAAGGATTCAACGGTCAAGATATGTTTCCCTGCCTCAGTTTATGATGGTTTCAATTTGAAGTAACAAGCGCCCATGTATCGTGAAACTGTATTAAACCTATTGGCTGAACATAAGCCGCAGCTGCAGCGTGAATTCGGGGTGTGAAACTTGGGCTTGTTTGGTTCTACCGCGCAAGGAGCTGCGACACCGCATTGAATGCGATATTCAGAAAATCTAAAGATTGGTTCTTTTATGGCTATTTATGGCTATTTATGGCTATTTTTACGGCTACATTCCAGCTCACTTCGAGATAGTACCTTGCTCAAACAATTCAAAACAGTAAACAGTATGAACCTCGCTAAATTCTTCCAATGGCATCACCTATCCCGCCTGCCGTCCGCATGGCTGCTACTGGTGCAGCTGCTTATTTTAATTCTGGCCCCGCTCACCAAAGATAGTGTTGCCAGCCATGCAGTGTCATGGACTTTAAGTGCGTTGGCTTTGTTGTTGCTGGCGACGATTATTCGCAACAGCCCGATTTTTACGGGTTTTGGTTTGTTTTTTGTGATTTTGGGGTTGGGCTTGTCTAGCAGTGTGTTGCTGGGCTTTGACTCGTCGCAAGTACAAGTGGCCTTGCACTTGATTGAGGCGGTGGCTTACTTTTACGGTGCGGCCGGCTTGGTGATGTATATGTTTGAGGATGAATACCTCACGCGTGACGAGCTGTTTGCCGCAGCGGCTGTGTTTACCTTGTTAGCCTGGGGTTTTGCGTTTTTGTACAGCGTGTGCCAAGTGTGGTATCCGGGCAGTTTTAATGCGGTGGCAAGCGGGCCGCGCACATGGCTGGAGCTGATTTTTTTGAGTTTCAGTATCCAGTCGGGCACGGGTTTGAGTGACATTGTGCCGCTCACGCCCACGGCGCGTGTGCTGGCAGCGCTGCAGATGTTCACTGGCGTGATGTATATCGCCTTGGTGGTGTCGCGTCTCGTAGCGCTGCAGTACATCAGCCATTTGCCGCAAGACAAAAAACCACAAGGCTTGAAATAAATATACACCGCTGCGAACGCGCGATACAAAAGAAGAGGTTGACGAGCCTTGACCCCGGCACTGGCTCTACAGTTAGAGCTGCTTGGTTCCCCACCTGACTCGGTTGGCCGCTTTACCATGCGGGAAGGCCCGTCAACGTCTATTGTACCCATCCTAGCGCTAGCTTGTAGTTAACGGTTGGCATTCGCCTGTGGCGGTTACATGACAGGCTATCATTGCGGTATGCAAAAAAACACCCCATCACACAGCCCACAACAGGGTTTTAGCTATTCTCGCGCCCAGTTTGAAGAGCTTGTTGATATCGCCTTAACCCACGCCAAAAAGCTGGGCGCAACCGACGCGGGTGCTGAGGCGTCTGAGGGTACGGGGCTCAGTGTCTCGGCGCGTATGGGCAAGCTGGAGAATGTGGAGCGTAACCGCGACAAGTCGCTAGGGGTGACGGTGTATATCGGCAAGCGGCGCGGCAACGCCAGCACGTCAGATTATTCGACCCAAGCGATTCACCAGACTGTGCAGGCAGCTTACGATATTGCGCGGTTTACGGCCGAAGACCCAATGGCGGGGCTGCCGGACTTGCGCGATGTGGCCAAGGCGCAGCCAGATTTAGACTTGTTTCACCCGTGGGCAGTGGACAGCTCACAGGCACTCGAGCTGGCGCTGCGCTGCGAGGGCGCGGCGATGGGCGTGAGCAAAAAGATTGGTAACAGCGACGGCGCAGGCGTGTCGGCCCAGCAAAGCCATTTTTTGGCGGGGCATTTGCGCGCTGGGCAAATGGGTTTTCGTGGTGGCTACTCTACATCTCGGCATTCGCTGTCGGTGGCGCCCATTGCGGGCAAGGGTGCCAATATGCAGCGCGACAGCTGGTACAGCTCACAGCGCAATGCGCGCGACTTAGCCAGCCCCGAAGCTGTGGGTGTGTATGCGGCGCGCCGGGCGCTGAGTCGTTTGAATTCGCGCAGTGTGCCCACCACGCAGTGCCCCGTGCTGTTTGAGTCGCCCGTGGCGGCTGGTTTGCTGGGCAGCTTTGTGCAGGCGGTGAGTGGCGGGGCGCTGTACCGCAAGAGCAGTTTTTTGCTTGACTCGCTTGGCAAGGCGGCTTTTCCAAAGCATATTGATATTTTTGAAGACCCGTTTGTCTTAGGCGGCAAAGGCAGCTCGCCGTTTGACGATGAGGGCGTTGCTGTCAAGGCGCGCAAAGTGGTGGACGCGGGCCTGGTGCAGGGCTACTTTTTGTCCACCTACAGCGCCCGCAAGCTGAAAATGCGCACCACTGGCAACGCAGGCGGGTCACACAATCTGACCATGACCTCGCGCCTCACCCGCGCAGGCGACGACTTAGACGCCATGCTGAAAAAACTAGGCACCGGCCTGTTTGTCACCGAGCTGATGGGCTCGGGCGTGAACTATGTGACGGGCGACTATTCGCGCGGTGCCAGTGGCTTTTGGGTGGACAAAGGCCGCATCGTCTTTCCTGTCGAAGAGATCACTATTGCAGGCAATATGAAAACGATGTTGATGGGCATTACCGCCATCGGCGCAGACGCTTATTGCGCGGGGTCGAAAACAGTGGGATCCATATTGGTCAACCGCATGAAGCTGGCGGGGAGCTGATTGGCGTATTGAGAGAGGGCCCCTATGTTGACCCCAGCGCAAAAGACCCAATACCAGCAAGACGGCTACTTGGTGTTGCCTGGCTTTAAGTCGGCATCAGAAATAGCCGCGCTCCGCGCGCGGGCTGCGCAGATGGTGGACGCATTTGACCCGCGCGAGAGCATGGCGATTTTTAGCACCAAAGAGCAGAGCAGCAAGGTGGACGATTACTTTATGGGCTCGGCAGACACCGTGCGCTGCTTTTTTGAAGAAGAGGCATTTGATACCGCAGGCCAACTCAAGCAAGACAAATCACTGTCGATCAACAAAATTGGCCATGCCATGCATGACCTTGACCCGGTGTTTCACCAGTTTTCTCGCGGGCCTGCGCTAGCGCAGCTTGCAACTGACTTGGGTCTAGTGCAGCCGCACATTTGGCAGTCGATGTACATCTTTAAGCAGCCCGGTATTGGCGGTGAGGTGCGCTGGCACCAAGACGCGACATTTTTTGACAGCACACCCATGACAGTGACTACCTTTTGGTTTGCACTAGAAGACGCCACAGTGGGCAATGGTTGCTTGTGGGCAGAGCCAGGGGGTCACCGGGGGCCGCTGCGTGAGCGTTTTGTCACCAGCAGTGCCGGTTCAGGCTCGGCAGCGCAGATTGAAAAGCTAAATAACGCGCCTTGGCCAGACGACAGCACCGCCGTGCCCCTAGAGGTGGCCGCTGGCACATTGGTGGTGTTTCATGGCCTGCTGCCACACTACAGCGCGCCTAACCGATCGAGCGTATCGCGCCATGCCTACACGTTGCACGCCACCGACGGGCGCTCTGCCTACTCCCCGCGCAACTGGCTGCAGCGCACTGGCGCTCTGCCTGCACGCGGTTTTGACAGCGAGTTTTAGCCCGCCAGTGTTGTTTTAACAGCTGCAGACACTTGGCCCATATCGGCCTTGCCTGCGAGCTTGGCTTTGACGGCGCCCATCACTTTGCCCATATCACCGGGGCCTGATGCTCCTAGCTCGGCAACTATCTTTTTCACCTCAACCAGCACTTCGTCTGCGCTCAGGCGCGCTGGCAAGTAGGCTTGCAGCACGGTGATCTCAGTGGCCTCTTTGTCGGCCATGTCTTTGCGGTCGGCCTTGGTAAAGGCGTCTATGCTGTCTTTGCGCTGCTTGATCATCTTGTCGATGATGGCAATTACTAAGGGGTCGTCCAGCTCAATGCGCTCATCGACTTCTTTTTGCTTGCATGCAGCCAGCAGCAGGCGGATGGTGCCCAAGCGCTCCGAGTCTTTGGCGCGCATGGCGGTTTTCATGTCTTCAGTGATCTGGTCTTTAAGCGCCATAGCAAGCTCCGGTGAATTCAAATGAAAAGAGCGCCCATTGTAGGGCGCTCGGATGGCTTGGCGAGCACTTCGACTTAATGCTTGTGCATTGGCTCGTTCGCTGCACCTGCAGGAGCGCGCACTGATACGGGCACTTTAATCTCCATCTTGATGTCTTTGCCTGCTTTGTCTTTGAGCAGCAAGGTCATGGGCACTAAAGTGTCTTTGGGTAGCGCCTGCTTGAGGTCAAGCAGCATCAAATGCATGCCGCCCGACTTGAGCTCAACGCTCTTGCCAGCGGGCAAGGTCAGCCCTGTGGAGATGGCGCGCATTTGCATCACATCGCCCTCCATCTTCATCTCGTGGATCTCGCCCACACCTGCCACGGGCGTGCTGATGCCAACCAAGCGCATGTCTTGGTCAGCAGTGAGTTTCATAAACCCACCGGTGCCTTTTTGGCCTTCAACCGCCGTGCGCACCCAGGCGTTTTCAATTTTCACATTTTGTGCAAAAGCTAGGCCGTTTACCGACGTAGATACTAGCAGTACAGCTATTAATTTAATAGTATTGAATGTTTTTTTCATAACGAAATATCTCAAGTTAATTATAAATTTGACACGATTTGGTGTTGTATCAATGCTTGTGTTCATCCGCTTTAACCGCGGTAGGCACGGTCACTTGCAGTAAAGCTGCAGGAAACTTTAAACCCTTAGTGGACACGCCATCGGTGGGCACCTCAATCCATAAATTTTGACCTGACTTATCGCCATCTTTGCACAGTTGGGTTACTTTGAACCAGATGGTGCCTGCCGCAGCGGGTGTTTTGCCTCGCACAGTGAATTCGTCGTAATGGGTATCAGGCAAATAGCTTGCTGGGCTGCTGGCTGTCCAGGTGATTTCGCTGACATCTTCAGTGACGGACTTACCGTGGTTATCGTAAGGTTTAGCCAATTTAGTGCGCACAGTAGCCAGCGTCCAGCCTGGCTTGGGCATTGGCTTGCTGCCTTGAAAACCCTCTGGAATTTGCACCCTAAGCACCGCAGTTGGCAAGCCCTCGCAGCCGTGGCCTACGCGCAAAACGGCTTTAGTTGTTGTGTTGATCTCGACACTTTGATTTTCTAAAGTTACATGGGAAAAAGCGAAGTTTCCCGACGTAGATATTAAGAAGTACGCTATATATTTAATAGTGTTTGACATATTGATGTGAACTTTTAATGGGGCTAGATGGAGTTGAGTGTTCGCTGCTGGCGTTGAGCGTGCGCAGGCAGTTTCAGCCCATGGGCTGCGCGCAGAACCTAAGCGAAAGCGGTGTTTTAAAGGCGCGCTGCGCCAGGCGGGCCGCGGGCTGGCGGGGGTGGCGAAGTTAGTCGGGCGGCCAGACTGTGGCTTGCAGCAGGTAGCGTATAAAACGGTGCGGGTTGATTCACCGCCAGCGAGTCACTGCGCACAGGCGGCGGCGCGCTGGCATGCGTGCACAGCGCGCAGTCAGCAGGCATGGCAGCTGCTTTATCGGTCTCGTCGCTGCCGCCGACCAGTAGTTTGACTGAGCCGGTGCCTGAGCAAAGCAGTTCTACGGATTGTGGCTGCACCACGGGCGCGGCCAGCGCGGCGGTGAACGCCAGCATCAGCCACAACATGACCGCGCGCATTAGCTGGGCGCTGCGGAAGCTGGCAAGACGGCTGTGACTTTGCATTGTTGTGATTTTAATGGCTGTATTCGAAACTGCTTTTAGGGCGTAAAAAAACCGTACTGAGCTGCCTCGGTACGGTTTTAGCTAGAAAAACGAGTGTTTAGTACAGCTTCTTAGGCAACTGCATGCTGCGAATGCGCTTGTAGTTGCGCTTGACAGCCGCAGCTTTTTTGCGCTTGCGCTCAGCGGTTGGCTTCTCATAGAACTCGCGCGCGCGCAGGTCGGTGAGGAGACCGAGTTTTTCAATGGTGCGCTTAAAGCGGCGCAGAGCAACTTCAAAGGGCTCGTTTTCTTTTACACGAATCGTGGTCATTTAGGTTAAAAATGTTGATGTGCGGAAAGCCTAAAAGGGAGATCAATCCTTCTTTAGCCCTCTGCGGGGTTCCCCGCCTTAAATATGGTGCACCGGCGGCGGGGTTTGCCAGCTTAGCCTTGGATTATAAGCCGATCTGCGCTGCTCAGCAAGCCTGCTGAATTTCACGATACAAGATTGACGCGGGCTTTCCACAGCGCTGGCAGGTAGTCCAGCAGGGGTGTGCGCTCACGCTGAAACAGCTGCACGCCTCTGGTGCCGTACAGCTCAGCGTTTTTGCCGATATTGAGCTGGGCTAAGCGCTGTATCCACGCAATATCGACCTGTCCGTTGGCGCTGGTGCGCGAGAAAATCAGGGTCAGCATCTCGCGTGCGCTGGCGCTGCCTTTGGCCTCGGCCATGCGGTACAAGCGGATAGCCTCGCTGTAGTTGGCTACTTGGCCTTCACCCCGGTGGCTGCGCTGCGCTGCGGCAAACAAAGTGGGCGCGTCCATGTTGGCCCAGCTCTCGCCGCTGGCGCGGGCCAAGGCCAACTGGCTGTCGAGCAAGCGCAGGTTATTGGCGCCCGCTAGCGAGCCGTCTGCGGCTGCGCGCTGAAAGTAGCTGCGCGCTGCGTCTGTTCGCAGGGTGGATACTGCCTCTAGGCCTAGCTCCAGGGTGGCGTGAACATCACCCATCCTGGCGGCTTGCACCAGCAGCTCACGGCCTGGCAAGAGCGCAGAGTTTCGGTCTGCATCAGGTGCTTTATTGGTGCTGGGCAGTGCAGCCGTGTTCAGGGGTAAGAGTTTGGACTGCGCAAGCCAGTCTAAATACATGGCACGCGCGCTGTGCGTGTTTTTGAGGGTGTTGATCCTTGCGCGTGCCAAAGGCACATTGACGGCACCCTGGCAACCTTCAATTGCGCACCACGCCAGACCAGCAACAGCTAAGCGGTTGCCACCATTTGCCGCACGCTCAAACCAAAGCTGCGCAGAACTCAAGTCTTGCGACGTGCCCGCACCATGCGCATAAATCAGGCCCAGCAACCAAGCGGCATCTGAAGCTGAGCCGCCAGGCCCCATGTCAAGCTTAGGGGCTGTGCTGCTTGGGCGGCGTGCTGAAGCGGTCGCAGTAGAGCGCTGTGCACGCTCGATGAGCAGGGTTATTTCGCGCTGCGCGATCGGAGTAGGGCTTTGAAGCAACTGCGTCGTTTGCGGACTGATGCTGGGGGCTGATACACCGTCTGTGGCTTGGATACGTGCTCTGGCACTGGCATCTTCTGTGGCCAGAGCTGCGTGAAGCATGCCTGCGGCAAGCAGGCTGAGGCCGATTTTCACAGCCGCTCGCTTCACTTAGCTGCAGCTGCTGGGGCAGTGGCTGCAGCAGGCGCTGCTGCCACTGCGCGCCGGGCTACTACTTTCCATTGCAGTGAGCGCACTGCAAATTGATCACGGCCTAGCGCTACGGTGTAAGCATCTTCAATGCTGGCTACTCCTCTTAAGCCTACGATGGGTGTGAAACTGGGGCCCTTAAGTGCACTTGGCAGTTTGCTGTAGAGGTCCTGCTCCATGGCAACGCACACCAAAGCTTCGTTACCGGGGTTACCAGCATCCATTACAAAACCAGGGGTGGGAGACATCCAATCTGGGATGCGCACAGCTTGGTTGGCGCTTACTAACGCATTTGGGTTGATCGCATTAGGCAATAAGCGCACAACGCCGCCTTCTGACTCTACCGAGTAGCACTGCAGATAGGCTGCTCGGTTGAGTACCAGCGATGCAAATATCTGCTGGCCCGACTCAAAAGTCATCTTTTCGGCTCCAATATTCTCAATTTGCATGTCAATCGCCAAGCGCGGCGCTGCAGGCTCTGTCACTACGGTCTCTGTGCCAGTGGTCGCTGTTCCGGTGCTTATGCTGCTGGTCACAATATTGGTAAGCACAGCAGCTGGAGTCCAGCCCACGCGCAGCAGTTGCCCGTCTTCTGCTACTGCCACAAAACCGCGCAGTGCTCTTTCAAATGTTGAAAAATCTATCACGCCTGTGACCACCATACCTTGGTCAGCCTGAAATTTGGCCAGCGCTGTCTTGAAGTTTGCAGATGTCACGGTCTCGCCTAAGGGCTGCGCTGGCAAGTAGCCCTGGCCAGCTAAAGAATTTTTCACCAAAGTGCGCGCGGTATCTAAGCCTGCGTCGTCAAACCAATCGCGCAGCACGCGCTGAAAATTGGGATGGTTTTGCTCTAGGGTCAGGCACTGCCAGTAAGGCACACGGGCCCACTTGCCTAGCAGCTCAATGGTTGCCAGCTCAGTGAGGTTGCGCATAGCTGAGCCCGAGCCTTGGGTGTAGTCGCGGCCCATGTTGAAGGTCACGCCGTATTTGCCAATACGTGCAGCAGTATCTATGCCCTGTGAGCCTGTGCCGATGATGATTTCGTTGGCTGAGTCCAGGCCGGGAATCAAGGTGCGGGTGCGAAAATCGCCGAGATGTAGATCTAAGCCGATGATCGTGGCATTTCGGTTTTGACTAAAGCCTGTCTCTAATCGAGAGGCTGAGGTGCCAATATCGATCTGGTTGCTGAGCACGTTTTGGTCTACAAAAGCAATAGCGCCTGAGACATACAAGGCAGGGCGTTGAAGTTGTATTTGGTTGTTGTTAAGCAAAATGGTGGTCAAGTTTTGCACCGTGTCTTGGCGTGCAATGTCCACTTCATAATCTACAAAACGAAAGGCGTTAGACAGGCGCGACATTTGCGACAGCGCGGTGATGATCATCTCTTTGGTGCCCACAGGCACTTTGTTGCTCATGTCGGGTATTTGTTTGCTTGTGATCAGTGTGGTGGGCACCTCAGCGACGCGAAAGAGCCTGTCCATGCACGCCAAAGACTCTGAAAAACTCGATATGGAGCGAACAGGCCGCACCACAGGGCGGTCAGCCGCATAGCCGTGGGTCTGAAACTCTGCATCTTTGCGCGCGTTCAGCGGCGCCGCGCAGCCTGCAAGGATTAAGCTTGCGCATCCAACGCAGGCCATGGCGAGCCAGCGTCGCACAAAGGACTGCATTGGGTGGGAAAGCGTAAACATACAAACTCCTAAATTCTTCGGGCACTGAGATGCATTAACAAGTTAGCGGCAAAGGTTGACCACATCGCCGCGTAAGACAACGATTTGCTGGTTGTTGCCCAGGCGACCTGGTCGTGCAGGAGCTGTGCTGCTGCCCAAGTCTTGGGTGCAACTACGGCGCAAGCCTTGCGTGGTGGCAGTAGTGGTCACGTCTTTATCGGTGAGCAGCGTGCCGTCGTCAGCGCTGGCTGAAAATGCCTTGGCTTCATAGCGTGCGACTTTGGCTTTGAGCCAAGCGGGCATCTCACCGCTGCCCTCTAAGCTACCAGAGCGGGGCGCTGGGCCGTTGGGCGAGCTAAAGTGCTCTACCTTGCCAATGATTTTGAGAGGGTCTTCGCCTGGCGCGCTTTGCGCATAGCCTTGGGCTGAGAAAGCGATAGCCAGCGCAAGCGCTGGCAGTTTTAATAGGGTAACGAAATTCATGATGGGCCTCACTACGGTTGAGCGCGGCGTATGCACACGGTACATATTCACTGCGCGGGCTCAGGGCTTTTAGAGTGGGGCATGTCATGCTGCCTTGATGACAGCAAGACATGCCCTCTCAAGCCTTGTGGGCCAAAGATCAGTTGCAGCTTGTGCAAGCGTTGTTGCTAGAAATGTTCTGCACAGCTTGCGAACGGCTGCCAGTTGACTTGTTAGCGATCGAAGCGTGCTTGGAGTACACGGTTTGGTATGACGTGCCATCAATTGTTACTTTGCCCAGGTTAGAGGCCAAGTTTTGGCTGGCGTAGCTGTGGCTGCCAGATGACTTGTTAGACACGTCTGTGTGCTTCAGTGTTGTGGTCTGAACAGACGTGCCGTCAATGTCCACATTGCCAGCATTGCTGGAGATGTTTTGCTTGGCTTCGCTGTGGCTGCCGGTCGATGCGTTGCGCACCGAGGTATGCATCAGGCCAGTGGTCTGGATGGATGTGCCATCAATTGTGATGCTGGGGCCGCTAGGTGGAGTAGCGAAAACAGAAGTTGCAGCCAAAGCCAATGCGGTGAGTAAAAATTTTTTCATGATAGGTTCCTCGAAAAGTAAGATGAATTAACAATGTGCCTTGTCACCAGCGAATTCTGATGATTTGGCGTTTGGACACTGCGCTTTGGTGATGGGCTTAAATTGCTTGCATCTCGTATTCGTTGTGTCTGGGGATAGTGTCTTTGGCCAGCAGCTCTGTCTCAATACCTGTTGTGCGCTAGTCTATTTGTGTGAATTGACAGTAGGCCTTGCTATCACCGACACTCTGTGCATCGCCTTACGGCTTGCGATGCGAGGTAACAAATCGGTGGTATTTCGTAAATGGGATGCGGTAGTTACTAAATGTTTCTGGCGTAATAAAACAATGCGAAAGACCCTTGGACGTGACGAAATGACGATAGTTGGGGCAGCATGTTGGTTTTGGCAACTAAATAAAAACTGCTTTGTGAGATAAAGCACAAAGATATAAATAAAAAGGGATGGCGACGCACACCGCGTTGATAAAAATAGAGCCCGCTTGCGGGCTCGCAGTAGCAATACTGGAGGAGGACTTATGGTTGATCATTTCAAGCCGTTATTTGACGTGCAAGAGGCCCCGTTTTTGAGTGGCGCTTCACCTATCTCTGTGAAGGCGCAGCCTTCATGGCCTAGCTTTTTCTTAGGCCAGAGCGCGCGCCCTGTGCGCGTGCTGCTGGTAGACGACGACACCCATGTGCGCAAAGTGGTGGCAGATGAGCTGCTGGCTGATGCGCGCACACATCTGGTCGCACAAGGTAGCAGCCTCAAAGAAGGCAAGCAACTGGTGTCCACCAAGGACTATGATGTGCTGCTGGTCGACCTGAATTTGGGCGACGGCTTGGGCTTTGATTTGATTCGCCAGAGCAAAACCATCAAGCCTTTGGCAGAGGTGATTGTGATTTCTGTGATGGAAGATGAAAACCATGCAATGCAAGCCTTTAGTTTGGGCGCCACGGGCTATTATGTGAAGCATTCGTGGTTTGGCAGCTTTCCTGAAGCCGTTTTGCAAGTGGCCAATGGCGGGGCATCTATTACGCCCAGCTTGGCGCGCAGACTGCTGAAAAAGATGGGGTCTGGCCCGTCTGCTAAGGCTGCAAACAGTCACTCAGAAGACATATTTTTGCTCTCAGAAAGAGAGCGCGAAGTGCTCAAGCTGGTGGCCTCTGGCTACATCAGTGGCGAAATCAGTCAGATGCTCAAAATCAGCATTCAAACGGTCAATACGCACATTAAAAACACCCACCGCAAGCTCAAGGTGCGCACGCGCGCGCAGGCTGTGAGTCTGGCATCCAGTAGTGGTCTTTTATAGCGTTTTGTAGAGCGGGCAAAAGATGAATCTAACACTGCAAGTGGTGGCTTGGGCTGCGTTGCTACTGGCTGCATTAGCCGTGCCGGTCAGCGCTTTGGTGCTGCAGCCGCAGCACCTGGACGAGCCACTTGACCGTATATTTATGGGGCAACCGCTGGCATGGGCGCTCGCGGCTGTAGCGGCATGGCTGGGGCTGATGAGCGTGTCGGGCGAGGGCTATTCGCTATGGCGCACGCTGATTTATCAAGTGATGTGCACCTCAGCGGCCAGTTTTTTGCTCGCCTTGGTTTCGCTGCCGCGATCGCTGGTTGCACGTTGGATGACGGCATATTCTGTGCTGGGAGTAGCCGCTGTATGCGTTGGTGCAGATTATCGGCAAACTGGTTGGGTGGTGCAAAGCTCCGTGGTCAATGCGTGGATGCTGCTTACATTCATTGCAATGTGTTTGACCTTGGGTACGCTGCTTTTTAAGCTGTACAAAGACCGCACTGCAGCGACGGCCTTGGTGGTGATGGGCGCGTGGTGGGGCTGGAGCTTAGTGGTGGGCGACTTTGGCGAATATGCGCTGGCTAAGCTAACCAACCAAATGCCTGCTGATTTAACAATGGGTGCATCGCATGTGGTTTTTAGCGCGTATTTGGTAGCTTTGTGGTTGCTATTTACAGGCCGTGTTCCATGGGTTAATTTGCGACCAGTGCATATCGCAAAGGAGGCTGTTGTGAGCACTGGTTTTGCATCGATCAGTAGCCTGGATGCCCTGAGCGATGGGCATGGCTCGCAAAGCGCGGGCTATGAGCTGGCGCATGCTGCAGTAGCGGATGAGCGCAGGCGCATTGCGCAAGATATCCATGATGGTGTGGGCTCGCAGCTGGTGGGCTTAATTGCCAGCTTGAACGCCGATTTGCCAGCGCATCGGCGCATCATGCTGGGGCTGGAGAGTTGTTTATTAGATTTAAAAACTACGGTAGACAACGTCGATAGCACCGATGACAGCGATACAAATATTTTTGATGCACTGGGGCGACTGCGCTACCGCTTTCAGCCTTCGCTGTCCAGGGTGGGCATTCGCATGCACTGGAAGGTGGATGTTGCGGGGCCGCTGATATCGGTGAAGCCGTCGCAATTGGTGCACGTGGTGCGGATTGCACAGGAGTGTTTGGCCAATGTGCTGCTGCACTCGGAGGCTAAAGTGGTGCAGGTCAAGTGCTGCTACGAGGCCGCGCCGGTAGAGCGCATGCTGCTCGAAATACTAGACAACGGCATAGGCATCGCCAAGCATGCGCCTGATGATGTCATCGGCAAAGGGCTGTCGGGCATGAAAGAGCGGGCCCAGCGGATTGGAGCTGAGCTGATCATTGGATCTAGGACAGGTTCGGGCACGCGGATTAGGCTGTACTTGCCTCTGCGCTAGCTTGCGGTAGCGCAATGGCGCTCGCGCAGGCCGCCGCGCTGGCCCAAGCCCACTGAAAGTTGTAGCCGCCCAGCCAGCCAGTCACGTCCACCACCTCACCTATGAAATACAGGCCCGGTGATTTTTGGCTTTCCATGGTTTGGCCAGACAGCTCGCGGGTGTCTACACCGCCTGCGGTGACCTCGGCTTTTTTATAGCCTTCGCTGCCATTGGGCGTGATGCGCCAGCGCTGCAGGCTCTCAGCCAGTGCGCCGAGAGCTTTGTCGGACGCTTCGTTGACAGGGCGCTGCCAGGCTGCGTCGCGCGCCGTCCAAGTATCGGCCAAGCGGGCAGGAAAGGGCAGCTCAGGGGTGGACAGGGCCGTGGCAAGCTCGTTGGCAATGAGCTTGCGTGAACGGCTTTTAGCCGCTTGCAACAGCGCTGCCACATCGTGCGCAGGCCGCAGATTGAGCTGAATCGGACTGCCTGCCTCCCAATAGCTCGATATTTGCAGCACAGCAGGGCCACTCAGACCGCGGTGGGTGAACAGCAAGTCTTCGTCGAATTGACCCTTGGTTTTGCCGTCGCCTGTCTCAATACGCACGGGCAGCGACAACCCTGCCAGCGCTGCAAAAGGCTCCCATTGCCGGGCATCAAAAGTCAAGGGCACCAGTGCCGGGCGCAGCGGCACAATGCGGTGGCCCATCTGCTGGGCCAAGCGCTGCCCAAAGTCAGTGGCACCCATCTTAGGGATGCTCAATCCGCCCGTTGCCACCACCACATTGGCAGCGGTGACTTCACCTCTGTCAGTATTAATTTGATAGCGAACTATTGAGCATCCACGTCGGAAAACTGCCTTTTTTTCTTCCAATTTGTGCACACTAGAGACGCTGCAAGGCTGCCAGCGCTCTACGCCGCCTGCTGCGCACTCGGCCAGCAGCATCTGAATCAAATCTTCAGCCGAGCGGTCACAAAACAACTGGCCTTTGTGTTTTTCGTGCCACGCAATGCCGTGCTTTTGCATTAGCTCGATAAAGTGCTGCGGCGTGTAGCGCGACAGCGCACTGCGGCAAAAGCGCGGGTTCTCGCTGATGAAATGCTTGTCTGGCGCGCGCACATCCAAGTCGCGGTTGGTAAAGTTGGCCCGCCCACCGCCAGAAATGCGAATCTTCTCGGCGATCTTCTCGGCGTGGTCAATCAACAAAACCTTCAAACCCCGCTGCCCCGCCTGGCCTGCACACAACAAACCAGCTGCTCCTGCGCCGATGATGACTACGTCGAAATGCATGGTTTTCTAGAGTGAGTGGAGGGAGAGTTTTTGATATCAAAAAACCTCACCCTTTCCAGGTAAAAGGAAACTTGAACTGTTTTAAAAATCCATTGGGCACATAGTCCCCCTTTACGCCATATTCTGCGGGCCAGATTTTGTCGCTTTTGGCTGCTGTGCCAAACAGGTAGTCGATGAACGAAAAGTGGGCTGCGTAGTTGGTGTCGAGCGCTTCTTTGTCTTGGCTGTGGTGCCAGTGGTGAAAGTTGGGGGTGACGATGATGTAGCGCAGTGGCCCGAGGCGCACATTGACGTTGCAGTGGTTAAACACCGCCTGAAAGCCCACCACCACGATGTACAGATCGATCACTTCTTTGCTAAAACCCAGTACAAAAATAATGCCCAGTACCAGTGTGCGCGTCAGCACCAACTCAATGATGTGCTGGCGTGAGCCTGCCAGCCAGTCCATGAACTTGCTGCTGTGGTGCACCGCGTGCAAGCGCCACAGCCAGGTCTCGTGGTAGGCGCGGTGCGTCCAGTATTGCACCAGGTCAGCAGCCAAAATAATGAGCAAAAGCTCGGCCACTAGAGGCAAGCCCTGAATCCACATCTGCAGATCGCTTTTCACGGCCCATCCCAAGCCTCGGTGCACCATCAGGTTGGTGGCCAGCAATACAAAGCCCACGATCATGTGGTTGACAATAAAGTGGTGAAAGTCGGTTTGCCACTCAGGGCGAAACACGGGTTGGTTTTTGCGGTGTGGAAACAGCTTTTCAATGAAAATAAAGATCAGCGACGAACCCAGCAGGTCGAGGATGAACCAGTCTAGGCCGATATAGGGCGTGTTATCTGCAAAATCGTTGACAGGCACCTTGTGGCCACCTAAAAACGCCGTCAAAGCCACCAACACAAACGCGGCGGTGCTCAGCCAGCGGGCGCGGCCAAAAATGATGTTGACCAAGCTGATGCCGCCTGCAATGGCCAGGGCGGCCAGCATGACCTTGCGGATCACCTCGACGTTGTAGCTTTGGCGCAGCTGTGGCGTGGTGAGGTATTCGGGAAAGTGGAAGGCTAAAACGCCTAAAAAGCACAAAATACCTAAGCACAGCGCAATGATGCCGCTGATCAGGCCGTGGCCGCGTTTGAGTTCGCCGTGGCCTTCGGTGAGTTGGTTGAGTTTGTCGAGCATGAGGGTGCCTGTGTTGAAGTTACTTGTAGCAGGCTCAAGTGTAGCTGCTGCGCAGCGAGGGTTAATGCGCTTGGTGTACGCTTGGCGCTATGACGACGCAGCTTACAGAAGAAGATATTTCGCGCATTATTGAGATGGCGTGGGAAGACCGCACCCCGTTTGAGGCTATTGAGGTGCAATTTGGCCTGAACGAGTCGGCCGTCATCTCGCTCATGCGCGCGCAGATGAAGCGCAGCTCGTTCAAAATGTGGCGCGAGCGCATGAAGGGCCGCGTCACCAAGCACGCTGACCTGCGCCTAGCCGAGATGAACAGTGGCGCCAAGCACCGGGCGAGGCACCGCATACCGCAGCGTTGACGGCTATTTACTATACTATTAATAGCAAACTATCTAATATACACGTCGGAAAAGTGCTTATTTTTCCTCCAAAGTGTACGCTTGATATATAGCGATGCACTATCTTTGGGCACGCAACTTGCATAAACTGGTGCATGGCATTTGAAATTGATATTGGTTATGCATCGCATATTGGCAAAAAAGCCGTCAACGAAGACTTTTGCGCCGCCATGCTGCCTGAGCCGGGGCAGGAGAGGCTGGGCGCCATTTGCGCCATAGCCGATGGCGTAAGCGCTGGCGGTAAAGGCAAAGAGGCTGCGCAAACCACGGTAATGAGCTTGGTGCGCGACTACTTTGGCACGCCTGACACCTGGGACACCACGGTAGCCCTGGACAGGGTGCTCAGCGCCCAAAACAGCTGGCTGCTGGGGCTGAACCGGCGGCGCAAATCAGAATACGGCCTGAGCACGCTAACCGCGATTGTCATGCGCGGCCAAAGCTACACCCTAGCCCATGTGGGCGACACACGCGCCTACCTACTGCGCGATGGCCGCACCACCCTGCTCACCACCGACCATGTGGTGGACCACCCCGACATGCGCCACCAGTTGCTGCGCTGCGTGGGCGCTGACGACCGGTTGGTGGTGGACTACGCGCAGGGCGATTTGCAGGTGGGCGATGTGTTTGTCTTGCTCACCGACGGTGTGCACGGCACGCTGCCCCAGCGGCGGCTTAAAGTCATGGCCGAGCTGGGCAGCGCGCAAGAGATCAGCGACCAAATAGTACAAACCGCTATCGCCATGGGCGCGCACGACAACGCCAGCGCCATCGTGGTGCGGGTGTTGGGCGTGCTGGAGGCCACGCTGCACGACGAAAACCGCCAAGCCTTGGAGCTGCCAATTTTGCCCAAACGCAAAGTGGGCGACACCATCGACGGCCTGCTGGTGACGGCGCTGGTGGCCGACAGCGGCATTAACCTGCTGTACCAGGTGCGCGACCCGGCCACCCAAAAGCTCTATGCCCTGAAAACACTGCACCCCGCGCGCGAGCACGACGCGCAGGAGCGCGCCATGCTCGCACACGAGGCCTGGCTGGCCAAGCGCATGCAAACCAGCCGAGCGGCAGACCATTTGGTGCTGCTGCATGACCGTTTGCCTACAGGCGTTGCCAATAGCTTTTATCTGCTATACGACTGGCACAGCGGCGAGACCCTGCAGCAGACCATGGACGCGCGTGGCAAGCTGGGTGTGCAGCAGGCACTCAGCGCGGCGCAGCACACCCTCAAAGCCCTGGGCCGACTGCACCGCCAAGGCGTGATTCACCGCGACATCAAACCCGCTAACCTGCACCTGGGCAGCGACGGCGTGCTGCGCGTGCTTGACCTGGGCGTGGCGCTCAGCGGCAGCGAGCCCGAAGCCACCCGCGTGTTGCACGCAGGCACGCCCAGCTACATCAACCCTGAGCAGTTTGGCTACAGCGTGCACGGTGACACTGAACCGGAGCAGGCCAACGCGCAGAGCGATTTATTTGCCTCGGGCGTCACGCTGTACCAGCTATTGACCGCCAAGCTACCCTATGGCGAAGTGCTGCCCTATCAAACCGGCCGCTACTACCGCGACCCCGTAGCGCCCAGCCGTATCAACCCTGAAGTGCCGATTTGGCTTGACCATATTGTGCTCAAAGCGGTGGCGCGTGACAGCAAACTGCGCTTTGAAACCGCTGAAGAGTTTGCCTTGGCGATCGAGCGCGGCGCGTCACGCCCTTTAAGCGCAATACCCGCCTCGCCGCTGTTCAAACGCGACTTGGCAGCAGTGTGGAAGATCGCTTTGGCTGTGAGCGTGCTGTTTAATCTGCTCTTGGTGTACTGGCTTTTGTTTTTGCCTAAATAAATCGGCCAGCCTCATAGAATAGGGCATGACACACCACCCTACCGCATCACGCCGCGAATGGGCCGCACACGCTGTGCGCCGCATTGAAGCGGACTTTCAGCGCTCGTCCGACACCCATCTTATCCCCGTGCCACTGGCTGGCTACGAGGGCATTGACCTGTACTTCAAAGACGAGTCCAGCCACCCCACTGGCAGCCTCAAGCACCGCTTAGCGCGCAGCTTATTTTTGTACGCGCTGTGCAACGGCTGGCTGCATGCGGGCAGCACGGTGGTAGAAGCCTCGAGCGGGTCGACGGCCATATCGGAGGCGTATTTTGCGCGGCTGCTCGGCTTACCCTTTGTGGCTGTCATGCCCCAAACCGTGAGCAGCGAGAAGATCGCCGCCATCGAGTTCTACGGCGGACGCTGCCATTTGGTGGTCGACCCCACAGCCATCTACAGCGAGTCGCAGCGCTTGGCCACCGAGCTGGGCGGCCACTACATGGACCAGTTTACCTACGCCGAGCGCGCCACCGACTGGCGGGCTAATAACAACATTGCCGAGAGCATCTTCACCCAAATGAAGCTCGAGCGCCACAGCGTGCCCACCTGGCTCATTGCCAGTGCAGGCACCGGCGGCACATTGGCGACTCTGGGGCGCTACGTGCGCTACCACGCCACACCAGCGCAGGCCGGTATCAATCACTCGGCTCGAAGCGGTGCAAACAGTGCTGCGCAAGCGGTGACCCAAGTCTGCGGTGTTGATGCAGAGCGCAGCGTGTTTTATGACTACTACCAAAGCCGCGACGCCTCGCTCACCATAGCCCAAGGCTCACGCATCGAAGGCATAGGTCGCCCGCGCGTAGAAGAGAGCTTTTTGCCCGATGCCATCGACGCTATGGTCAAAGTGCCCGATGTCTGGTCGCTAGGCGCGATGCACGCCCTGAGCGATGTGCTGGGCCGCGCAGTGGGCGGCTCCAGTGGCACCAATCTGGTGGCAGCCCTCACTGTAGCCCAGCAGATGCGCCAGCGCGGCCAAACCGGCTCCATCGTCACCATCTTGTGCGACAGCGGTGCGCGCTACCGCCACACCTACTTTAACGAGGCCTGGCTATCTGACTGCGGCCTGGCCTGCAGCGTGCAGCGCGATGCGGTGCGGGCTTGGATGGACAGCGCTGTCATGCCCGATGGGCTGGGTGGGCTCACCGTAAAGTAGATTTTTTTATCCACTCGCTTCGTTCACCCTGAGTGCCCCCAAACCCTACCGAATTCCATGCGACTGCAGTAACACCACCAGCGCCCCCGCCCCGCCCATCGCCGGTATGGCTTGCACAAACGCAAGCACTTGGTTTTTTTGAATCAACCAGCTGTGCACTTTGTTTTTTAGTACCGGCACCTTGCCCGGCGAGCCCAGGCCCTTGCCGTGCACCACGCGCACGCAGCGCAGCCCGGCCTTGTAGCTCTCGCGAATAAAGCTGCCCAGGGCCTCACGCGCCTCGTCGGTGCGCAGGTTGTGCAGGTCTACCTGGGCTTGCACGGTCCAGTCGCCTTTGCGCAGCTTGCGGGTCACGTCAATGCCGATACCAGGTCGGCGAAAACTTAATGTTTCGTCTACCTCCAGCAAGCTGCTGGTGTCCCACTCGTCGCTCATGGTTTCGCGCAGCGCGTTTTGGTCGTCAAGTTGCTGCTGCAGGGCCAGCGGGGCGGGGGGCACTTTGGGCAATGGCGCTTGGTTTTTAGTGGGCAGCGCTTTGACCTTGCCTACCGCGATGGCAAACATATCGCGCTCTTCGCGCTGCTTTTTGGCCAGCGCGGTGCGCGCGGCCTCCAAAGCGGTGCGCTCAGCAGCTTGGCGGTCGATTTCTTTTTTGACCGATTTCAGATCAGCCAGTGAGTTGATTTTGGGCGTTGGCAGCGATGATTTCATTTGCGCACTCCAGCTCCAGCGCCTGGCACCAGCCCCAGCTCGGCCATCGACGTGGCACTGTGCTGCGTGACGATGATGTGGTCCAAAATACTGATGTCAATCAAGCCCAGCGCAGCGGCCAGTTTGCTGGTCATGGCCACGTCGGCGGGGCTGGGCTTGGCGTGGCCGCTGGGGTGGTTGTGCGCCAGCACGACGGCGCTGGCGTTGTGGCGCAGTGCCCGCAGCACGACTTCACGCGGGTACACGCTGGTGTGGGTCAAAGTGCCTTTAAAAAGCTCTTCCATGGCAATCAGCTCTTGCGCAGAGTTAAAAAACAGCACGGCAAACACCTCATAGGGTTTGTTGCCCAAATGCAGGCGCACATAGTCGCGCAGCTGCTGGGGCGTCTCGATGGTGGGCTTGGCTTGCAGTTGCTCGGCCAGTGCGCGGCGCGCCAGTTCGAGCACGGCCACTACTTCTGCGCGTTTGGCAGGGCCCAAGCCTTTGATACGCTTTAAATCATCACTGCTAGCGCCCAGCAGCCCGGCCATGCCGCCAAAGCTGTCCAGCAGCTCTTGGGCCATGACCAGCACATTTTTGCCCACTATACCGGTGCGCAGCAGCAGGGCCAGCAGCTCGGCGTCACTCAGCGCGCCAGCGCCTCGGGCCAGCAGCTTTTCACGCGGGCGGGCATCAGGAGGCAAGGATTTAAGCAGCATAGTACGGGGGCGTTCAGAGGTTTCTACAATAGAGGCAGTTTATAAAGAATTCTATGCCCCAGACTATGCCTCAGATCGATGCCAGCTCTTTTCTCACTTTGCATTACCGCTTAAGCGGCCCGGCGGGTGACATTATCAATACCTTTGAGGGGAAACCCGCCACGCTGTCGCTGGGCGCAGGCGAGTTGTCGCCTGCGGTCGAGCAGCGCCTGCTAGGCTTGGACGAGGGCGTGCGCACCACCTTTAACATTCCCGCAGGCGAGGCTTTTGGCCCGCGCAACCCCGACATGCTGCAGTGGGTGGCGGGCAAGCTGTTGGCCGAGCTGGGCGATCCGCATGAAAAATACGCTGCGGGCGATGTGGTGCAGTTCCCCACGCCCGACGGTTTGGGCAGCTACGCGGGCGCGGTGGTGCAGGTAGAACCAACACGGGTGATGTTTGACTTTAACCACCCGCTGGCTGGCCAGTCGGTGACGTTTGAAGTGCATGTGATTGGAGTGTTGTAAATGGTGAACGAGAAATTGAGCGTCGCCGGGCCGTCCCAAGACGCGAAGGCCCCCTTGGGGGGCAGCGCAGCACACGCAGTGGCAAGCGTGGGGGTTCAAATAATCTTGGCCGAGCCGCGCGGCTTTTGTGCAGGCGTGGACCGTGCGATTGAAATTGTCGAGCGGGCGCTGCAAAAGTTTGGCCGCCCGATCTATGTGCGCCACGAAATCGTGCACAACACCTATGTGGTGAACGACCTCAAATCCAAAGGCGCTATTTTTATTGAAGACCTCAATGACGTGCCCGAGGGCGCGACGCTGGTGTTCAGCGCGCATGGCGTGCCCAAGTCAGTGGAGCGGGAGGCCGAGCGGCGCGGATTTCAAATATTTGACGCCACCTGCCCGTTGGTGACCAAGGTGCACGTAGAGGTGGCCAAGCTGCACAAAGAAGGTTACGAGTTCATTATGATTGGCCACAAAGGCCACCCCGAGGTGGAAGGCACGATGGGGCAGTTGACCGAAGGCATTCATCTGGTGGAAGACCTGGCCGACGTGGCGCATGTGCAGCCGCATCAAGTTGAAAAACTTGCAGTTGTCACGCAAACTACCCTCAGCGTAGATGACACCGCCGAGATTCACGCGGCCATTCGGGCGCGGTTTCCGGCTATTAAGGAGCCTAAACAGCAAGACATTTGCTACGCTACACAAAACCGCCAAGACGCGGTCAAAGTGCTGTCTGGCCAAGCCGAGCTGGTCATCGTGGTGGGCAGCCCCACCAGCTCCAACAGCAACCGGCTGGCTGAACTGGCCCTGAAACTGGGCGTACAAAGCTACATGATTGACAGCGCGGCCGAGCTGCAGCCTGCGTGGTTTGAA
>JANPDG010000029.1:0-2858 GCA_031431335.1 Polaromonas sp. | reverse complement strand
CACCAGTTCCAGCTTGCCAGCATCCATATCAGCCAACACCCGCTCTATACCCCGCGTGCCGCCCACCTCGTTACCGTGCACCGCGCCCAGCACGATGAGCTTGGGGCCAGGCTCGAGGGCGGTGAATTGGTGGGTGCGCAGCAGGGTGGTGGAAGGGGTCATGTGGAGCGTATTTTGGAATGCAATGCTTTGTATTTTAAATGCGCTGCCAAAACTAAAACAGCGCCTGTTTAAAGGGCGCTGCGGTGTGCAGGTTGATATACCACTTGCCAGCATTGACACTTGACTTGACCCTGTAGCAAAAATACTACCCTACCTGGCCAATGGACAGCGCATCTGACGCAATCATGTTTTGTAAAAATTTAGGGCACTTTTCCGACGTCGATATTCAATAGTTAGCTATATATTTAATAGCATAATGCATCTCAAAAAATACTGTCCAAACCCACTTAATCTGCCCTAACATCACTCTATGCGCCGCCTAGCCCACGCTCCTAATATTGCCATCGCTCAGCTGTGGGTGGACATGCTGGCCAATCAGGGTGTTGAGGTGACGGTGCAGCGGTATTTTTTGAGCTCAATAGCGGGAGATTTGCCGCCGGACCAGTGTCAGCCTGAGCTGTGGGTGACGGACGATGCGCTGTGGGACAAGGCGCGTGCGGCGCTGCATGAGGTGCAGCACTTGCCGCAGCGCAGCTGGCAGTGTGCGGGCTGCGCTGAGCCGGTGGAAGGTGGTTTTACGCAGTGCTGGAACTGCGGTTTGCCTGAGCCTATGGCGTATTAATGGCGGGGCTAGCTGCGGGTGCCGGCGGCTGTGCGGCAGACTGCAGCACAGCGCTGATCACATTTAATGGGCTGATCATCGCGCGGGCCTTGGCCGAGCCGCCCATCACCGCGTCGATGCGCTGCGACGACAACCCCAGCGCAATGGCTGCGGCCATCAGGCACAACAAAACAAAAGCCAGGTTGCGTGCACCTTGCTGCAAGCCGTCGAGCTGTTGCAAAGGCTGGCGCATGAGCCACAGAGTGGGCACGGCGTACACGACCAGTAGGCTCAGCAGCAAGCTCAGACTAAAAAATGCACCCGGCTTGGCGCGCAAGCTGCTAATCAGGGTTGCATCCATTGCCACGCCTTGGGCCATCAGGTGGCTGCACAGCGCAGTCACTAACAGCAGCACATACAGCGCAGGCTTAACGCTGCGCCGCCAAGCGAACAGCGCTCCCAAAATACCCACTGAAGCAAAAATAACGACCATCAAAGCCGCCGCTAGCGCATAGCCGCTGGCACTGCTGAGCTGCCCGGCGCGGGCCAGCGCCAGCCATAGCGGCCAGTTGCCCACGGTGGCCAGCCACACACTGACCATGACCACCATAGCCACAGGGTTGCCACCCGTAGCTTTGGTGCGGCGTTGCCATGCCACTGCAGATTGGGTGTCGAGCAGGCTGCTGTGGCCTGTGGTGCGAAATAGCTTGAGTCCCATATCTGCGCAATATATCACAATCAGCTATTTAATTGATAGCTTTAAGTGTGCGTCTAAACGGGGCTGCGCGCGTGGGCTGAATCTTTAGTTGTAAGGATTTACAGCAGGTGGCGTGGCCTGCGCACTGATGGCCACTAGCGCTGTAGCGCCTGCAGCTCGGCCAGCGTGTTGGCGTTAGCAAATGCGTGGGGCCTGTCTGTGCTGCGGTCAAAGGGCACCAGCACGGTGTGGTGCTGCGCTGTCCACATGTCGATCTTGCGTTGGCCAGACTGCATAAAAGCCTCTAGGCTATCGGCCAAGCGGCGACTTTGGCCCAAGCGCAGCAGGCAAAACACGGGCTGCGCGCGCAGGCGATAGGCACCTGAAGCTGCAGGCGCATCTGGCTCGGGCGCGCTAACCATCGCAATATCGGCCTGCGCCTCGTGCAGCGCAGCCAGCAAACGCTGGGCCAAATCCAGCGGAAACAGCGGTGTGTCGCAAGGCACGGTGAGCAAATACTCGGTGCTAGCGCGCTGCAAACCGGTTAAAAACCCTGCCAACGGCCCTTCAAATGCATCGGGCACAGCGTCGGGCCAGACGGTGGTGGGCAGGCTTTCATACGTGGCAATGTTGCGGTTGGCGTTGACCACCACGCAGCCAGGCTGCACGCCTAGCTGGGCTCGCAGGCGCTGCGCCGTGTGCAGTGCCAGGCTCTGACCATCAAAAAGCTGTAACCCTTTGTCGACCCCGCCCATGCGCGAGCCGCGGCCCCCGGCCAAGATCAAGGCGGTGATGCTTGGCGCTGCTGTTTTAGCCACCGATATAGCTCATCTCTACGCGGCGCGCGCCAGCACCTGGGGTGGCCGAGGTGTCAGCGGCCATCGTGCTGCGCAACTCAGAGTAGCGGTCGCTGCGGCCCTGCCAGATATGGCCTATGGCGCTGGCTAAGTGGGTGTCGCTTATGTCGTTCACATCAGCAGATTCACGCAGCAGCGCGCGCAGGTCGTAGCCCTGGGTAGCAAACAGGCAGGTGTACAGCTTGCCTTCAGTCGACAGACGGGCGCGGTTGCAGTCGCCGCAAAAGGCCTGGGTCACGCTGCTGATCAGGCCGATTTCGCCAAGGCTGGCGTCGTGCTGGCCGTGAGCGTCAGCGTAGCCCCAGCGCTGTGCCGTCTCGCCGGGGGCACAGGGCGCTAGCTGCACCAAGGGCATGTGCTGGTGGATGTGGCGCATCACCTGGGCGGACGGCATAACCTCGTTCATGCGCCAGCCGTTGGTCGCGCCCACGTCCATGTATTCGATAAACCGCAGCGTCACGCCGGTGCCTTGAAAGTGGCGTGCCATGGGCAAGATCTCTTGCTCGTTGGTGCCGCGCTTGACCACCATGTTGACCTTGAT
>JANPDG010000028.1:0-2752 GCA_031431335.1 Polaromonas sp. | reverse complement strand
TAAGGTGGAACTTCTTCATAGGTATCTCCAAAATAATTGCGCCTTGGGAGGCAGGTTTGTTTGAAAGTCATCGCTAGGCTGCTAGTTTTATGTATTTAACAAGAATAGTTCAAGCGATACACTAATTTTCTGATGCATGGTATTTGTTCACAATGGTACTTACCCTGAACTTGTAGGGTTTGTATTTTTTGGTGACATGGTTTGCACAAATCTACCAATGGGTAGGGTCTTTTGAATGCGCTGGGTGGGTGTCTGCGTGTGTCTAATGCGCGATTTCTGGTACCCCAGTATGAGCGCGTTAGGCATGCGCCATCTCGCCCGAAGTCACACAACCCAGCCGCATGAATCTTGGCCGAGGCCAAGCAGCTTCACCGCCCATTTCATCTCGCCCAGTACATTTTTGGAAGAAAAAATAGCAGTTTTCCGACGTCGATATTCAATAGTTTGCTACTAATAATATAGCAGCTAAGCCGCCTTCTGCACCAGGACAGGATCACGCAGCTGTGCCATCAAGGCCGCCCACTTTACCCGCGCCGCCTCCACATTACGCTCTTTCACATGACCAAAGCCTTTGATCTGCTCAGGGATGCGGGCGATCTCGATGGCCACTGGCGTGTTGTCGGCGGTAAGCCGCTCTAGCACCTCTTCGATGCTGGCTTTGTACTCGCCAATCAGCGCCCGCTCCATTTGGCGCTCTGCGGTTTTGCCGAAAATATCAAAAGCCGTGCCGCGCAGGCCTTTGAGCTTGGCCAGCAGCTTGAAGCCGCTCAACATGGCAGGGCCAAACTTGCGTTTGATGAGCTGGCCTTTGTCGTTTTTCTTGGAGATCAAAGGCGGAGCCAAGTGGTAGTTCAGCGAGAAGTCGCCTTCAAACTGCGACTTGATTTTGTCTAAAAACGCCGTGTCGGTGTGCAAGCGCGCCACTTCGTACTCGTCTTTGTAGGCCATGACTTTGTACAGGTATTTGGCTACGGCCTCGGTCAAAGTTTTATTGCCTTTGGCGGCTACGCGGTCGATGAACGCTTTATAGTCAACGGCATAAGCGGCGTTTTGGTAGGCAGTCAGCAGCTCGACGCGGCGCGTGATCAAAACATCCAGCGAATCGCGCTTGCTAGGCATGGCGATGACTTGCGCTGGAGTGAGCAGTTGCTCCACACTGGCCAGGTCGTGTGCGGCGCGGCGGCCCCAGGTGAACGCTATTTTGTTTTGCTCAATGGCCACATTATTCAGTTCGATGGCGCGCATCAGCGAGTCAATTTGCAATGGCACCCAACCTTTTTGCCAAGCGTAGCCCAAAATCATCGGGTTGATGAAGATGCTGTCGCCCATCAGCTTGGTGGCGATAGCGTCGGCATTAAAGCTGCCCACCCCGCCAGCGCCCACGGCCTCGGCGATTTGCGCGGCGCACTGCGCTGCGGGGTTTTGCCAGTTGCCATTGGTGACAAACGCCGCTGTGGGCGTGCTGTGTACGTTCAACGCCACATGCGTTTTGCCGGGGCGCATGCGCAGCAGGGTTTCTTTGTTGGCGGTGACCAGCGGGTCGCAGCCAAAGATCAGGTCGGCGTCGGCCATGCTGACCCGCGTGGTGCGTATGTCGCTCTGTGCGTCGGCCATGATGACGTGGCTCCACGTTGCGCCGCCTTTTTGCGCCAGGCCCGCTGCGTCTTGCGTGACGATGCCTTTGCCCTCCATGTGCGCAGCCATGCCCAGCAGCTGGCCGATGGTGATGATGCCTGTGCCGCCCACGCCGGCCACGATCATGCCGTAGGGCTGTGCGGTGCTCGGCAGTGTCGGCTCAGGCAATTCGCCCAGGGTGAAGGGGTTGATTTTGGTATCAGTTTTAGACTTGGTTTTTAACTGGCCACCTTCCACGGTGATGAAACTGGGGCAAAAGCCTTTGACGCAGCTAATATCTTTGTTGCAGGTGCTTTGGTTGATGGTGCGTTTGCGGCCTAGCTCGGTTTCTAGGGGTTCTACACTCATGCAGTTGCTTTGCACACCGCAGTCGCCGCAGCCTTCGCACACAGCTTCGTTAATGACGACGCGCACGGCAGGGTCGACCAGCTTGCCGCGTTTGCGGCGGCGGCGCTTCTCAGTAGCGCAGGTTTGGTCGTAGATGATGACGGTGGTGCCTTTGATTTCGCGAAACTCGCGCTGAATACGGTCAAGTTCGTCACGGTGAAACACTGTTACACCGTCCACCAGCTTCACGCCCTCGTATTTTTCAGGCTCGTCCGTCACGACGCAAATTTTCACCGCGCCCTCGGCCCGCATGCTCTGCGCAATCTGCACCACCGAATGCCCCTCAGGCCGCTCGCCCACTTGCTGCCCGCCGGTCATGGCCACGGCGTCGTTGTAGAGGATTTTGTAAGTGATGTTTACGCCCGCAGCAATCGACTGGCGCACCGCTAGCAGGCCGCTGTGAAAATACGTGCCGTCGCCCAGGTTGGCAAACATGTGCTTGTCATTGGTAAACGGCTGCTGCCCTACCCAAGGCACGCCTTCGCCGCCCATCTGCGTAAAGCCCACGGTGGCCCGGTCCATCCAAATGGTCATAAAGTGGCAGCCAATGCCTGCCATGGCGCGCGAGCCCTCGGGCACCACCGTGGAAGTGTTGTGCGGGCAGCCTGAACAAAACCACGGCTGGCGGTCTGCGCCCTGCACGGCTTGCACTTCAACCACATGCATAGCGCGCTCTTTGGCGGCAATCACGGCCAAGCGTGCGTCGATGCGCGCTTGCGTATCGCTATCG
>JANPDG010000027.1:0-16592 GCA_031431335.1 Polaromonas sp. | reverse complement strand
CGCCGCCTCCTAGAGAACGGCGCGAACTCGTCGTTTGTACACCAGCTGTCGGACGAATCAGTGGGCATGGACGAGCTGCTGATCTCGCCACTGCGCCTAGAGGGCACACCGTCGCTGCCGCTGCCGGTTGATCTGTTTGGCGGGGCGCTAGGGGCGCGGCGCAACAGCATGGGCCTAGACTTGGCCGACGTGGCCATGCGCGCGCCCTTGCTGGCGGCGCTGCACACAGCGCAGGTGCCGCCCGTGGCGGTATTTGACACGGCGCAGGCAGCCAGCGTGATGCAGCGCAGCCGCGCCAGCCAGCGCGCCTGGAGCCAGCTGCCTGTGGCGCAGCGCGCCGCAGCGCTGCACAGCGCTGCCAACAGCCTGGAGCAGCAAAGCCCCAAGTTTTGCGCGTTACTGGTCAAAGAGGCTTTTAAAACCTGGGGCGATGCTATCTCTGAGGTGCGCGAGGCGGTAGACTTTTTGCGCTACTACGCCATTGAGGCTCAGCGCATCATGCAGCCCACGGCTATGCCCGGCCCGACAGGGGAGACCAACACCCTGCAGCTCAAGGCGCGCGGCGTATGGGTGTGTATCAGCCCGTGGAACTTCCCATTGGCGATCTTTATGGGCCAAGTGGCTGCGGCGCTGGCCACAGGCAATACCGTGCTGGCCAAGCCCGCTGAGCAAACGCCCGGCGTGGCGCATGAAGCGATCCAACTGTTGCATGCCGCTGGTGTGCCGTCAGATGCAGTGCAGCTGTGCCACGGCCCAGGCGAGACGGTGGGTGCGGCGCTGGTGGCGCTGCCCGGCATAGCTGGTGTCGTGTTCACCGGCTCCACGCAGGTCGCCAAAATCATCAACCGTGCGCTGGCCGCCAAAGACGGCCCCATTACGCCACTGATTGCTGAGACTGGCGGTGTGAACGCGATGGTAGTGGACTCGTCCGCGCTGCCCGAGCAGGTGTGCGACGCGGTGATTCAAAGCGCTTTTCGCAGCGCCGGCCAGCGCTGCTCGGCGCTGCGACTGCTGTGTGTGCACGAGGCCATCGCTGACAACGTGATCGAGATGATTGCAGGCGCAGCCGCCGAGCTGGTGTGCGGCGACAGCGCACTGCTGGCCACCGATGTGCCGCGTGTGATTGACGCAGAAGCGCTAGGCAATATTCGCCAACATGTAGAACGCTTAAATAAGGAAGAAAATAAGCATTTTTCCGACGTGGATACTAATAAGTTAGCTATTAATATAATAGTACCTAAGATGTTTGAAGTGGCCAGTATTGCCCAGGTGAGCGCCGAAATCTTTGGCCCTGTATTGCAGGTGGTACGCTACGGCGGCGACCCCATGCAGGTCATTGAGCAAATCAACCAGCTGGGCTACGGCCTGACGATGGGCATTCAAACCCGCATCGACAGCCGCGCCGCTGCGTTGGCCAACGCAGCGCATATTGGCAATGTGTATATCAACCGCAACACCATCGGCGCAGTGGTGGGCGTGCAGCCCTTTGGCGGCGAGGGCTTGAGCGGCACAGGGCCCAAAGCAGGCGGGCCACACTATCTGCTGCGCTTTTGTGCAGAGCAAACCGTCACGGTAAACACAACCGCAGCAGGCGGCAATGCGGCGCTTTTGGCGCACTGATTACATAAGCTCACCTGCGCTAACACAGCTGTGTTAGCGCAGGTCACACCAGTAACTCTTGTGCCAAAGGGATAGCAGCGCGGGAACCTTAGTGCTATCTTTCGCAGCCCTGCAATTGATCAGTACAGATTGCGAAAGGTTGTAAACCGTATTAACAAAGCTGCCAGTGCTGCGCATGCCATGTGCAAGCCACTTACAGACAGCTGTGCTAGCACGGTTGATGGCCTCACTACCGGGGCAAGCAGCATTGCGCTGCATGCTTTGGGAGATGTACTTTGACATTCACACTCAAGGTGACAATCATGCTTTTATCTCTAGAAAAATCATCCCGACAAGCGCGGTGGTGGACCAGTGTCTACATGGCCTTGGCAGTAGCCTTTGGCGTAGTGGCCTGCGGCGGCGGTGGCGATTCGCCAGGTGCCAGCGGCACCGCAGTAGGCACTAGCCTGTCCAGCGCGGATCCCAGCGAGGTGGCCACTGCAGTAGCCGCGGCCGAGGAGGTCAAAATTGCCGAGGAGCTGGACGCGCCAGCCAGTATGGCGATGGAAGAAAACCGCAAGGTCTGCAAAGACCGCAACAACAACACATTCCAAAAGCTGCTCACTTGCGTCACCCTCGACGGCGTGCGTGCGCACCAACTCAAGCTGCGCGACATTGCCTTGGCCAACGGCGGCACCCGTGTCTCGGGCACCAAAGGCTTTGACGAGTCTGCCGACTACGCCGAGAAAGTGTTTCGCGACGCAGGCTACAACGTTACGCGCCAGTCGTTTCAGTTTCAAAGCTTCATTGAGCTGCCAGGCACCCAGCTCTCGCAAGTAGCGCCCACGCCCACAGCGGCCATTGAGACGAATATTTTGTCGTATTCGGGCAGTGGCAGTGTGACTGCAGCAGTCAGCGTATTGCCCACTGTTACGGGCTGCACTACAGCTGATTTTGCAGGCTTTACTGCGGGCAACATCGCACTCATCAGCCGAGGTTCGTGTAGCTTTGCTATCAAGGCCACTAACGCCCAAGCCGCAGGCGCAGCAGCAGCGGTAATCTACAACAACGTTGCGGGCGATTTGAACGGCACTCTGGGCGCAGAGTTTGCACTCAATATTGCTGTCACGGGCATCACCCAAGCAGCAGGCCAACAGTTGGCCGCCGTCCAAGGCCTGAAACTATCGATCACTACCAGCACCTTGCGCGGCACGGCCACTACTAGCAACATCATTGCCGAGTCCAAAGAGGGCGATGCCAACAATGTGGTGATGGTGGGCGCCCACCTAGACTCAGTGGACGCAGGCGGCGGCATCAACGACAACGGCTCAGGCAGCGCCGCTATTCTTGAAGTAGCCAAGCAAATCGCCAAAGTCAAACCACGCAACAAAGTGCGCTTTGCACTGTGGGGCGCTGAAGAGTCTGGCTTAGTCGGCTCGGAGAAATATGTCGAGCTATTGCCGCAGGCCGAGAAAGAGAAAATCGCGCTGTACCTGAACTTCGACATGATCGGCTCGCCCAACCACGTCTTCTTCATCTACGACGGTGACAACTCTGACGGTGTAGGCGCAGGCGCTGGCCCGGTAGGCTCTACAGGTATTGAAAAAACCTTCGAAACCTTCTACAACAAACGTGGCGTATCGTTCAAAGGCACCGACTTTGACGGTCGCTCAGACTACGGCCCGTTCATTGCCGCTGGCATCCCTGCAGGCGGATTGTTTACCGGGGCAGAAGGCACCAAAACCGTAGCCGAGGCCGAGGTATGGGGCGGCATAGTAGGCACCGCTTATGACCCCTGCTACCACAAAGCTTGCGATAACTATGGCAATGTCAACTTGTTTGCGCTTGATGTCAACGCCGACGCGGTAGCGTACGCGACACTGCAATTTGCCATGAGCACCAAAGCAGTCAACGGTATCAAAGGCAAAGAGCTGGGTAGCCAGCAAAAACGCAGCAGCAGCGTTATGTCTCCGGCCATGCCCAAGTGGAAGCACTTTCCAGAGCATTTTGCGCAATAACTGAGCGCAACACGTAGAAAGGGGAGCCTCAAGCTCCCCTTTTTTATGGATTCTTAAAACTCTCTAGCGTCGCACCACAGTCTCACCCGGCTCAAAGTTGGCCACTTTGATGCCGTTTTTGCTCAGGTACTCGCGCATCACATCGGCATCGACAAAGCCGGTGTTGATGTAACCAGGGTGGTTGGACAGCTTGGGGTAGCCGTCGCCGCCGTTGGCCTGAAAGTTGTTCAGTGCGAGACGGTAGGTTTTGGCGGGGTCAATCGCTGCGCCTTTGATGGTAGCGGTTTTGACTGCGCCGCCTTCAATCACCAGCTGCACACCCGAGAACTGGGCAAATGCGCCTGAACCCACGCTCATCTTGGCGGCAGCATTGAGATAGTCCATCAGCTCTTTGCCGCTAAAGTCAACATACGACAACATATTGCCAAAGGGCTGAACTTTGAGTACGTCTTTGTAGGTCAGCTTGCCTGCGGGCAGTGAGTCGCGCACGCCGCCTGCATTCATAATGCCCACATCAGCCTTGGCGCGCTGCTGCATCACACTGGCCAAAAACACGCCCAAGTTAGTGGGCTTGGCGCGCACCACAGAGCGGTCGCCTTCTAGCTTGCCGTCGGACTCGCCGACTACTTTGTCCAGCTCGGCTCGGCCTTTGTCTTGAAAGGGTTGCAGCATGGCAACCATTGCGGCATCTTCTTTGATCTCTTCGGTGGCAAACACTTTGGTGTCTTTGCCGTCTGCGCCTTTGATGGTCTTTTTCAGGTTCACTGGAATTAAGGTGTACTTGACCAGCTTGAGCTCGCCGCCGGTGTATTCAAAATCTGCGCGGCCTACATATTTGCCCCATTCGTGGGCTTGCACAATCCACGCGCCGTTTTGGCGGTCGGGCTTGCACGGGCCACCGGGCTCGTATTTTTCGTTGCGTGTCAGCTCAGTGATCATGCACACTGGGTTTTGGCTGTGGCCGCCGACGATCACGTCAAAGCCTTTGACGGCGCGCGCCATTTCGACATCGCCTTCGGCATTGACGCCCCGGCTACCGTTGGGGTAATGGCCCATGTGGGTTGCAGCGATCACGACATGCGCTTGCTTTTTCAGCTCGGGCATCAGGGCTGCAGCCTCGGCGGCCGGTTTGCGAAACTCCATGCCTTCGATGTTGGCGGGATCGACCATTTTTCGAGTGTCGTCCGTGGTCAAGCCCATCACGGCGATTTTGAGGCCGCCGCGGTCAAACAACTCATACGGTTTGGCAAAACGCTTGCCGTCTTTGTAGATGTTGGCTGACAACACCGGAAAGCCTGCCCAAGTGATTTGTTTGGCCAGGACTGGCAAAGGCTTGTCAAACTCGTGGTTGCCAAAAGTCATCGCATCGTAGCCCAGCAGCTTCATGCCTTTGAAGTCAGGCTCGGCATCTTGGGTGTCTGATTCGGGCACGCCCGTGTTCACGTCGCCGCCGTCGAGCAGCAGGGTGTGTCCGCCAGCGGCTTTGACTTCGGCGCGCACGCTGTCGATCAGCGTTTTGCGTGCAGCCATGCCGTACTCGCCATCAGAGTTTTTCCAAAATCTGCCGTGGTGGTCGTTGGTATGCAGTACGGTGAGCTTGACTGGGCCGCTGAGCTGTGCCAGCTGTGCACCGGGCCCCTGCGTGGCGCAGGCAGTGAGCAATACGACAGCGCCTAGGCTGATGGCAGACAGGCGAGCGGTTTGGCGTGGGGTGCGCGAGAGGGTTAGGGCGGTGTGTGTCATGGCGTGTATGCGTATGAATGAGGGTATGACGAGTAGTGTGAAATCAGCTAGCAATAAATTTAGGTCTTCAGCACACCAAACACCTTTTTCAAGATGCTGCTGCCTGTGCCCACGGGGTCTTGGCGGATGAGTTTTTCTTGCTCGCCAATCACTACATACAGACCATCAAGCGCCTTGCCAGTCACATACTGCTGGATATTCGCGTCTTCTTTTTTGACTAAGCCCAGTGAAGATGCTTGGCTGCCAAACTGGTTGTACTTGGCTGCCAGGCCTACCTTTTCGGTCGCTTTGGTCACGATAGGCAAAAACTGTGTGCCCAATGGCGCCCGGGTTTTGTCAGCAAAAAACTTCGTTACCGAGGTGTCGCCGCCTGTCAAAATGTTTTTGGCATCCACTACGCTCATGCCTTTGACGGTAGACACCAGCAGGTTTTTAGCCATCGGCATGGCCTGCTCGGCACCACGGTTCATCGACATTACCAGCTCGTCAACGCGCTTGCCTTGGCCGAGTTTTTTCATCAGCTTGCCTGCATCTTCTAAAAAGCCGGGCAAGGGAATGCGAACTTTATCGTTGCCCAAGAATCCATCTGTTTTGCCTAATAAACCGATGGCGGCCAGCGCGCCTTTTTCTAACGCGGCCTTGACACCTGCACTGGCATCGGCATTGGTCAAATCACCCAAAGACAGAGCGTGAGCGTGTTGGTAGGTGGCGGCTATCAGTAGTCCTAGCGCGGATATGCCGGTTTGGTTAAACTGTCTACGGTCCATAAGAAATCCAATCAATATGAAAAAGATACGCTATCTTGCCCTAATTTGCGCCAGTTTGGCAATCTCGCTTGCACTGCCCGGCTGCGGCAATGTGTCAGAGTTCACGGGGCCGGCACCTGCGTCCACCATGGTGTTGCTCGATGGCAGCAAGCTCACCACCGAGGCCATGAAGGGCAAGGTGACTTTGGTCAATTTTTGGGCCACCAGCTGTACCACCTGCGTCGCAGAGATGCCGCAGATGGTGTCCACTTACAACCAGTTCAAAGCCCAAGGCTTTGACACCGTGGCGGTGGCCATGAGCTACGACCCGCCCAGCTATGTGGTCAACTTTGCCCAAACCCGTGCGTTGCCGTTCAAAGTAGCGATTGACAACACCGGTGCGGTGGCCAAGGCATGGGGCGATGTCAAATTGACGCCCACAACCTATTTGGTCAACAAGCGCGGCGATATTGTGAAGCGCTATGTAGGTGCGCCCGATTTTGGTGCCATGCAAAAGCTCATTGGCCAGCTACTGGCCGAAAAAGCCTAAAAAAAACCTGCTGGCCTTGCGGTCAGCAGGTTGTCGAAGTAGCGGGCATGCCGCCACCCTCAAGGAAGAACTCTCAGTAGCGTTGTGGGGCTTACTTTTCTTGGTAAGCGTCGTGGCAGGCTTTGCACGATGCGCCCGTGGCACCAAACGCGGTCTTGATATTGTCCAGGTTGCCAGTTTTGGCGGCAGCGTTGAGTGCCACCATTTTCTTGTTCATGTCTTCACCGAGTTCTTTGAACTTGGCGGTTTCTTTCCAAATCTCGGGCTTGGCTTTGCCGCCCTCAGTGCCAGGGCCAAACCCTTGCCAAGGCTGGGTGGACATAATGGTGGCCAATTCGGCGCTTTGCTGAGCAGCAGCAGCGTCAAAAGGCACGCGGCCGTTGACCATCGCTCCGATACGGCCAAAGTGGGTGCCCATCACGGTCAGTGCAGCCTTGCGGTATTTGATGGCGTCTTCAGGCTTGGCAAACTGCGCTGCGGCTGGCAAAGCCATGGTCAGTGCGAGTGCAGCGGTGCTGGCGCTCAAAAAATGCTTCAGTTTCATGGTGGCTCCTATGGCTAGTGGGGTTGAATGGACGCAGCTAAGGTTTAACAGTTATATGAGTTTAGAGTGTTTTAAAAGTTCCTGTCCCAGTTGATTGTCGGGCTAGGGTTTGTACGGGAGATGGGATGTCATACAAAATGACTCATACAGAATTTGCCAAAGAGTAGCAATCTCGCATACCATAAAACTTAAAACTACTTGCCTAATTACTACACTGCTCTTGTATGTCCGCCTCTACTTCGTTTCACACCCGCGTTTGGGACCTGCCCACCCGTTTGTTCCACTGGTCGCTGGTGCTGTGCATCGTGGGCTTGGTGATCACCGGCAATGTCGGCGGCAATTGGATGACTTGGCACTTTCGCCTAGGATACGCCGTGTTCACTTTGCTTTTGTTTCGCATGGTCTGGGGGGTGATCGGCGGGCGCTGGTCGCGGTTTGCCAGCTTTGTCTATGCGCCGTCCACAGTGATGGCGTATCTCAAAGGCCGTAGCCGCCCTGAGCACTCTGTGGGGCACAACCCGTTGGGTGCAGGCTCGGTGTTTGCGCTGCTGGGCTTCTTGCTGCTGCAGGTGGCCACAGGTTTGGTGAGCGATGACGATATTTCTAACCAAGGGCCACTCAATCAATTTGTCTCTAGCGCCCGCGCTAGCAGCGCGACTTGGTACCACAAAGAAGTGGGCAACAAAGTGCTGATTGCCTTGGTGGGTTTACACGTTGTTGCGATTTTGTTTTATCTGTGGAAGAAAAAAGAAAATTTGATTCGCCCCATGCTCAGTGGCGACAAGCCCTTGCCTGTGGTCGTGCCGCCCTCGCGTGATGATGCCGCTTCGCGCGCCGCGGCGGCTGTGGTGTTGGCGCTGTGCGCTGCCCTAGTGTGGTACGTTGTTAATTTGGGCGGCTAAATACCGCTGATCCTCCTATTCAAAGTTAGGTTTGCACTATGAACGCCCGTGTTCCACCGCATATTTTAAACACCACCGATGCGCTTGCGCATGTCACCAAGGCATGGGACAGCGACATTACCCAGCGCATCACCGACTACATTGCTGTGCCTGCCAAGTCTCCTGGTTTTGATCCTAACTGGGCCGCCAACGGCTTTATCGACACCGTCATGCGCCAAGCAGCGGACTGGGTCGCTGCGCAAAAGATGGACGGCCTTGTACTCGAAGTGATGCAGCTTAAAAAGCCTGATGGTTCGCTGCGAACACCGGTACTGTTTTTTGAGATTCCAGCGTTTCAGAGCACATCTACCCAAACCGTGTTGATGTATGGCCACCTGGACAAGCAGCCCGAGTTCAGCGGCTGGCGCAACGACCTGGGCCCGTGGACCGCCAAAAAAGAAACCGCCAAAGACGGCGCTACGCACCTGTATGGGCGCGGCAGCGCGGACGACGGCTACGCGGTGTATGCGTCTATTGCCGCAGTGCAAGCGCTCAAGGCGCAGGGTGCGCCGCATCCTCGCATTGTGGGTTTGATTGAGACCTGTGAAGAGTCAGGCTCATATGATTTGCTGCCGTATGTGGATGCGCTCCAAGCGCGCTTGGGCGATGTGTCGCTGGTGGTGTGCCTCGACTCTGGCGCTGGCAACTACGACCAGCTGTGGATGACCAGCAGCCTGCGCGGCATGGCCAGCGGTGTGCTCAAGGTCGAGATTTTGACCGAAGGCGTGCACTCGGGCGATGCCAGCGGCCTGGTGCCGTCGAGCTTTCGCATCATGCGCCAAGTGCTTGACCGCTTAGAAGACAGCGCCACGGGTCGCCTCTTGCCAGTAAGTTTTCACTGCGAAGTGCCAGCAGACCGTTTGGCGCAGGCCAAGGCCACAGCGGCTATTTTGGGCGATGAGATCCACAAACGCTTTCCGTGGGCGCACTACGACTGCGGCGGCTCAAGTGCTTTTTCTTTGCCTACCACCACCGACCCATTGCAAGGCTTGCTCAACCGCACCTGGGCACCCACGCTCAGCGTGACCGGCGCAGAAGGCTTTCCGGCGCTCAAAGACGCTGGCAATGTGCTGCGCCCCTACACCGCTTTCAAACTCTCGCTGCGCTTGCCGCCCTTGGTCGATGCCGCAGGCGCAGTGCAGCAGCTGAAAAAGCTGCTCGAAGATAACGCTCCTTATCAAGCCAAAGTCACGTTCGAGCCCAGCGGCGGCGCTACGGGCTGGAACGCACCCAGCAACGCTGCATGGTTTGACGCTGCGCTCAACACCGCCAGCATGGCACACTACGGCGCCTCCTGCGGATACATTGGCCAAGGCGGCACCATTCCGCTCATGAACATGCTGTCCCAAAGCTTTCCAAAGGCTCAAATGATGGTCTGCGGCGTGCTCGGCCCCAAGAGCAATGCCCACGGGCCCAACGAGTTTTTGCACATTGACTATGCCAAAAAGCTGACTGCTGCCGTAGCCAGCGTGATTGCCGCGCACCCCTGATCTTTGACTCTATTGACTATGAACGACTCTTATCTCTCGCCCATGACTGCCAGCGATGGCGATAACATTGCCGTGCAAGACTGGCCACTCGACGTCGATGCTGTGTCGCGCGGTACGGTGCTGATTGTGCACGGTCTGGGCGAGCATGCGGGGCGCTACACGCAGGTTGCGCGTGATCTGAATAGTTGGGGCTACAACGTGCGCAGCTATGACCAGGTGGGCCATGGCGAATCGGGCGGTGTGCGCGGCGGCTTGCCGCACGACATGCGCCTGCTAGACGACTTGGCCGATGTGGTGGACAGCACGCGCCGCCAGATGGGCGCGCAAGAGCCACTGATTATGTTGGGCCACAGCATGGGCGGCTTGGTGGCCGCGCAGTTTGTGCTGCGCAAGCTGCGCCGTGTGGACGGCCTGATACTGAGCTCGCCTGCACTGGACGCTGGCTTGAACCCGCTGCAAAAGTTGCTCGTCTCTGTACTGCCGCGTTTCGCACCAGACCTGCGGGTGGGCAACGGCTTGAAAAAAGCCTTTTTATGCCGCGACCCTGCAGTCATCCAAGCCTACACAAAAGACCCACTGGTGCACGACCGCATCAGCGCCCGCTTGGCCAGCTGGATCGCCACCCAAGGCCCTCAAGTCATAGCCGCTGCTGCCGACTGGCCCACCCCCACCTTGCTGGTCTACGCCGGAGCCGACCGCTTGGTCAACCCCGCAGGCAGCCGCGCCTTTGCCCAAGCCGCATCGCCCAAGCGGGTGCAATCGCAGTGTTTTGAAGCGATGTACCACGAGATACTGAACGACTCCGAGCGCGGCCAGGTGTTGGCTGTGATGCAGAAGTGGTTGACTGATCTGAGAGTTTAAATTAGTTGTTTTTAGTGATTTATTGCTATTAAATATATAGCTAACTATTGAATATAAACGTAGGAAAAGTGCTCTATTTTCTTCCAAAAACGTGTTGTGTGATGTGACTTTGGGCTTTATCTGCTGCTTGGGTTGCGGTGTTCTGGCTTGGCGGTTAGGCTTAGGTTTTTTGAATGCGCTGGCGTGGTGTCTGCGTGTGTGGGTGTCCCTGTCGCCTGGCACGGGAGTACCCGTACGCCTGGCGACAGGGACACCCACACACTTGATCTGATGCGGTAGAGCGCTGCCGGTATTGAGCACGTAGTCTTTGACGAAGCTACGGGTAGCGCGCGACCATTTGTGCAGGTGAGATGGCGTGTGCCAAATGCGCTTGTTTCTGGTACTCCAGTATGAGCGCGTTAGGCATACGCCATCTCATCCAAAGCCACATCAACCAGCACAGTGAATCCCACTGCAAACCACACAAACAGGCCAAACACCTAAAGTTTCCCAACCCACCCGTTAACAGACCGTGTCATCTCACCTAAGCACATTTTGGAAGAAAAAATAGCACTTTTCCGACGTGGATATTCAATAGTTTGCTATTAAAATAATAGTAATAAGTTCAAACCAATAAAACCGATGCATCTGTACTGACCAGCTCCAGAGGATAACGCTGACCCCGCAAATAGTCTTGTGCACAGCGCAAAACCAACGGGCTTCGATGAAGCGCGCTGGAGGCGTGCAATTCGTCCAAGCCCATCCACAGCGTGCGCACTATGCCAGTGTCCAGTGCGCGACCCGCAATAGCCTCGCCCACCTCACCGCAAAACGCAAATCGCACATACGTAATGTCCTGCGCCTCATGGTGCTGGCGCGCAGGCCGTTGAAAGCGCGACAAATACACCCCGACTAATGCGGTGGGCGTGAACTGGCGCGCAGTTTCTTCCAGCGCCTCGCGCACGCAGCCTGCCTGCGGGCTCTCGCCTGGGTCAAGGTGGCCAGCGGGGTTGTTCAGCCGCAGGCCCTCGGGGGTGTGCTCTTCAACCAGCAGGAATTTGCCGTGGTGCTCTACGATGGCAGCCACCGTCACACTGGGTTTGAAGCGTTCGGTAGGGGTGTGGGGTAAAACTTGGGTCATGGCTGCATTATGCAAATCAGTAGAGAGCTTATTCCAAAGACGCCTTATCCAAGGTTTATCATCTTGTGAAAGCGTAGCAAACTCGTGTAAGCTGTCAGTCAATAAATAATTCACATTTTGATTGAGGAGACCAGCATGAGAATTGGCGTTCCTGCCGAAACACTGGCAGGTGAAACCCGCGTAGCCGTGACCCCCGAGACGGCTAAAAAACTCACTGTCCAAGGGCATACCATCGTCGTGCAAAGCGGCGCAGGCATTGCCGCCAGCGTGACCGATGCTGCCTTTGAGGCGGCTGGCGCGCAAATCGTGGATGCCGCAGGCGCGTATGGCTGCGAGTTGGTGCTCAAAGTGCGTGCGCCCAGCGCCGCTGAAATGCCGCATTTAAAGCTAGGCACCACGGTGGTGGGCATGCTCAACCCGTTTGATGCCGAAGGTTTGCAGCGCATGGCCAGCGCGGGTGTGACGGCATTTGCCTTAGAGGCCGCGCCGCGCACCACCCGCGCCCAAAGCATGGACGTGCTCTCGTCGCAGGCCAATATTGCGGGCTACAAAGCCGTGATGATGGCCGCAGACAAATACCAGCGCTTCTTCCCCATGCTGATGACCGCTGCGGGCACCGTCAAAGCCGCGCGCGTAGTCATCTTGGGCGTAGGCGTGGCAGGCTTGCAAGCCATTGCAACAGCCAAACGCTTGGGCGCTGTGATTGAAGCGTCTGACGTTCGCCCCAGCGTGAAAGAGCAAATCGAGTCATTGGGCGGCAAGTTCATAGATGTGTCGTATGACACTACAGAAGAAAAAGAAGCTGCCGTTGGCGTGGGCGGCTACGCCAAGCCTATGCCGCCCAGCTGGCTGGCGCGCCAAGCCATTGAGGTGGCCAAGCGTGTGGCAGCCGCCGATATTGTCATTTCTACCGCGCTCATCCCCGGCCGCGCAGCGCCTACGCTGATCACCGAAGACATGGTCAAGTCAATGAAGCCTGGCTCAGTGATCATTGACATTGCAGCAGGCAAAGGCCCTGGCGGTATTGGCGGCAACTGCCCCTTAAGCGAAGCTGACAAAACCGTGGTCAAACACGGCGTGACGATCGTAGGTGAAACCAACTTGCCCGCCTTGGTCGCCGCTGATTCCTCAGCGCTTTATGCCCGCAACGTGCTCGATTTTTTAAAGCTCATCTTGCCTAAAGACGGCGGCTTGAAGATTGACATGGAAGACGATATTGTGGCCGCGTGTTTGATGACGCAAGGCGGCGAAGTACGCCGCAAGTCCTAAATTACAAGTAGTAAAACTCAAGGAATCTTTATGGACATCGTATCCCCCACTATCCTCAACCTCATCATCTTCGTGCTGGCCATTTATGTGGGCTACCACGTGGTGTGGACGGTCACGCCTGCGTTGCACACGCCGCTGATGGCGGTGACCAACGCTATTTCGGCCATTGTGATCGTCGGCGCAATGCTGGCTGCGGCCTTGACTGAAACCACGCTGGGTAAATCTATGGGCGTGCTGGCGGTAGCGCTGGCAGCTGTCAATGTGTTTGGCGGCTTTTTGGTCACGCGGCGCATGCTGGAGATGTTCAGGAAAAAAGAGAAAAAAGCACCTGTGCAGATCGAGGGGAATAAATAATGAGCATGAACCTCGTCACGCTGCTGTACTTAGTGGCTTCTATTTGTTTTGTCCAAGCGCTCAAGGGCTTGAGCCATCCGACTACGTCGATTCGCGGCAATATGTTTGGCATGGCCGGCATGACCATTGCCGTGCTGACCACTGCTGCACTGATTGTGCAAATTGCACAGGGCAATTTGATGGGCATGGCGTGGGTACTGTTGGGTTTGGTGGCAGGCGGCGGATATGGAGCTTACCGCGCCAAGACAGTCGAGATGACCAAAATGCCGGAGTTGGTGGCGTTTTTCCACAGCATGATTGGTTTGGCTGCCGTCTTCATTGCCATTGCTGCCGTGGTGGAGCCGTGGGCTTTTCAAATCGTAGCCAAGGGTATGGCCATTCCGGCGGGTAACCGCTTGGAGCTGGCGCTGGGTTCGGTCATCGGCGCGATCACGTTCAGCGGCTCGGTAATTGCGTTTGGCAAGCTGTCGGGCACGTACAAGTTTCGCCTGTTCCAAGGCGCGCCCGTGCAGTTTGCCGGGCAGCACAAGCTCAATTTGGTGCTCGGCTTAATCATGGTCGCCTGCATTGTGATGTTCACCGCGACCGGGGATGTGACCTATTTTGCTATTGCTACCGCCATGGCGTTTGTCATGGGTGTGCTCATCATCATTCCGATTGGTGGCGCGGACATGCCGGTGGTGGTGTCCATGCTCAACAGCTACAGCGGCTGGGCGGCAGCGGGCATTGGCTTTTCGTTGAACAACGCGATGCTGATTGTGGCGGGTTCATTGGTTGGCTCTAGCGGCGCGATTTTGAGCTACATCATGTGCAAGGCGATGAACCGTAGTTTCTTTAACGTCATCTTGGGCGGCTTTGGCGGCGAGGCCACTACGGCAGTGGCTGGCGCCAAAGAGCAGCGCCCTGTGAAAAGCGGCAGTGCCGACGATGCAGCGTTTATCTTAGGCAATGCCGAGACCGTGGTCATCGTGCCAGGCTACGGCTTGGCCGTGGCGCGTGCGCAGCATGCGGTCAAAGAGCTGGCTGCCAAGCTCACTGCCAAAGGCATCATCGTGAAATACGCCATTCACCCCGTGGCAGGCCGCATGCCAGGCCACATGAACGTGCTGTTGGCCGAGGCCGAAGTGCCGTATGACCAAGTCCACGAGATGGAAGACATCAACGGAGAGTTTGGTCAAGCAGACGTAGCGATTATTTTGGGCGCTAACGATGTGGTTAACCCGGCTGCGCTCACCAAAGGCAGCGCTATTTATGGCATGCCGATTTTGGAGGCCTACAAGGCCAAGACCATCATCGTCAACAAGCGCTCAATGGCCGCAGGCTACGCGGGCTTGGACAATGAGCTGTTCTACATGGACAAAACCATGATGGTGTTTGGCGATGCCAAAAAGGTGATTGAAGACATGGTCAAAGCCGTGGAGTAAACAGCGCAGTACATTGGTATTCAGCGCACAATGATGCGCGTCATGAAGTATTTTGTATGACTAGCCAGCTTGAGAGTCGATTTCAAGCTGGCTTTTTCACGCCCTATTGAGAGCTAACTCTCTGCGCTGTCCTAGGGAAAACCTAATACGCCTACGGCCAGCTTACAGAGACAATAGCAAGTTACGTTGTGTTAATTTGATGCGAAATTTGGAGAAAATAATGAGCAACCGTTCTTGGCTCTCGTCCTACCCCGAGGGCGTGCCAGCAGATATCGATGTCAACCAGTACAGTTCGCTGGTGGGTTTGATGGAAGAGAGTTTCAAAAAGTACGCCAGCCGCAGTGCGTACAGCTTCATGGGCAAAGACACCACCTTTGGCCAAACCGATTCGTTCAGCCAAGCTTTTGGCGTCTACCTGCAAAGCCTGGGCTTGGTCAAAGGCGACCGCGTCGCCATCATGATGCCTAACGTACCGCAATACCCTATCGCTGTGGCGGGCATCTTGCGCGCAGGCTTTGTGGTGGTCAACGTCAACCCGCTGTACACCCCGCGCGAGCTTGAGCACCAGCTCAAAGACTCAGGCGCCAAAGCCATCGTCATCATCGAGAACTTTGCCACCACGCTGGAGCAATGCATCAAAGCCACTGGTGTCAAGCATGTGGTCTTGGCGGCGATGGGCGACCGCCTGGGCCTGCTCAAAGGCGCGTTGGTCAACTACGTGGTGCGTAACGTCAAAAAAATGGTGCCTGCATTTAACTTGCCCGGGGCTGTGCGCTTTAACGATGCCATAGCCAAGGGCACCAGCGGCACGCTAAAGAAACCAGACCTCAAACCCGATGATGTCGCTGTGCTGCAGTACACCGGTGGCACCACGGGCGTGAGCAAGGGCGCCGTGCTGCTGCACCGCAACGTGATTGCCAATGTGCTGCAGTCCGAGGCGTGGAACCAGCCTGCGCTCAAGTCGCTTGGCAGCGAGCAGCCCGTGGGCGTGGTGGCGCTGCCGCTGTACCATATCTTCGCGTTCACTGTGAACATGATGCTGGGCATGCGTCAGGGCGGCAAAGGTATTTTGATCCCTAACCCGCGTGACTTGCCTGCTGTGCTCAAAGAGCTGACAAAGCACAAGATCCACACCTTTCCAGCGGTCAACACCCTGTTCAACGGCTTGGCCAACCACCCCGATTTCAACACGGTGGACTGGAGCCATTTGAAAATATCGGTGGGCGGCGGCATGGCGGTGCAAGGCGCAGTGGCCAAGCTGTGGCTAGATAAAACAGGCTGCTCGATTTGTGAGGGCTACGGCCTGAGCGAAACATCACCATCTGCCAGCTGCAACCCTACCACGAGCAAAGAATACACGGGCACCATTGGCCTGCCTTTGCCCAACACATGGATGAAATGTTTGGACGATGACGGCGTGGAGGTACCACTAGGCCAGCCCGGCGAAATTGCCATCAAAGGCCCGCAGGTCATGGCAGGTTATTGGCAGCGGCCTGATGAAACCGCCAAAGTGATGACGCCTGATGGCTACTTTAAAACGGGCGATATTGGCATAGTGGACGAACGCGGTTATTTCAAAATCGTAGACCGCAAAAAAGACATGGTGCTGGTCAGCGGCTTTAATGTTTACCCCAATGAAGTAGAAGACGTCGTAGCGCAATTGGCTGGTGTGATGGAGTGCGCTGTGGTGGGTGTGGTCGATGAGAAGACAGGTGAAGCCGTCAAACTCGTGATCGTCAAAAAAGACCCTGCTTTGACCGAAGCCCAAGTGCGTGAGTATTGCAAAGCCAATTTAACGGGGTACAAACAGCCTAAAGTGATCGAGTTTCGTACTGATTTGCCTAAAACGCCAGTAGGGAAAATATTGCGGCGTGAGTTGCGGGACAAGAAATGAGGCTGTATTTTCTGCTGATGTATGCAGTTTCGGTTCTGT
>JANPDG010000026.1:0-2013 GCA_031431335.1 Polaromonas sp. | reverse complement strand
GAGTGACGCTGCGTTGGTGCCCGAGGCCATCGAGCTGGCCGCGCTGCCACCCATGCCAATGCGCATGCCCGGGCCGCCCAGCTGAATGAGCAGCGAACCAGCGGGGAAAACGATTTTTTCCGTTTGCGTAGCGTCAATCGTACCCAAGCCGCCTGCAATCATGATGGGCTTGTGATAGCCCCAGCGCTGGCCTGCGATGGTTTGCTCAAATGCGCGGAAGTAGCCGTTCAGGTTAGGGCGGCCAAATTCGTTGTTAAACGCAGCGCCGCCCAGTGGCCCTTCGGTCATGATCTGCCACGGCGTGGCCATGTGGCTTGGCACGTCTTTGCTATCGAGCGTAGAGACAGTAAACCCGGTCAACCCCGCCTTGGGTTTCGAGCCACGGCCTGTTGCGCCTTCGTCGCGAATCTCGCCGCCCGCACCGGTGCTGGCACCCGCAAACGGGCTGATCGCGGTGGGGTGGTTGTGCGTCTCAACCTTCATCAATACATGGCGCAGAATACTATGCTTTTCATAGCTAACTAATGAATCGCCACGTCGGAAAACTGCATGAAAAGCTTCCGAAATACCACCTTCCATGATGGAGGAGTTGTCTGAATACGCCACCACCGTGTGCTGCGGCGCCAGCGCGTGGGTGTTGCGAATCATGCCAAACAGGCTTTTATCCTGCGGCGCGCCGTCGATGGTGAATTGCGCATTAAAAATCTTGTGGCGGCAGTGCTCGCTGTTGGCCTGCGCAAACATCATCAGCTCCACATCGGTGGGGTTGCGCTTAAGCGTGGTGAAGGCGCTTAGCAGGTAGACGATTTCGTCTTCGGCCAAGGCCAGGCCAAACTCGGTGTTGGCTGCGTCCAGGGCGCTGCGGCCCTGCGCAAGAACATCGACATACTGCATCGGCGCGGCCTGCAAAGGCGTGAACAGCGCACGCGGTGCGTCAGCCTCGAAGGCCACGCTATCGGTCATGCGGTCATGCAGCAGGGCGGCCAGTGCGCTGCGCTGCTCGGGCTTTAAAACAGCTTTTCCAATGAGAGGATTTTTTAAAGTGAAGGTGTAGTGCAGGACGCGCTCGACACGGCGAATCTGCAGACCACAGTTGCGTGCAATATCAGTGGCCTTGGACGCCCACGGCGACACCGTGCCCAAGCGCGGCATCACCACAATCAGCTCGCCTGCTGCGGCCACAGCAGGTTCACCGTAGGTTAGTAAAGCCTGTAGTTTGGCGGCCACGTCAAAGGCAGGCGCTGTGTCGGTTTGCACCCAGTGCACCCAGTGGGTGGCTACCGCGCTGATTTGCGGTGCGAGCTGCTGGGCGGTGGCTAGCAACTGGACTGTTTTGGTGGCAGAGAGCGCACGGCCCCCAAGAAATGTGTTGATAACAGGGGCTTGGAGTGCAGTCACAGGGCGGGTCGCTTTGAATCTTGGAGCTCTTGTTACAAAGAGCGTCGTGGTCGGTGGGACAATATGCGTGGAAACCCTAGATTGTACGGGGTGTGAGAACCTATCCGAAGTGACCCAAGCTCTGTTTCGCGCAACTGATCTGCCTGCCCAGCGCAGTCGCCCGCTGGTGTGGCTGGCGGTCGTGCTGGTGCATGTGGCATTGCTGTGGCTGGCCAATCTGTACTGGCCGCTGCAACAGGCTTTGCGCTCAGTGGTGGTGCAGATCTTTCGCAGCGACGCAGCTTCGGTCAGCAGCCCCAGTGCTCAAGCAGCGCAGAGCGCCGACACCCAGCGGGGCATTAACAGTCGCCGCGCCCGCGATACTGCGGCACAGCTGAGCCTGCCGCCCTTGGTAGCCCAGCAAAGCACACCGTTAGAGGTGACGCAGCAAGTTGCGTCGGTCAAGCCTGCGCGCGCACGGTCCGCCGCGCGACGTGCGCCGCAAGAGCCTTTGCAAACGCCTGTCCGTGAGCGCGAAGAACCGGTAGCGCTAGCGCCCAAACCGATTGAACGCATTGAAGATGTCCTACCGCCCAAAGTAGCTGAGGCATCAGCACCTGTGCCTGCACCCGCACC
>JANPDG010000025.1:0-2106 GCA_031431335.1 Polaromonas sp. | reverse complement strand
CGGCCTGCCGCTAGATAATCACCTCGCGCCTGAACACCCATTACAAGTCGCCATACGCGCCAGCGTTATGCGCGCCACAGGCACCGACGCCACTCAACTGATTGCGGGCACAGATGGCTGTTCAGCCCCCAACTACGCCATGCCTTTGTCCAAGCTGGCCTACGCTTTTGCACGCTTGGCCAGCGGCGCAGACGACGCTGAGTTGGGCGAACCATTCGCCGTACTGCGCGAGGCCATGGGCCAGCACCCCGAAATGGTCTCAGGCACAGGCCGCAACGACCTGGCCTTCACCCAAGCAGGCCGTGGCGACTGGATCACCAAAATCGGCGCTGATGGCGTGCAAGTGATCGCCAGCATCGAACGCCGCGAGGCCATCGCCATCAAAGTGATCAGCGGCCACATGCCCGCGCTGTATGCGGCTGCGGTGGGGGCGATGGATCAGCTGGGATGGTTAGATCTAGAGCAACGCGAGCTGCTAAAGCCTTGGGAACGCCAAACTCTACTAAATGCAAAGGGTAAAGCGGTTGGAGAAGTTAAACCCTGCTTTGCTTTAATGACCGCAGGTTGATGCAAATGCAGTCTATGCACTCGCGCCCTTGCTGGGGTTAATCAGGTACTTTGTCGCCGTAGCCCGCTGCCCATACACCGCAATTTCACTCAGCGTTAGCGCCTCGGCCAATGACACTTCTTTGGTGTAGTGACTGGCGAAGGTGGTTTTTAACTCTGAAGCCACCCGGGCTTTGAGTTGCAGCATTTTGCCGCTCCCCAGTTTTTGCAGGTAGGAGAACACCAGCCAACCGCCTATGCCCCAAGCCATGCCGAAGCTGCGGTTAAACGTCGTGGCGCTGGTGTCTAGCCCGCCGTACAGGTACACCTGCTTGTGCGTGGTGCTGCCGTAGCGGCTGTATTCTTTGCTGGTTTGGTTAAGCGCGGCTTCCATGCAGGTCAGGATTTGTCCGGCCAGTTTGCCGCCGCCGGTAGCATCAAATGCCAGCGTAGCTCCGGTGGCTACCAAGGCGGCAGTGAGGTCTTCCATGAAAGTGGGCGATTCGGCGTTGCACACATGCTCTGCGCCGATTGATTTAAGCAGTGTCACTTGCTCGGGCTTGCGCACGATATTGACCAAGCCGATGTTGTCTTCACTGCAAATCTTGACCAGCATTTGGCCCAGGTTAGAAGCTGCGGCCGTATGCACCAGTGCTTTGTGGCCTTCGTGGCGCAAAGTTTCGATAAAGCCCAGAGCGGTCAGTGGGTTGATAAAACAGGATGCGCCCTGGGCGGCGCTGGTGCCTGCGGGCAATACCAAACATTGGTCAGATTTAACATTGCGGTACTGCGAATACATAGCACCGCCCAACACAGCAACGCTCTTGCCTAGCAGTGCCTGCGCAGCGACAGAGCTGCCAGCAGCAACTACCAAACCAGCGCCTTCATTGCCGACAGGCATGGACTGATCCATCCGGCCTGCCATGCTTTTCATAGCTGCTTGCGCAATCTGCATGGTAACTACCGGGCTATTTGCCGTGCCAAAGGCTTTGGCCGTGGTCACATCGGCTGCACCAAACAGCAGACCGATATCGGATGGGTTGAGTGGCGTGGCCTGCACCTGGATCAACACCTCGTCAGCAGCAGGGCTGGGTACGGGGATGCTGAGCAACGACAGTTCTAGCTCGCCACTGGGCTTAACAAGAGAGCGCAGTTGCAATGCGGTGGTCGGGATAAAAATGGGCATGATAGTTTCCTTGGGTGGCGGATCGATTGTGCATGGTCGCACTGGAACCCGCAGCAGGGCAATTTATGGGATCGAATTAATGGGGTCAGATGAACATTAATCTGTATTTGACTCAATTTAAGATCGAGTTCTTAGCTGATCACAGGCTGCGCTTCGGTAATGAATAACAAGCAGTAGCATATGACAACAAAAAAGCCGCAAATCCAAGGGGCGTGCGGCTTCTTATATTTTTACTGGCGGAAGCTGTGAGATTCGAACTCACGGAGGTCGTAAAACCTCGGCAGTTTTCAAGACTGCTGCATTCAACCGCTCTGCCAAGCTTCCTTTTGGTTGTAAATTATATTTTAACTCAGCTAAGGCTGTTTCTAAGGGCG
>JANPDG010000024.1:0-2130 GCA_031431335.1 Polaromonas sp. | reverse complement strand
CAGCGCGCCGCCAAAGCGCTTGGCAATAAAGCCTGCGCTGCGGCTGGCGATGTTGATGAACTTGCCTATCAGGTCGCTGTTGACCCGCAGCTGAAAGTCTTCGGCGTTAAAGTCAATATCTTCGTTGCGGTCGTTCAGCTTGGCCGCCAGGTAATACCTCAACCATTCTGGGTTCATGCCCAGCGACAGGTATTTGAGTGGGTCTAGGCCCGTGCCGCGGCTCTTGCTCATCTTCTCGCCGTTGTTCACCGTCAAAAAGCCGTGTACAAAAATATTGTTGGGCGTTTTGCGGCCGCTGAACTTGAGCATCGCAGGCCAAAACAAGGTGTGAAACGTGATGATGTCTTTGCCAATAAAGTGGTATTGCTCTAGCAGTGGGTTGGCCATGTAGGCCTCAAAACTCTCGCCCCGCTTGTCCAGTAAATTCTTCAGCGATGCAAGATAGCCCACGGGTGCGTCAAGCCACACGTAAAAGTATTTGCCCGGTGCGTCCGGTATCTCAATGCCAAAGTAGGGCGCGTCGCGGCTGATGTCCCAGTCGCCCAGGCCTTCGCTGGTACTGCCATCTTGGTTGGTGCGCACGCTAAACCATTCTTTGACCTTCTTGGCCACCTCAGGTTGCAGGCGCGGTTGGCCGTCTTCACCAGCCCCTTGCGTCCATTGCTCTAAAAACTCTGCGCAGCGCGGGTCTGACAGTGCAAAGAACAAATGCTCTGAGCTTTTCATTACCGGCTTCGCGCCGCTGAAGGTGGAGTACGGGTTAATCAAATCGGTGGGCGCATAGACTGCGCTGCAGTTCTCGCAGTTGTCGCCATACTGGTCTTTGGCGCCGCACTTGGGGCATTCGCCTTTGATAAAGCGGTCGGCCAAAAACATGTTCTTTACGGGGTCAAAAAACTGCTCTACCGATTTACTTTTGATCAAACCCACTTTTTTTAAATCAAGGTATATCTGTTTGGCCAGTGCGTGGTTCTCGGGCGCGTCGGTGCGGTGCCAGTTGTCAAAGCTGATATGAAAGCCGTCCAAATACGGTTTGCGGCCTGCAGCTATCTCGCCAACAAAGGCTTGCGGGCTCATGCCCTTGTTTTCAGCCGCAATCATGATGGCCGCGCCGTGCGCATCGTCTGCGCAGACAAAGTTGACTGCATGGCCGTTCATTCGCTGTGTGCGCACCCAAATATCGGCCTGAATGTACTCCATGATGTGGCCGATGTGCATGTTGCCATTGGCATAGGGCAAGGCGGTAGTCACAAACAATTGGCGCTGGGTGGGCTGAGATGCGGGCGTGGTCATTTTGAGAATTTTTCTGCGGGTAAGCCCGTATTTTAGAAGGCTTGGCTACACTAAGGGCAGTGGGTCCTTTTTTATGGACTTTGATTTTTTCAGTTTACTTCAGGCTTTCGCTCCCATTATGGCTACCAACGACCTCATTCTCGCAGCCCTGTCGGCTGTGATTGACCCCAACACCGGTAAAGATTTTGTCTCTACCAAAACGATCAAAAACCTGACGGTAGAAGGTGGCGATGTGGCCTTTGATGTCGAGCTAGGCTACCCGGCCCAAAGCCAGATTGCGGCGTTTCGCAAAGCCTTGATTGCCGCTGCCAAGGGCGTGGCAGGCGTGGACAACGTCTCGTGCAACATCAGTATCAAAATCATTGCCCACGCAGCCCAGCGCGGCGTGGCGCTGATGCCCACGGTCAAAAACATCATTGCAGTGGCCTCGGGCAAGGGCGGCGTAGGCAAGAGCACCACCGCGGTCAACCTGGCCCTGGCGCTGGCCGCTGAGGGTGCCAAAGTGGGCCTGCTGGACGCTGATATTTACGGCCCCAGCCAGCCCATGATGATGGGCATTGATGGCAAGCCGACCAGTGAAGACGGCAAAAGCATGGAGCCGATGGAGAACTACGGCGTCAAAGTCATGTCGATTGGCTTCATGGTGGCCAAAGACGAGGCCATGATCTGGCGCGGGCCCATGGCCACGCAGGCGCTAGAGCAGCTGCTGCACCAAACCAACTGGAAAGACCTGGACTATTTGCTGGTCGACATGCCGCCGGGCACAGGCGATATTCAGCTGACGCTGAGCCAGCGTGTGCCGCTGACAGGCGCAGTCATCGTCACCACACCGCAAGA
>JANPDG010000023.1:0-21347 GCA_031431335.1 Polaromonas sp. | reverse complement strand
TGAATAACTCCGCGACTGTCCCCCGGCCTGCGGCCTCCTCCTTTACGTCGCTGCGCTATTCACACCCCAAGCGCCGGGCCAACGACCATTGTGGATGCAAGACCGTTCAATTCCAAACCACTCACAAGAACAGGCCGATGGTGTGCTCAGCGAAGCGGCGTAAAGGAGGAGGCAGCGGCCATAGGCCGCAACGGGGGACAGCCGCGCAGCTGAGCACACCATCGGCCTGTTCCCGCGAAGCAAAAAAGACCAACCCAAGCAACATCAAAAGTACCGGGGCGCAGCACAGAGCAGCAAGCAAAAAGCCAAATCATCCCGCCACCCGGTTACACTCCCATCCCCACCCACCCAAAACCACGAGGCATACGCACCATGTTTGGATCATTTTTCGGCATAGCCGACTACGGCGCATTCGTAGTGGCCATCCTCGTGTTCTTGCTCATCCCCGGCCCCGGCAATTTAGCGCTAATCACCTCCACCAGCAAAGGCGGCATACGCGGCGGATTAGCGGCCACCATGGGCGTGATCGCAGGCGACCAAGTGCTCATGTGGTTAGCGGTAGCTGGCGTAGCGGCGCTGCTGGCCACCTACCCCACAGCTTTCAAAATTGTGCAGTTTGCAGGCGCAGCGTATCTTGCCTTTCTGGGCATCAAAATGCTGCTGATCAAACCGGGCGACGCGCCCATTTTGAACATGGACGCGCGGCGCTTCTTTTTGCAGTCGCTGGCCATTACCTTGCTTAACCCCAAGGCCATTGTGTTTTATATGGCCTTCTTTCCGCTGTTCATCGACCCTGCAGAGCACCAAGGCCTGCTGACCTTTGGTGTGATGGCGGCCACGGTGGCTGCGCTCACGTTGGCCTACGGGCTGTGCTCCACTTTGATTACCCATTTTGCCGCTGAGCGTATCCGCTCCAGCCCGCGCATGACCGGGCTGCTCAACAAAGTTGCCGGCCTGTTTTTGATTGGTTTTGGTATCAAGTTGGCTGTGTCTAAATAAGCGCGCCCAGCCTTGTTGTTTGTTATTCGTTGCCTGTTGTAGTTAGTCGTTCACCATGAAAATCTTTTGCGTTGCCAACCAAAAAGGCGGGGTCGGTAAAACCACCACCACCGTCAACCTCGCTGCTGGCTTGGCCAAAGTAGGCCAGCGCGTACTGATGGTCGACCTGGACCCGCAGGGCAACGCCACTATGGGCTCGGCCGTGGACAAGCGCAGCATGGCGCTGTCGGTGTACGACGTGCTGCTCGAGTCAGCCAGCATTGCCGAGGCGCGGATTGTCAGCGACAAGTGCGGCTACCATGTGCTGGGCGCTAACCGCGACTTAGCCGGTGCTGAAGTTGAACTGGTCGGCTTAGAGCACCGCGACCAGCGGCTTAAAAATGCGCTGGCCGAAGTCAAAAGCGAATACGATTTCGTGCTGATCGACTGCCCGCCATCGCTGAGCATGCTCACGCTCAACGGCCTGTGCAGCGCCCACGGCGTGGTAGTGCCCATGCAGTGCGAATACTTTGCCTTAGAGGGGCTGACCGACTTGGTCAACACCATCAAACAAGTGCACGCCAACCTCAACCCCGACCTGCAAATCATCGGCCTGCTGCGCGTGATGTTTGACCCGCGTATCACGCTACAACAGCAGGTGAGCGACCAGCTCAAAACACACTTTGGTGACAAGGTATTCAATGCCGTCATTCCGCGCAACGTGCGTTTAGCCGAAGCGCCAAGCTACGGCCTGCCGGGGGTGATCTTTGACCCGGCGGCCAAAGGTTCGGTGGCGTTTGTGGAGTTTGCTGCCGAAATGGTGCAGCGCATCAAGTCCATGCCTTGAGCAGGCAGCAAGGGGTTTGGGCATATGCATGATGGTGTTTTTGGAAGAAAAATGAGTGGTTTTCCGACGTGGATATTAGATAGTATGCTATTTATTTAATAGTGATTGATTATTCCAATGTCTCACATCACCACCGTCTTCGTCCTGCCCGGCTGGCTAGGCTCAGGGCCTGCACACTGGCAAAGCCTGTGGGAACAAGCGCCGTCTACAACCATGCACTTGGTTCGCGTAGAGCAGCACGACTGGCAGCGCCCTTTGCGTGGCGACTGGTGCGCCCGGCTCGATGAGATGCTGGCCAACCACTTAAACGCCCTAGATTCTGACGCCCCTCGTTGTGATGCCTCGCCCCCTGACGCAGACAACCCAGACGTTGAAAACATCAGCGCTGCACATCGCCGCGCCAAAGCTGCAGCTGACAGCGCAAACTCGTCACTCCTAAATACAGAGCAAACTATCCAATATCCACGTCGGAAAACTCCTGTTTTTTCTTCCAAAAACACTCATTCCATCACTCTGGCGGCCCACAGCCTAGGCTGCCACCTGGTGGCCGCATGGGCTGCAGTCTCCACACATACCCACGCCATTCGCGGCGCGCTGCTGGTTGCGCCGCCCGACCTCGGCCAAACTGACCTGCCGCCCGAGCTGCACAGCTGGCGCAAGCAGGCACCCATGGCTAAGCTGCCGTTTTCAGCCACCTGCGTCATCTCCAGCAACGACCCCTTTGCCAGCGCCACTGCAGGCCAGGCCATGGCTGCCGCTTGGGGCGCCCAATGCATCTCTGCAGGGCCACTAGGCCATATCAACGGCGACAGCGGCCTGGGCGCATGGCACACAGGCAGAGCACTGCTCGAAGCGTTGGCCTCCAACAACAATCCTCTATCCACACACTGATCCCCCTAGAAAGCACTCCCATGGTCACCAAAAAACCCAAAGGTCTCGGCATGGGCCTCGAAGCCCTTTTAGGCCCTAAAGTGCAAGACACCCCCGCTGCCGGTGCGGCAAGCGGCGCGCCCAGCACGCTCAAGCTCACCGAGCTGATCCCCGGCATCTACCAGCCACGCACCCACATGGACGAGGGCGCGCTCTATGAGCTGGCCGAGAGTATCAAACAGCAAGGCATCATGCAGCCTATCCTCGTGCGCAAGCTCGGTATGGATGCGCGCTACGGCGACAAGGCTGGCAAGTACGAAATCATTGCCGGCGAGCGCCGCTTTCGCGCCGCCAAGCTCGCGGGCCTGACCGAAGTACCGGTACTCATCAAAGAGGTAGACGACCACAACGCCGCCGCCATGGCGCTGATAGAAAACATCCAGCGCGAAGACTTAAACCCGCTGGAAGAAGCACAAGGTCTGAGCCGCCTGATCAAAGAGTTTGGCCTCACCCACGAAAGCGCCGCCCAAGCCGTGGGCCGCTCGCGCAGCGCCGCCAGCAACCTGCTGCGCCTATTAAACCTGACCGACCCCGTGCAAACCATGCTCATGGCAGGCGATATCGACATGGGCCACGCCAGGGCGCTGCTGGGCCTGGAACGCGCCGCGCAAATCACCGCTGCGAATCAAATCGTGGGCAAAAAGATGTCGGTGCGCGAAGCCGAGGGTTTGGTTAAAAAGCTCTCCGCCGAGTTCACCCTCACGCCGCAAAAGCCGGGCAAGGAAAAGTCCCGTGACTTAAAGCGCGTCGAAGAAGAGCTGTCTGATTTGCTCATGGCCGAGGTGGAGGTGCGCATCAAAAAGCGCGTAAAGCGCAGAGTGGACGGCGTGAACAAAATGCAAGAGCAGGGCGAACTGGCAATTGAGTTTGGCAGCCTAGACGAGCTCAACGGGCTGATTGACAAGCTGCGCGGCAATCGAACACCTTGATCGCCAAGCCCTTAGCCGCCCTTTGAGCTAAGGTGCAACCCTAGTTTTGTAACCACACGCTTACCACAAGAGTGCGGCAAGTATGCGAAATTACCGCTCGCTGGCTGTAAAGCTGTGAAATAATGGTGCTATCTGCTTGCATTTGTAGGTATTTGCAGCACAAGTTTACATCCCGGAGGCCATTTTGAATTTTAAGCTCTCTCTTATCGCAGTCGCTGTTGCTTTGACTGGCTGTGTTGCCACAGCCCCCACCGTAGGCTCTGAAAAGGCCAACGTCGCCGCCACCGGCTCGGCTGGCGGCGCTACAGCCCAAGGCGCTAACTCATCACTCGAAAAATGCGCCAGCCCGCTGGGCACCGTGGCCCTGGTAGAAGAAACCTCGGCTGACTGGTACCGTATTTTCACCACCGAATACAAGCTCGGCTCCACCGTGCCTATGCTGCGCCTGCTGATCCAGCAAAGTAACTGCTTCTTGGTGGTTGAGCGCGGCCGCGCGTTTGCCAACATGGAGCGTGAGCGCGCCATCGCCGCATCCGGCCAAGGCCGTGCAGGCAGCAACATGGGCGGTGGCCAGATGGTTGCGGCCGACTACAGCATGACCCCCGAAGTGCTGGTCAGCGCGCGCGGCACCAGCGGCGGCGGCGGCGGTTTAGGTGGCCTGAGCCGCAGCTTGGGCGTGCTCGGCGCAATCGCTGGCGGAATTCGTACCAACGAAGCCTCCACCATGCTCATGCTGACCGACAACCGCTCAGGCGTGCAAGTAGCAGCCTCTCAGGGTGCCAGCTCTAACACCGACTTCAGCGTCGGTGCAGTGCTGTTTGGCGGTGGTGGCGGTGGTGGCCTCGGCGGCTACACCAACACGCCCCAAGGCAAGGTAGTCATTGCAGCATTTACCGACTCCTACAACCAAATGGTCAAAGCCCTGCGCGAATACAAACCTCAAACCGTCAAGGGCCAAGGCCTGGGCGGCGGCGGCAAGTTAACTGTAGACGGCAATGCAGCACCTAGCCAGACCAGCGCTCCCGGCGGCGTACCGGTTAAAAAGCCGCCAGTGAAGAAGTAATCTTCGCCAGCTCAATTAGAAAAGGCTCCTTCGGGAGCCTTTTTACTTAGATGCCTGCAAAAGGATCGGTGTCTTCGATCGGCTGGGTCACACCACGCTTTTTGTTCAGCTCGTCGCTGTTCACCTCGACCATCGATAAGTCTGCCAACACTTTGGCTGGGGCGGCTCCGTTGGCTAAGCGCGCTTGGAGCAGGGCCAGCATTTCGCGTGCAGCAGGGTTGCCTTTTTGCGCCGATTGCTGGTACCACTTCAGAGCCAGTACATAGTTCACTGAAGTGCCGTCGCCTTGGTGCAGCCTGCGTGCCAGCATATATTGCGCTTGGGGCTCGCCCGCTTCTGCACGCTGATTCAAAGAGGCCATGCTGGGCTTTTCGGTTGATTGAGAAAAGTAGCGCGCCAGTCTGGACAAGTTAGTACGCGCAGTCGTGTTGCCTGCATTGGCCGCACGCAGATACAGCTTGCGCGCATCATCACGCTGCCCATCAATTTCGCGCACCACCGCAAGCGCATTCAGCGCATGCCCATCGCCTAGGTCGGCCCCTTGCATCAGTTTGGCCAAAGCGCGCTCTCGGGTTTGCGGTCTGGCGGCCAGCTCATCGGCCAGCCACGACCAATAGTAAGCGCGCTTGCAACCGGCTTGTGTTGAGCGCTCCAGCAAGTCGCGCGCCTGCGGCAGGTCGCGTGACGCACCCCAGCCGCGCACTAGCATCAGGCCCCATGCTCCTGTGGCGCACGCATGCCCAGCTTGCGCCGCAATTTGTATAAAGCTCAAAGCTTGCCCGTAGTTAGACGCAGCGCAGTCACCGCGAAATGTAGCCAGCGCTACGCGCCATGCCGCTTGTGCATCGCCAGCGCGCGCCTGCGCCACCAGCGCGGTATCCAGGCGCGCAGCACGTTTGTTTTTGCTGGCCTTGGCAATCGCACCCAGCTCAGCTTCGCTGTCAGACGCTGATTCGCAGTCTGGAGGCGGATTCGTATCGGGCGCATTGGTGTTCGCTGAGCTTGGCGTTGGCGACTGCGCAAACAGTGCAGGTGCAGAAATAGCTTGTAGCGGCGCTGCCTTGAGCTCTGCATAGCTTGCCTGCCCACACATGCTAAGTGCTGCATACAAACAGCATGCTGTAACTTTACGAGTCAATGGCATATCAGCGCCCCACATCGACCGTGGCCAAGCCACTGGCCTGTATCGAAGGCTCGCTGGTCACATGCTCAATATCAATATGTCCGGCGCCCGACGCGCGCACACGGGCTGTGGCTGCGCGGCCCTTGAGCGACATACTTCCAGCGCCCGAGAGCTGCAGGTCCAAGACAGGGTCACGCATCTGGGCCACCTCAATGCCGCCTGCCCCGCGCAAATGTGCCACAAAGCGCCCTGTCAACTCCTGCACACTGATGCTGCCCACGTCCACAATCACCTGCGAATCATGCAGCTTAGAGAATTGCATCTCGCCACTGGCCAGCTCGACATCCACCATCCAAACGCCACCCTCAGCGCGCAGCGAGCCTGTCCATGCTTTGGCCAGTAGCTTCCAGCCTGCAGGCACTTGCAAAATCACCACCTGCCTGTCATCGCCCCGCTCGGTCGTCACCCTGCCGCCAATATTTTGCACCGCTACAGCACCCGGGCCGACAGCGCGGTTGATCTGCACGCCAGAAATCACAGTTTGCCCACTGCTAACAGTGTCAGCCGGAGCCTTTGATTTTGCAGCACCGTCGCAGCGCAGCGTCCAGCCTTGGGGGCTCGCCTGCAGTTGCACTGCCTTTGCAGCTTCTCCCGTGGGGCGCATGAGCACAGGCTCTTTCAAGTTACTGTTTTGCAGCAGCTGAACGTTACCTGAACATGCACTAATGTTGAGTGTTTCTGCAGACAGCACTTGGCATACACCCATCAGACTAAGGCCGCATACCAGCCAGATTGAAAATTTCATAACCCACCGATCTGCATTTACTTTTTGCCCACAGTCCACTTCGCACGCGCTACGCCAAACTTGTTTTCCCCTAGCACCGCGTTGAATGCTTTTTGCATATCATCCAAACTGCTCACTCCCATCAAGGGTTGCAGCGCCGGACCACGCAAAAGCGGCGGGAGTTTAGTAATCACTTCTTGCTCTGCGGCAAAGCAGGCTACCTCTTCATTGCCCGGTCTGTCAAATTCAATTGTAAAACTGCCTGGGTTGCCCGTGTCAGGCACTTGCACTGCGGCATTACCGCGCATTGGCTGCGTGCGCTGCAATGGGTTAGGGTAGATTTGTGAGACTTGACGGCGGCCATCCAAATAGTAGCAGTACACAAATGCTTGGCGATCTAAACTCACCGAATATGACATCGCATCGCCCACGGTGTAGGCACCATCACGGTTGCTCAGGAGCACGGTGACCTGCGGCTCGCGGCCCTTGGGTGCATCCATCGCTGGACGGTCGTTTTGCGGTTTAAAGCTGTCAATCACTTTTTGCGTCATGGGCAGCTGCGCAGCACCGCCCTTGGCCACAGCCACGCGCTTGTCTGCTGGGCCCCAGCCCACACGTACAAAGTTACCTGCACCATCAAATCTGACATAGTCTTTGGCCAATCGCTCATACGTCTCAAAGCCCGCATTGCCCGTGACAATCACATTCTGGTCAGCCTGAAAGCGCGCAATCGCTTCACGCAAGGCTGCGTTAGGCCTGCCGTCCACTGGCCCCGTGTAATAGCTTGAGCTGCGCAGCGCATTTTGAAACAAACGCACCCGCTCATCACCGCTCATCTCGTCCCACCAAGCGCGCATTTGCGATTGAAACTCAGGATGGGTTTGGTCAAGCGACATACACTGCCAGTACGGCACACGCGCCCACTTGCCCACCAGCTCAATTAGCCCCAAGTCCACCAAGGTGCGAACTGCTGGCCCTGTACCTTGAGAGATTTCTTTACCGAAGTTAAACTGGATGCCCGTTTTGCGAATGCGACCACCCACATCAGCACCTACGGCTGTGTTCGCCATGATGATCGTATTGGATGAGTCCACTCCAGGCAACAGCGTGCGGGTTGAAAAGTCACCCAGATGAAGCTCTAGGCCCATAGCGGTTGACATCAAATCACGGGTGATTCCGGCGTCCCAGTTGGTCGCACTGATACCGCCGCCCATGCGGTTAACGGCCACGTTCTGGTCCATGAACGACAGCGCGCCCGAAATATACAGGCTAGGGCGCTGAATTTTCATTTGACCCGCATTAAGCAGTAATGTCGTCAAGTTTTGAATCGTGTCTTGCTTGATCGCATCAATTTCAAAATCCACAAACCGAAATGTATTGCTGGTGCGAGACATCATTGACAACGATGTGATCATCATCTCTTTGGTTGCCACACTAACCTTGCCAGTAGCGTCGGGTATGTTTTTGCTGCTGATCAACACGCTGGGGATTTTGTAGTCGCGCAGCATCTTGTCCATGCAGGACAGTGAATCTGAAAAGCTGGAAATAGAGCGTGTGGGTGCGCTCGTGGGCTGGTTGAGCGTGCTGGTTTTCTCAAACTCACCTGCGTACTCCCGCGGCGTAACACTGCAGCCCGACACCAGAGCAGCCACTGCCGTCACTGCTAAAAGTTGATGAATTGATTTCATTTTGAGCCCAATACCAAACACACACTACTGACCGTATTATTATTTTTAACCGATGTCGTTACTTGCAAACGTTAATCACGTCGCCAGTCACAATCACCGTGTTATCGCTGCTGGCGTTACCCATACCGTAACGACCTGAGTTACCCGAATTGCTATTTTGATTTCCACCAGAAGGACCAATGGTGGTATTACAAGATTTCGCATAGCCGGAGCTGGAGACTTGCGTTGAGCTACGCACAGTGGCCTCGGTGTCCATGCCAAAACTTCTGCGTTGCTTGGCTTCGTAGACTCTCACCTTGGAAGCACTTTGTGGAGTGATAAAGGTTCGCGGCGTAGGATCACCATTTTTATTTTGAGCATAGACTGCGGTGGAAATAAAAATAATGACACCACCGAGCGTCATAGTAAATACAGTAACTTTCACAGTGATTCTCCTAAAATATAAAGATTGGGGTGGCGGCTAACCGCCAACCCCGACCAAATCATTACTCTGTAGCAGAGCTGTTGCTGGCCAAGTTCTGGATAGCAACCGTGTTGGCGCCGATCGCAGCGTTGGCCACAATGCCGCCCTTGCCCATGTCAACCATTTGGGTGTTGCTGCCTTTGATGTCGACCTTGCCTTGGTTAGAGGCTAAGTTTTGCTTGGCCTTAGCGCCCACGCCAATCGCAGCGTTAGCAATAATCACACCGAAAGAAGCTTTGACGGTTTGGTTGTTGTCTTTGCCGATTTTGATCTCAGCGCTAGCGGTACCAGCAGCGATCATGGCGAGAACGAAGAGAGAAGTTGCGAGTTTTTTCATGGTAATTTCCTTAAAGCGCCCTGATAAAAAGACCCCCATCCGACAGGGCAAAGTCGGAGGGGATTACGAAACTCAATACGAGTTAATGTTGATGATGGATGGAATGCCCCAGCCAGAGTAGTTGGCTACGCCGCCCACAAAGCTGGTCTGCGAGTTGCCGCCACTGACAGATCCTTTGCGGGTAGCAATGTTGACCTCAGCAAAACCGCCCAAGGCAGCGCCGTTGGCTACACCACCCACAAATGCAGTTTGTTTATTCACGCCGCGAACCGAGCCTGTGACAGATGCGATATTCACGTTCGCTACGGCTGCCAGTGCAGCGCCATTGAGAACGCCGCCCACATAAGCCTTCTGGGTATTGGAGCCTTGCACAGACCCTTCAACCGAGGCGATGTTCACCTTAGCGCTGGCCAACAAGCCCGCACCGTTGATAACAGCGCCTACATTAGCCACCTGCGTGTTGTTGCCTTTGACAGACCCACCCACGGACGCCAAGCGAACCGTGGCATCCGCCATCAGGCCCGCGCCGTTGATCACCAGCAGCGATTTAACCGATTGATCGTTTTTGCCCATACTGACTCCGCCGCCTGTCGAGGCGATCTGAGTCTTTGCGTTGGCAGCTACTGCAGCTGCGTTAAGCACCAAGCCTGGGATCACTGCTTTTTGTTTGTTGCTACCCTTGACCGAGCCATCCACCGAGGCAATTTGCAAAGTAGCATCTGCAGCGATGGCTGCAGCGTTGATAGCGCCACCCAACACGTCGGCACGTTGTTCATTTTTGCCAGTGATGCCCCCGTTCACTGAAGCCACGTCTAGCTTCGCCGTAGCTCCCATGACTGCAGCGTTCAGCAATATACCTTTGGTCTTTGTAGTCTGTTTATTAGCGCCCTTGCTGCCTGTCTGCGTGCTGCTCAAGTTCATCTTGGCATCGCCAATACCTATCGCGGTGTTGATCGTAGCGATCGGCGCGTCAACCCTTTGCTCGTTTTGGGCCAAGGCTTGTGAACAGATGCCAGTCAATATAGCTAGCATGATCAGATTCAATTGGAAAGTTTTATCGTGTTGCATACTCCTTGAGTTGCACCATCAAGGCCATTCGGTTCAACACTTTTGGCGGCTTTACACGGAGATACATTTAGCGTGGCCCATCCAGCGCACTCGCACTCGCAATGAAAAACGGAGCCCTCAGGCTCCGCTCCAAAAGTCTTACTGCAAACACAAGGTCACGTTAAAGCTCTTTCCCCATCGAATGCCATTAACACCACACGGCGGTTAGTACCGCTACTTGGGTTCTCGGTATCGTGCAGGTCAGTTGAACCTTTTCCCGCCGTCAACAAACGGTTCACGCGCAGGTTATGTCGGGTGATTAGATAGCGCTTAACGGCATCGGCTCGCCTTGCTGAGAGACGCATGTTGTACTGCAGCCCGCCTGTCGCATCTGTATGGCCTTCAATCAAAAAGCGCAAGCTACTGAGTTCATCCGATTTGAGAGCCGTACCGATCTCTAGTAGAACAGGAAATGCCTCGCGCGAAATCCGTGCCGAGTCAAACTCAAATGTGATTTGATCAAAGCTTAGCCGTGGCGACTCCGACTTCACTGCAATCGACTCGCGCGGTGTGCTGTCAGCCACTGCCCCTGGTTGCGCTGAGAGCATTGGCTCTAAATTTAATTTTCTGGTTTTGGTAGCCGAGATAGGCTGCTGCGCTTTGAGTGCTTGAACAATTTGCTGGCTGCTGGGTCTAGTGCCAGCAAGATCCATAAATCTAGAAGGCAACTCAGCAAAGCTTAGCTTTGGCCACACCACCAAGGCCGATAGGCCACTGGCAATCCTGAAAAAACTTCTGCGTGCGTTCATGGTTAGCTCCTTCAAGCGCCGACACAGCGGCCCGTATTGTCTGTACTAAAGCAAAAATCACCCATCAGGCTGCTAGACTCCCAAGGCACCTGCTTGTTTGCGGTGTCCCGCGCAACACCAATCCGCACGCGCTTGAAAAGCTGCTCTATCGACTGGCCCGGTGTTCTGAGCTGATCTACCAAATGGCGTGTGTACGGGCTGGTACCGTCAATACCGTCATACGCTACTGCGCCAGGTGCCGTAGAAAATGCAATCAAAGTACCCTGCGGTGCATTGACCTGCGCCAAGCCCGGGCTCATGGAGCGCGCCACACCTAAGCCGCCACTGCGTGTTCGCGTAGAGCCCGCCAGTGGAGGCGTGCGGCAGGCGTCCAGGATCACCACATTGACACCGCGATTGTTTTCATTGAGCTTTTCAACCACCTCATCAACTGAGGCCGCCTTGCGCGGAACCTCTTCTTCTTGGTTGATCACCATGTCCACAGGAATAAGGTAGTTGCGCCCTCGATGCTGCATGCCATGGCCTGCAAAATACAGCACCCGCGCCTCAGAGCGTCTACCGCGCAACCAAAACTCTTTCATCGCATCGATCATGCTCGCTTGCGATGCGTTTTCTCGCACAATCAGATTGAACCCCACTTCTTGCATCGCACTGGCTACAGACCGCGCATCCGTAACTGCGTTGCGCAGTGGCTTGAGCTTGTAGTCTGCGTTGCCAATAATAAGGGCGATCTTGCTATCGTCAGTGACTGGCTTGCTACGCTGCGCCAGCACCCAGGGTGCAGACAGGCTCGCAGCAGCGCCCAAAGCCGCTGCGATCACGCCTCTTCGCGAAACCACTGTATTTGTGCTCACATATTCAAACATACTGGTCTCCTTAAGGCGCGGCCGATGCAGCCTGCCCGGGCGCAGACCCCGTCGTGCCACTCCTGTCGGTGGTGCGCGCCAAAGGTGAAGGTACAGCCATAGCAGACTCTGTCAGCAAACTGTCTTTGAACTGCTGGAGCGCTTGGTTCAACTCACCAGCAGGTATCGCCACCGTGTAGTCGCCTAATTGGCCTGGGCCGCTGACAATGACTGCGCCCGTGCGCACCAGCAGCAAACGCATATCACGCTCGCTCACACGGTCCTTGAAGTTAAGCTTTACAAACTTGCTGTTTGCGCCCGCTGCCAATTCTGGCGACGCTGCATTCGGCCCATTCAAGGGCTGCGATCCTCTTACTTGGCTGTAGTCGGCCTCTTGGCTCTTATCGCTGAGCAGCACGCCTTGGCCAATCACCAAAGTAAACAAGCCAGCACACACACCGCCCATCACCGGTGCGGGCAACCAGCGGTGCGGCATATACGGCTCTACGGTACTCCATAGGCTTTGGTACCAAACCTCATTTGCCCGCCGTTGTTTAGCCTGCGATGCCGAGCGCACTTTGGCCTGTAGCTGAGCCCAGCCCAAGTTAGAGGGCAGTGCATCCACATCGTTGATTACCTTTTCAGCCAGCGACTCATGCCAAGCCAGCGCAGCGCGGGCTTGTGCACTCTGCGCAAGTGCTTCTTTAACAAATAAGCGCTCTGCAGTCTGCGCTGTGTTATTCACATACGAGGGCAGCAAAGCTTGCAGCTTGCGCATGTCCACAGTCGATTCGTTAGACATGGCTAACCCTTTCTATAGTGTGAAGCCACTTGCGGCTCAGCGCTTACCAAATGCAGATTAACGTTAGGTTTGAACGCATCTTCTAGGCAATCCTTCATATTTTTGCGGGCATGAAACAAACGTGTCTTGGCTGTGCCCTCAGGGCATTCTTGAAAGACGGCAATGTCATTGACAGACCAACCTTCGTAAAACGTGAAGTACAGGCTTTCGCGCTGGGCCGTAGGCAGCGTTTCTAGGCAGCCGTCGATATGGTGACGGTACTGAGAGTTGAGCACTTGGTCAAAAACACCCATGCCTTCGTCAGGCACTGTGTCGCAGATCTCATCATCCAACTCTTGCATGTGGGGTTTGCGTGCGCGTAACATCATTAAAACTTTAAACTTTGCAATTCCTAAAATCCAGGTCGAAAACTGCGACTCACCCCTGAAACGATCTGGGTGTTGCCACACCTCATACAGCACATCTACCGCCACAGATTCCGCATCTTGCTCGTCATGCAGACGATTGAGCGCAAAAGCATAGATCCGCTTGGCAAATAGCTGGTGCATCTCACGCAGGGCAGACTCATCCTGCCGCCCGATGCGGGCAAGCAATTCATTAATCTGCTGTGGAGTTAAATGCGCCATAGTGCTCTGAATATAAGTTGCGGCCATTTGCGATCGGGTTCAATATTTCGTGAATTTTTCAACGTTAAGTTGTAACGTCACTGTTGCACCAGCATCAGCGCGTCCTCGAGCACGGGGGGCGCAAGCAGCTGGGGCGTCTGGGGCCCCAAGCTGCGATCCCGATACTTTTGCACAATGCGGGCACTGCTGAGAAACCATTCCTTCAGGCTAAACCGCTGCGCTCTTTGCGTTTGCGCTTCTTTTAAAGACGATAAAAGACCGTAGGTAAAAAGTCCGTGCCCGGCAGGATCATATTCTTGCGACTCTTCGTTTTCGCCCGAGGCCAGCATCAAAGCAAACTGGCTTGATGCAGAACGCTTGATCAGCGCATTAGGATCAAAGCGGCCATTGATGCCCTTGGCTTGGCAGGTGTCCACCACCAAGATGCGCTGCCCGGCTACTACTCGAAAGGCATCAAAAAATACCTGCCAAGACAACAGAGTTTGTGGCGAGTCCACCGCTTGTAAGCCATTCAAATCTTTGGCCGCCACATCGCGGGGCACAAAATAGTAATTACCGCGTGCGTCAGATACCGCGTGGGAAGCCAAGAACAACACCACCGTGTCTTGTGCTTTGGCTGATTTTATAAACTCTAATGCCGCCAAAATGTTGCTGCGCGTAGGTTTGTCTGCAGAGTTATCCGTCACTACTTTGACATACCGGTTGTTATACGGACTCTCTTTGGTTGACCGCAACGCTGCCGCAACGGTATCAGCATCTTTGGCCGCAAACGACAGCCAATTCTTCTCGGGCAATTGGTCAAACTGACTCGCACCAATCGCCAACACATACAGGTCGCCTTGCGGCCGCTTCACATTTGCGTTCGCAGGCAAGTCCACCTGCAATCTTGCCAGCCCCATCGACAAACCTGTAAATGCTTCAATACGAATATCGTTGGTCTCTCGGCTTAGCGGCACCTCGTACTCACGGCGAAACTGGCGCACCTCTGATGACGATAAGCCGCGGTCTTTGGTCGCCGTGACAGGCAGGTCGTTCACATACACCGCTATGTCTTGCATATCAGGGCCGGCTCGCTCGCCTTCTACCGCTACGCGCGCAATCGCTTTATCAGCGTCTATACCTAAAAGCCGCACCTTCAAGCGTGGTGGCGCCATTTGAGCCATTTGGTCGTTCGTCATCAAAGGGGAGGGTGCAGTACTTTTAGCCGTTTTACCCGTAGCCGTGTCTAAAGCCGTGCGCACAATATCAGGCCGGTACAAAACTCTTTCTAACTGCACTGCATAAACAAAGTCTGGCGCTACATCCAACCCGCGGTTAATGTGCCAACCAATATGTTTGTCACCAAACGGTGAGGACGTGTAGTAGCCCCCAGGTACCCAAGCCACCCAGTCAATGGCATTTTTATGAATGAAAATCGACAGCAGCTCTTTGCCCGTATCGGTAGCAAACCATCGCAGTGTGCCGTCCCCCACAGCAGCCACCACTACCCGGTTATCTGCCGAAACATTCACCGCCCATATGGGAGACGATACACGCGTGAGCCATTGCAGCTCTCCTTTAGCGCTGTAGCTGCGCAATGCCCACTCCGTGCCGACCACAGCAAAACTGCGATTGCTGGCAATAGCATGGCTGCGCACCTTTTCATACTCCTCCAACGCCACGGCCTGACCATTAAGCGCTAAGGTTCGCAGGTCTTGCCCTACCCGCACATTCCAACCAGAGGCCTGCGTCAACGGTCTTTGCAGTCCCTGCGCGCCTTTCCAATCCAGCTTGGCAGCAGGCACCGAAAAATTCATGGCCTTGCCACCAGAGGACAAACTCACTTGACTCGCATTGCCAGAGATCTGCAAGCTAAGCCCCGCCGCTGCAAAGTCCCATTGCGAGCTCACGATGGGTTGGCGCACCTGCCCAGACACCTCCACCCAGCCCACCGAAGGAGCATCAGTGACAAACATCATTCGCCCACGCGACAGTGGCCACAGGTCATTAATCCGCGCTGGCGTTGCATTCACCACTTGCGGCGCAGAGGTGTAGTTTTTGCTCGGCCAGCGGTAGATATCAGCACTCCCGCCAGCACTTTCTCCCGCCGCATAGATCTGCTGACCATCCAACGTCCAGCCCACAGTCACAAAATCTTTTTGTTTAGATGCAGGGGCTTTGAGTACGCCTGCAGTAGACAGGTCGCGCGCGTTGAGCACCTCCACTGTGGGTGCATCCGCAAAGCCTATCGCCAAGCGCTCTCCATCAGGGCTCACGCGCAGCGCCACAGCGTCTTTGGCGGCCTGCACAGCGCGGCGCGCCAGCAAAGTGAAATCTTGCTTGTACAAACGCACAAAACCATCTAAGCCAATGGCGTACAGCCTGCCAAAGCGATCAAAATCCATGTCCATCACTTTGTTCTGGTAATCCGCATCTTTGGCCACCACTTGGCCGTTAGATCTGCGCACAATCACCAGCCCGCCTTCGCCGTGCATGCCCACCGCAATATGCTGGCCATCCGGAGAAAACCTAAGGCTCGTGATCGTCCATGTCGCCACTGCCAGCCGCTGCACCATCTGCTCAGTTTGCGTATCAAAAATATACACACTGGCGCGCTTCTCCCAGTCCCAACCCGTCCAACCGCCCACAGCCAGCCAACGGCCATCAGGCGACAAGCTCAGCGCGTACAACTGCCCTTCAGCGCCGTCTAAGATAGGAACTCTGTATGTGCTTATCAATTTGCCTTGTGGCAACTGCCAAACACGAATGGTTTTATCGTCTGATGCGGTGTAGGCGCGCTCCTTGGTTGCGTCAAAGGCAGCGGCGCGCACAATCGCGGTGTGAGCTCCCGGGTCGATCCGCAAAAATGGGCCCGTATCAGAGGCTGCACGCACGCGCGGGCTGGAGGCTTGCGACGCAGCCATTAGGGGCACACAAGCCAAACACACCAGCAGCAAGCCTTTTTGTAGCCAGCGACCAAGTGATGCCCCCTTATGAGAGCTCACTGCACGCTGACATGCAGACATCGTAAATAAAAATTGTTCTTTACGCTGCATGTGATTTCATTTTCAAACTGGCCGCGCAAACGCACGGCACCCGAGATATTGAGCGACTAGTCGCTTAAGAAGCAGTACCCATCACCTTGTTTGCACCGGTAGGCAAACGCAGCGAGCCTACCGTGATGCCAGCCGAAGATTTCGCAGTAGGCTTGGCAAGCGTTCGACCGGACACCTTAGCAAGCTTGCCCGATCTGGCTGGTTTCGCCGACATCGACGCCACCAAAGGCTTAAGCGACGCCTGATGCGCCAGCCACTGGTCTTGCGACATCAGCTGCAAACCTCCCCCAGTTCGCACCAAGAGTGAGGCATCTTGCCCACCCGTGCCGCGCGCTGGTTGCAACAGCTCACGCGCAGCACTAGGCGTTACGCACCACCGCGCAGACTTTGAAAGATCGACACTGGCGTAGCCTGCGCGTGTAAACACCGATTGAATATGCGTATCAGGTACCGCCGCAACAATCAGTCCATCGCCGAGCAAGTCCACCAAGCTCATCGCTTGGCGCCGAGCGTCTGGACGCAGACTCACTGCGGTGCATTTGGTTTGAAGGCTCGTTACGGCAACGCTGGTGTCTGTGGCTTTAACCGAGGCAACTTGCTCTTGCATACTTTCGCTGAGTTTTTGAGACCCAGGCAATATTTCACCCAGACCACCGCCCACACGGTATGCGCTGTTGTTGGTCACGCCGACTGATGTGCCACTGCCTTGTAATATCCCTGGCTTTGTAGGCGGCTTAACGGTATTCGCAGTAGATGGTTGATTGACAAAATTAGGAAACAGCTCTGGTCCACTGCCACCCGGGGGGTTATAAACGCTCGGCGGCTTGTCCACTAAGCTAGGCGCAGCCGCCAGCGCCGATCCATTATTTGTATTCGCAGGCGTGGTAGCTGAGTTGGCCACTCTAGCCTCAGCTGCCGGAGCCGCGCCTTGAGTCGCTCCTCCCGGCATGGCTATGCGGGGAGGCTCAGGCGGCAAAACAGCATTGCTGGTTACAGTCGGTGCAGCTGGACCCGCACCTTGAGGAATCGGTTTTTCTGGGCCACGACCTGGGCCAGGACCAGCCTTGGGGTCTATAGCGCTAGGCTTTACAACTGGTGGCTTGACCGGCGCGGGCGCTGCAGGCGGCGGCACTGGTGGCTGCCGCGGTGGTGGTGGTGCAGACACCTCAGCAACTCCAGCCCCTGGCGGGGGCCCACCCGCACTCGGCCCTGCCTGGCGAGAGCTGATCGGGGCAACGGGCGCTGAACCAGCGCCTTGACCAGCGTTGCTAATCGTAGGCTCTCTAAAAGGCGTCCGATCGACCGCACGCTGCGCGTAAGCAGGAATCGCTATCAGCGAAGCTATAAGCAACAAACATGCGTTCTGCACATTCATAACAAATACCTCAGAACCTGGCTGCGACTTATTTGTTGGCTTTATTAACGTGTTCATTACAGATTCACATCCTCTAGTATTGTGAGTCGTGCTTTTATGTGCTCTTCGTTGTTATCGATCTTCACGAATTGAGCTTGCACCCTTTAAGAAGCGGTACCCGTTGCCTTGCTTGGGCCCACAGGCAAGCGCAATGCGCCCACTGTGATACCCGTCGCAGATTTTGCTGTGGTTTTACTGAGCGCACGACCAGCCACTTTGGTGGTCTTTCCCGACTTAGCGGGTTTGGCCGGCGTCATCGCCGTGACCAACGGCTTGAGCGAGGCTTGATGGGCTAGCCACTGGTCTTGCGACATAAGCTGCAATCCTCCACCTGTTTGCACCAGCAGTGCAGCATCTTGCCCACCGGTGCCGCTGGCCGGCTGCAACAGCTCACGGGCAGCCATGGGCGTAATGCACCAACGCGTAGCCTTAGACAGATCCACACTGTCGTAGCCCGCGCGAGAAAAAACCGATTGAATATGTACATCTGGCACCGCCGCCACAATCAACCCGTCGCCAAGCAAGTCCACCAAGCTCACCGCTTGGCGTCGAGCGTCTGGGCGCAGGCTCACTGCTGTGCATTTTGTTTTGGCATTGGTTGCAACAATATTGGTGTACGTATCTTTTGCCGATGCAGTTTGCTCCTGCATGCTTTCGCCCAATTTTTGAGCGCCGGGCAATATTTCACCCAAACCTCGAGCACCCTGCGATGCCCCTTGCCTCACAGGTGGCCTGAAGATGTTCGTGCCATTCGCAAACGGAGCGCTATTAGAAGACAGCGTTGGCCCACTGCCGCCTACTGGCTGGCCAACACCACCGCCTCCTCCACGGGGAGGTAATTCAGTTGGCTGATTCCCCTGGGGCGGCTTAACGGGATCAACTGGAGCCGGAAGAACTGAGTTCACGGAAGCGATACTGGCTGGGGCGGTAACGGGTGTAACCGGCGGCTTAACCGGTGCAGATGCTGCTGGGGGCAACGGCGGCGAAATTACAGGTTGTCGCGGCGGGGGCGGGGGCGGGGCGGGGGCGACAAAGATACCATCACCTTGCGGCGGCCCGCCCGCCCAAGGATCATGCTTGATAACAGCTTGCGCCAGAAGCACTTGCGACGACCCGGCGACCTGGCCCAAATTACTAGTAGGTGCACCGTGGGCCGAAAACACTGCCGCCGAGCCCAGCAGCAATAAACACACGCGTTGCACACTCAGCGCTGGTGTGCTGGGCACATCAGCGCCTGGCTGCAAATGGTTCATTGATTTTGTTAACGTGTTCATTGCAAATCCACCTTATCTAAGCTTGTAGGTTGCACCAAAGTGCAAAACGGTTCATACGGTTGTACTTTTTTACATATGCGCTGCACAGCGATCTCAAAACCGCCAAGCAGCAGTCACCCAAGCACGCGCGCCGTCTTGGCGACGTTCATTGTTATTGCCTGCAGCATCTTGCCCGCGGTTGCTGCCGACAGGCTTAGCCCATACCAGCGCCAAGCTGACCGCTTCAGTCTCGTAGCGCATCCCCAGGCCCGCGCCCGAGAGCTGGTAGTTATTGGGTACAGTGCCCGCGAGCAATGCGGCATTTTTGCTAAAGCGCCTGATGCCGCCCGTGTCCAAAAAACCTGCCACAGACAGCCCCGGCAATGCCGCCAGTGCGTAGCGCAGCTCTAGCGTGGCCAGCCAGCCGCTGTCGCCCACCGCCTCGCCCGACGGATAAGCGCGCACACCATCAGAGCCGCCCAGCACATAGCGCTCTGAGCTTTCTAAATTACGCCCCAAGTTTCTCTGCCCGCGCAGATTCAGCTGCCAAGACCAGGCGCTGCTGATCGACTGGCTGCGGTAGAAGCTGGCGTTCAATTTAGAAAAATTGCCCTGCACCTGCGCGCCCGCTAAGTCAAATCCCAGGTCGGCCGCGTTGTCCGTCAAGTCAGCTTTGCCGCCGCGCACAGAGGCAGACCAGCCGTTATACGCCGCATCACTCCAGTAGCCTCGCGCGCCCAAGGTAAGCCCTTGTACACTGCGCTGCGTTTGCTGCACACCGGCGGTGTCCGTCTCTAGCCTTTTTGTGTCGCCCTGCGCAAACAGCGTAATTTGCTCGCCGCGCTGCAGCCGCACGTTATAGGCAGCGTCAATGCCCAGTGTGCCCACATCACCGCCACTAGGAAGGCCCGTGGTCTGACAACATAGCGAATAGGTCAGCTTAGACCCCGAGACGCCAATCGTCGTGCGCAGCCCCAGCGGCACCCGGTAGCCCGCCTGCACCGACGACAGCAGCGAGCCGGTGGTCAACATCCCCAAGCTCAGCTGGTCAGCCAAGCCCAGCGGGTCGTTCACAACCAGCTGGCCAAAAAAACGGTTGCGCCCCGTAAAGCGCCCGCCGCCGTTGTCTGCCTGCACCAAGCCCGTCACCCGCGCCGCAGGCGCATAGCTGATGCTCACCGCGCTGTTGCCCGGCTGCTCGCCCGGCGCAATCTCAGCTGACGCGCGGCCCCTGCTCGGCAAGTCGTTGATCAATAGCAAGCTCTCTTCTAGCAGCGGCGTGTTCACAGGCTCGCCTGTGCGCAGGCTCTGCTGCAACCCTGCCTGCACCAAGCTAGGCACGGGCCTGCCTGCATTCGTACTGGCAATGTCCAGCTTGGTTAAGCGCCCTTCGCGCACCGTGATGGTAACCACGCCATCTTGAATCGTCTGGGGCAGTACCGCAGCCTGCACCAGCATGTAGCCCGCTTCGCGGTAAGCCTGCGCCACCGCATCTGCCGCCTCTTGCAGCTGCGTCACCGTCATGGTGCGGCCCGCAAACGGCTGCACTATCGCTTCTAGCTTAGGCTGCGCAAGCAGCGTCGCGCCCGCAACTTTGAACTGCTTGACTTCCAGCTGCGCATCCGCGCTAGGCATCACGCTCCTAGATGCTTCACCCGGCTTGAGGTTCACACTCGGCGCTTGGGGCTGCAGCACCTGTGGGCCACGCTTTTGCAGCGAGTCATACACGCGCCCAGCGTCAGTGGCCTGCGCCCAAGCACCCGTGCTCAGCCCCACCAAGAGTAAGCCCGCAGCAGTGCGCGGGCTTACTCCCCAGCTTAAAGCTGTAGTTTTTAAAACACGCTCGGCGGCCGATAAATAGCTTTTGCCCGGTGCTATCAGCACTGTGGCGGTACGACTCAACATTGCAACGATCCCTACTCACAAGTAAAACTAAATTATTCTTGCGATACGTTACAAAGGCGCGTGAAGGATTCACGATTCAGGGTAAGAATTGTGCAAAAAAAGTAACACAACACTTACAAAATGCGCATTACCAGCTAAAAATCTTGCCCGGGTTCATGATGTTGTCCGGGTCAAGCGCGTGCTTGATCGTGCGCATCATGCCCACTGCGCCGCTGCCCGCCTCGGTGATTAAAAAGTCTTGCTTATGTAAGCCAATACCGTGTTCACCGGTGCAGGTGCCCTCCAGCTGCAAAGCGCGGTGCACCAGTTTATGGTTCAGCTCCTCTGCGGTTTGGCGCTCGGCCGCAGAGTCCGGGTCGATCAAATACCCAAAGTGAAAGTTACCGTCGCCCACATGGCCGACCAAGAAGTAGGGCAAGCCGCTGGCGTCGGCCTCGGCCACCGAGTCCAGCAAACAATCGGCCAGCTT
>JANPDG010000022.1:0-4695 GCA_031431335.1 Polaromonas sp. | reverse complement strand
CGAACACTTCGATCATCACTAAGAGCAACGCCATACCCGCCAAGACCATCACACCAAGCGGTGTGAGCTTGCCATACAGCTTCATGGCGTTGACATAGTCGTCTTCTGAAATTCGGTATTTTGCAGTCATATTTTTAAGCCTTGGAGCATGCTGTATATCGCGAAGCCCGTAGCATAAGCTTGCGTTTAGCATTTGGCAATTGCGTATAAATTGATTAATTTGCTATTATTTTAATAGCTAACTATTTAATATCCACGTCGGAAAAATGCCAAAATAATCACCTAAATCGTTTAAGACACGATGTAAGCCGCTGCTCCCATAGACAGCAGTGTACCGTCAGCGCCAAAAAACTCCATGCGTGCACTGGCTACCCGCGAGCCTAGGCGCAGCACTTGGCCGCGCATGGTGAAATGCTCGCCAATCGCGGGGCGCAGGTAGTCTATGCGCAGGTCGATGGTGCCTAGTTTGTTAAAGCGCTCTAGGCGTTTGGCAATCGGCTCGTCAATGTGGCGTGCGCCTATGGCAGCCATCACAGCGTGGCCGCCGATGGTGTCTAGGCAGGCGCTGATCACGCCGCCGTGCACACGGTTGTACGCATAGTGGCCCACCAGTTCGGGGCGCATGGCGATGGTGGCGGTGACTTCGGTGCTGCTGGTGGCCAAGGCTTTAATGCCCAGTGTGTGGTTGAAAACTACTTTGTTTTCAAAAATGTCGTTGATAGCTGCGATGAACTCGGGTTCTAGTGCAACTGGGCGGGTATCGGTCTTTGGTGTCATGGCCTGATTGTGCAGGCCAGGCTGACACGGGACTGAGCTTTGGGTGTCTAAACTTTGGCGTGCAATTATCTAACCGTGCAGCCTTCAAGGCTACACCTTGGCAAAGTCAGGTTTGCGCTTTTCCATGAATGCGCCAAACGCCTCGCGGGCTGCAGGCTCGCGCAGCATACGGCCAAAGTTTTCGCCTTCTTCGGCCATCACTTGCAGTAGCAAGGCGGTTTGGTTTTTTTTCATCAGGCGTTTGGTTTCGATCAGGCTGGTCAGCGGCTTTGCAGCCAGTTTTTTGGCTACAGCTTGGGCGTAGTTGTTGGCCTCGGTGGGTGCGACAACGCGGTTGACCAAGCCCACTTCAAGTGCCGCCTCGGCCATGAACGGCTCGCCCAGCAACAGGGCCTCGGCGGCGCGGTGGTAACCCATCATTTGCGGCACCAACAGGCTGGACGCCGCCTCGGGGCACAGGCCCAGGTTGACGAATGGCATTGAAAATGCTGCGTTGTCGCCCGCATACACTAGGTCGCAGTGCAGCAGTAGTGTGGTGCCCACGCCGACTGCAGGGCCGCAGACGGCGGCCACCAGGGGTTTGGTAAATGTCGCAATGCCGCGCAAAAAACGAAACACGGGGCTGTCTTGGCCCGCTGGCGGGTTGTTTAAAAAATCGGCAATGTCGTTGCCAGCGCTAAAGATGGTTTCATGGCCTTGAAACACCACCACGCGCGTGGCGGGGTCAGCATCGGCTACGGCCAAGGCGTCGGCCATGGCTTGGTACATCACGGTGGTGATGGAGTTTTTTTTGTCCACGCGGTTCAGCGTGATAGTGCACACGCCTGCATCGTGGTGAATCAAAATGTCGGTCATAAAAATGGGGCTCGGTTATTCTTTGAAATACACCACTTGGTGCGTGGTAGCTAAGAGTGTGCCAGCCTCGGACCACAACTGCGCTGTTTGGTCAAAAAATCCGTTAAAAAAGCACTGCGCTTTGGCTTGACCGAATACAAAGCCACACCCTAGTGCACTCAACTCTGCTGCATCGGCATGAAAATACACTGTCATCGACACAGTGCCAATGGGCACAAAGGTTTTACGGCGCAAGTACACGCGCGGGAAAAAACTGTCAGCCAAGCCTGTGAGCGATACAAAATCTATGCTGCGCTCCTGCACATCGCGCACCCACATTTGCGTGAGTGAGTCGCCCTCGGTACCGTCCCACACTGTCGGCAAGTGGCCGGTAATCGAACGCATGTCGTAGCGCTGCGTCCACGGCAGCTTGGGCGGCTGTGCGCGTGGCAGCGACTGGGCTGCAGCTACCGCTGGCATGGGCAACTCGTTGCTGCTAAAGGTATTGCGGCGCACTGCGGTGACGGCGGTAGCGGTGATAACGACCTCACCGGCTTGCACTAACTCAATCTGCCAATGCTGGGTTGACCGGTTGGTGCGCGCAGGCTTGGCCGTCACTTCAAACGCACCTTCAGCTACACCTGCGCAAAAATTCACCGTAAGCGACACCGGGTTGCCCAAGCGCTCTGGGTGCTGCATGACAGCCTGCAACATCACAGCAGCCGTGATACCGCCAAACGGCCCCACCATGTTGAGCCATGCCGTATGTGTGCTGCCGCTGTAACGGCCAGCGCCTAGGCTGTGCAGTGCAACAGCTTGGTCAAAGTCTAGGGCGCTGGATGTCGGCGGCATAACGGTAGCCTTTATTTAAGATCAAAAACTATTAAATCTATAGCAAACTATTGAATATCCACGTCGGAAAACTGCCGAAATTTTCACCTAAATCATAAAGTTGAAAATGGGCAGAGTGCTCAATGTGTTTTATTAAACACGCTCAAAAATACCAGCTGCACCCTGGCCCATGCCTACGCACATGGTGACCATGCCGTATTTGAGCTTGTTGCGCTGCAATGCATGAATGACCGTGGCTGCACGGATTGCGCCAGTCGCGCCCAGCGGGTGGCCCAGTGCAATTGCGCCGCCCATCGGATTGACTTTGGAGGCATCTAAGCCCAAGGTGTTGATGACCGCGAGCGACTGCGCAGCAAAGGCTTCGTTCAATTCAAACCAGTCGATGTCAGAGTGCTTTAAGCCTGCGTATTTCAGCGCAGCAGGGATGGCCTCAATCGGGCCAATGCCCATGATGTGCGGCGGCACGCCACGGCTGGCGTAGCTGCTAAATTTGGCCAGAGGCGTGAGGTTGTAGCGCTTGAGCGCCGCTTCGCTCACCAAGATCAGCGCGCCTGCGCCGTCAGACGTTTGGCTGCTGTTGCCCGCTGTGACCGAGCCGCGCGCAGAGAACACGGCGCGCAGTTTGGCTAAGCCTTCTACGGTGGTGTCGGGGCGTGCGCCTTCATCTAAGTTCACGCTGCGGGTCGTGGTGGTGACTTCGGCAGAGTCTAAATTGACACTGCGCTCGGTGACTTCAACGGCGGTCATTTCGTTGGCAAAGTGGCCAGCTTTCATGGCGGCCAACGCCTTCATGTGCGATGCATAGGCGAACTCGTCTTGCGCTTCGCGGCTGATCTTCCACTGAGTGGCTACTTTCTCTGCTGTCAAACCCATCCCGTAGGCAATGCCATAGTTGTCTACGTTGTCGGTGTCGGCAAAGATAGCGGGCGATAGGTTGGGCGAATTGCCCATCATCGGCACCATGCTCATGCTCTCGGTGCCCGCGGCAATCATCACGTCGGCCTCGCCTACGCGAATACGGTCAGCGGCCATTTGCACGGCGCTGATGCCTGATGCACAAAAACGGTTGACCGTGATACCGCCCACGCTTTTGGGCAAGCCTGCCAGCACTGCGCCCACACGGGCAATGTTCAGGCCCTGTTGCGCCTCGGGGATAGCGCAGCCGCAGATCACATCTTCAATGCTGGCAGGGTCTAGGCCCGGCACTTGGGCTAGCGCGCTGCGCAGCACAGTGGCCAACAAATCGTCTGGGCGCGTGTTGCGAAAAAAGCCCTTGTGCGAGCGACCAATAGGCGTGCGCGTAGCGGCAACGATGTAGGCTTCTTGAACTTGTTTGGTCATGTTGAATTCCTTTTTTGATAGGTTGAGAACAAAAGAGTGGTGCGCTATGCGCTGGCCGCTGAGCTGTCCTGCAATGGGGTTGTATTTTCAGTAGGTTTAGCGGGCCGCTTGGACGGAATCCAAGCCCAGATAAATTCGCAGACTAGTGGATGGTTGCCCGACTCATCGGTTACCACCACAGGCACGGTGACTTCGCCTTTATCAGTGCTTTGAATCAGCGCGCGCTGCGCGTCAGTCAGTGTGGCGACAGCGCGCATCGCACCCATGCCGCGCTTGGTAAACTGCACGCGCATTTCTTTGACCACTGGCAAGCAGTCGTCACGCACATTCATGCCCATCACCATGCCCGTGGCCGTCTCGGCCGCCAGCGTGGTGGCCATGGCGTGCACGCCCTCAATGTGGTTGTGCACCTTGCGGCGGTTGGCTACAAACACAACCACTTTTTCGGGCGACATGACTTCGTAGCGCAGCTTGGCCGTGCCTGTGAAGGGCACAGCGCGGCCTAACACGACTGACTGAAACCACGGGCGGAAGTATGTGGGTACTTCGTTTAAGCGGCTTAATTGGCGTTGTAGGCGGTTGGGTTGTGAATTCATTTGATCGGTTGAGGACAGAGCAACGGGGCGCTTTGCGCTGTTCGTTGGTCTGTCCCACAAAGTTATCAGTTTGTTAATTTCTCACCGGCTTACCAGTCGACAACATCCCCATAATCCGCTCTTGTGTTTTGGCCATCGTCAGCAGGCTGGTGAATGCTTTGCGCTCTAGCGTCATCAAATATTCTTCGTTGACCAAGGTGCCGGCTTCTACATCGCCGCCGCACACTACGTTGGCAATCAAAGTAGCAATATGAAAGTCATGCTGGCTGATGAAGCCGCCGTCACGCATGTTGAT
>JANPDG010000021.1:0-5629 GCA_031431335.1 Polaromonas sp. | reverse complement strand
CCGCCCGTCCAAGGTAAACAACGAGCAAAAGCATTGTCACGGGCTGTTAGAAGCTCACCCTACCCGCCCCCGCGCCGCAATAGCCCGCTCATACACATCCCTCGCAGGCAGCGTTTTGAGCCGGTGATCGCTCCACACCTGTCGCCACAGCCGCGCTCCGCTTTGCCCGTGGCGCAGGCCCAGCATATGGCGGGCGATTGAATACCACGGTGTGCCTTTGGCCGCCAACTCGCGCTCCATGTACAGCACCATCTGCTCCTCCACACTGTCCCGCGTAATGCCTGCGCGCGAGGTGGTGTCTGCATAAAACTCAGCATCCCAATCGGCCATCAGCCACGGGTTGTGATACGCCTCGCGGCCCACCATCACGCCGTCTACATGCGCCAGCTCGGTGCGCACCTGCTCCAGGGTGTTGATGCCGCCGTTGAGCGCTATCACTAAATGTGGAAACTCTTTTTTGAGCCGATGCACCAGCCCATAGCGCAGCGGCGGCACTTCGCGGTTTTGCTTTGGGCTCAGGCCCTGCAGCCAAGCGTTGCGCGCATGCACGATAAACACCTCGCAGCCCGCGCGCGCCACCGTGCCTACAAAATCGCGCACAAATTCGTAGCTCTCGGTTTTATCAATACCGATGCGGTGCTTGACCGTCACCGGGATGCTCACGGCGTCTTGCATGGCTTTGACGCAGTCAGCCACCAGCGCAGGTTCGGCCATCAGGCATGCGCCAAAAGCGCCTTTTTGCACCCGCTCGCTGGGGCAGCCGCAGTTCAAGTTGATCTCGTCATAGCCCCACTGCGCGCCCAGCTTGGCGGCCTTGGCGACATCCGCTGGTTCGCTGCCGCCCAGCTGCAGCGCCACGGGGTGTTCCTGGGCATTGAAGTCCAAGTGGCGGGGTACATCGCCGTGCAGCAGCGCGCCGGTGGTCACCATCTCGGTGTAGAGCAGCGTGCGCTGCGTGAGCAGGCGATGAAAGTAGCGGCAATGGCGGTCGGTCCAGTCCATCATCGGGGCGACCGACAAGCGCCAGCGGTGGGAGTAGTTGGGGTCGGTCAGCAAAGGCATGGCATGATTATCGCGGCTGTGACGGACGCTGCAATCTGGAGCGGCATAATAATTGCTGCACGACTAGCTGGCAGCTACACGCTGGACCCGCACAGTGTGTATGTGACAAGATTGCTGTAGCAACCGCCTATTGCGCCAGCGCCCAATCTACATGCTCGGCTACCAGCGCTGTTGCAGCTGCCTTAGCCGCAACCAGACTGGCTTGCATGGCGGCCCTTGCGTCGTCTGACATAGCTTTTGTAGTCGGTAAACGCAGCGCATTGCCCATCGCCACCGCAATATTGCGCTGCCAGCGTGCGTGGCCGATGCGCCTGATGGGGCTGCCTTCGGTGAATTTTAAAAATTCGCTCTCTGTCCAGGCAAACAGCGTGACCAGTTGCTGGCCTGTGAGGCCTGCGCGTTCGTCAAAATCAGGCAGTGCGCTGCGCTGGGCAAATTTGTTCCATGGGCAAATCAGCTGACAATCGTCGCAGCCGTAGATGCGGTTACCGATCAAGGCTCGCAGCTCTAGTGGGATGGGGCCTGCGTGCTCGATGGTGAGGTAGCTAATGCAGCGGCGGGCATCTAACAGACCGGGCGACAAGATGGCCCGCGTGGGGCACACCTCGATGCACGAGGTGCAGCTACCGCAGTGGTCTGCGGCGGGTGCGTTGACGCTTGAGGTTTGCGGCAACGCCAAATCTACATAAATCTCACCTAAAAAGAACATACTGCCCGCATCGCGCGACAGCGTGAGCGTGTGCTTGCCGCGCCAGCCCAGGCCGCTGCGCGTGGCCAACTCGACTTCGAGCACCGGGGCAGAGTCGGTAAAGGCTCTGTGACCAAAGGGGCCCAGCTCCGCCTCAATGTGCTCGGCCAGTTTTTGCAACCGACTGCGCAGCACCTTGTGATAGTCACGGCCACGGGCGTAGATGGACACAATCGCCTCAGACGGCCTGCCAAGCCTGTCCAATTCAATAGCTTGCCAGCCTTGCGCTGTGCTGCTTGGGAGATAATCCATGCGTGCAGTGATGACACTGACCGTGCCGGGCACCAGCTCGGCCGGGCGGGCGCGGCGCATGCCGTGGGCGGCCATGTAAGCCATATCGCCATGAAAGCCGTTATCTAGCCAAGCCTGCAGTCCGGGCTCGGCTGTGCTCAAATCAATGGGGGCCACGCCAATTTGCGAAAATCCCAGTTCAGTCGCCCATTGGCGAATTTTGGAGAGAAGTTGAATACTGTCGGTCACGATGCTTTGATTGTAGAAACTTATCTGTGGTCTACCGAAGATGCTACCCAAGCGTGGGCCACAGCGCTGGCCACGCGCCCTGCGCTACACCACGCCATTATCGAGCTGCACGGCGAGCTAGGTGCTGGCAAAACCACCCTGGTGCGCCACCTGCTGCGCGCCCTGGGCGTGCAAGGCCGCGTCAAAAGCCCCAGCTATGCGGTGGTCGAGCCACACAGCGTGCCCACTGCGCAAGGTGAGTTGGCCATCTCGCATTTTGACTTTTACCGTTTCACCGACCCGCGCGAATGGGAAGACGCGGGGTTCAGAGATATTTTTACCGCCCCCGGCCTGAAATTAATCGAATGGGCCGACAACGCCCGCGCCGCCCTGCCCGTGCCCGACTTGGCCGTTCACATCACCGTTAACGACGACGACAGCCGCAGCGTCACACTGCGCGCCTTCACGCCGCTGGGCAAAGAGCTGGTGCAGCGTGCTTAGTAGGCTGTTGGCTATGGTGCGGGTTATTGTTTTTAGTAACGTGCCTGCGCTACAACTGGTTTAAAGTACGCCCTGCATGCCACCATCGAGTCCACCGCCCTCCCCCATCACGCGCCGGCGCGCCATTGGCGCTGGCACACTCGCGCTGCTTCTGACCAAGGCAGATATTGCCTGGGGCGCTACTATTTTGGCAGTGCGGGTGTGGCCCGCCATGGACTACACGCGCGTGACCATTGAGAGCGACGGCAAACTGATTGCGACGCATGTGTCTGTCACCACACCACCGCGCATGGCGCTGGATATCGAAGGGCTTGAGCTGTCGCCTGCGCTCAAAGAGCTGGTGGGCAGCGTCAAATCAAACGACCCTTTTATTCGCGGTATTCGCGTGGGTCAAAACGCGCCTGGCGTAGTGCGACTGGTCATCGACCTGAAACAAGAGGCACTGCCCCAAGTGTTTAACCTGCCGCCGATTGCGGCCTACCAGCACCGGCTGGTGATGGATCTGTACCCCTTGCAGGCAGCAGACCCGCTGGAGGCGTTGATTGCCGAGCGGCTGGGAGAAAAATCAACACCTATACCCCCCACACCCGCAGCAGCAGCCCCGCGCGACCCACTGGGCGACCTGATAGCGCAGCAAGGCAGCAAACCTGCAGCTTCAGGCGCTGCGTCGACTTCAGCAGCCAAGCCACCCAAGCCCACTGACAGCGCAGCCAACAGCCCAGCGCCTGCACCTATGCCGCCTGCAGTTGCCAGCAGTAAGCCGTCTAAAACCGACCGCCTCATCATCATCGCCCTAGACCCCGGCCACGGCGGCGAAGACCCCGGCGCTATCGGCCCGCAAGGCACCCGCGAGAAAGACGTGGTGCTGCAAGTGGCCCTCAAGCTGCGCGAGCGCATCAACGCCAGCACCATCAACGGCAACCCCATGCGCGCCTTCCTCACCCGCGATGCCGACTTTTTTGTACCGCTGCATGTGCGGGTGCAAAAGGCGCAAAAGGTGCAAGCTGACCTGTTCATCAGCATCCACGCCGACGCCTTCACCGTGCCCACCGCGCGCGGTGCCAGTGTGTTTGCGCTAAGCGAAAAGGGCGCGTCGAGTGCGGCGGCCAAATACATGGCGGACAAAGAAAACAGCGCTGACAAAATAGGCGGTGTGAACGTGAAAGTAAAAGACGCGCAGGTGCAACGCGCTATTTTGGACATGAGCACCACGGCGCAAATTAATGACAGTTTGAAGCTGGGTAGCAGCCTGCTGGGCGAGATTGGCAGCTTTGCCAAGCTGCACAAGCCCAAGGTAGAACAAGCGGGCTTTGCGGTGCTCAAAGCGCCCGATATTCCCAGCATATTGATTGAAACCGCGTTTATCAGTAACCCTGAAGAAGAGCAGCGTCTGCGCAGCGTTGAGTACCAAGACCAACTCGCCGACGCCATGCTGCGCGGCCTGCAGCGCTACTTTGCCAAGAACCCTCCGCTGGCTCGGACGCGGACTAGTTCTTAGTTTGTTTTATGAGGTAATGTTGAACAGCCCGTGGCAGTGCATTTCTTCGTTGCTTACTTTGGACGGGCAATGGGTCATGTCGCTGCATTCATCTTCCAACAACCCAAGACACACAAACCAACCCATATTCAAAACACATATTTTGGAAGAAAATAGAGCACTTTTCCGACGTGGATATTCAATAGTTTGCTATTAATAAAATAGCAAACGAATTACTTCGAAGGCTTCACTTTTGCCCGACTGGCCTTCCAAGCGCCGAACAGCGCGATCAAGCCGGGTACCAAAATCAGTGCCCAGATGATTTTAGAAAGATTGGCTTGCGCCCATGGCAAGTTGCCAAAAAAGTAGCCCGCCAAACACAGCCCCACCACCCAAATGACCGCGCCTACCACGTTGTACATGGTGAACTTGCCGCGCGACATCTCGGCCACGCCGGCTACAAACGGTACAAAGGTGCGAATAAACGGCATAAAGCGGGCCAAGATAATAGTTACGCCGCCATAGGTTTCGTAAAAGTTGTGCGCATTGTTAAACGCTTTTTTATTGAAAAACTTCGAGTCTTCCCACTGGAACACCTTGGGCCCAAAATAGCGGCCAATGGTGTAATTGCACTGGTCACCCAAAATAGCCGCCGCCAGCAACACGCCAATAGCCAGCGGCAAGCTGATCAGCCCCAGACCGCACAGCGCGCCAGTGATAAAGAGCAGCGAGTCACCCGGCAAAAACGGCATGACCACCACACCCGTCTCGGTAAAGACGATCAAAAACAGCAGCACATACACCCAGGCACCGTAGGCAGTGACGAAGTCTTTGAGGTGGACGTCGATGTGCAAAACGAAGTCGAAGAGAAAAGTGATGAGTTCCATGGGGTGGATTGTAATGAGCCAGCCTACAATTGCGCTGTGAATACCGATATTTCTCCCCCGACACTGCCCCGCACTATTCGCGAGCTGCCTGACGAGCTGATTAGCCAGATTGCAGCGGGCGAGGTGGTCGAGCGCCCTGCTTCGGTGGTGCGCGAGCTGCTAGACAACGCGCTGGACGCGGGGGCCACCGCCATCACGCTGCGGCTCTTGGCAGGGGGTGTGCGCGCCATCGTGGTGGAAGATGACGGGCTGGGCATACCGCGGGGTCAGCTGGCCATGGCACTTAAGCGCCACGCCACCAGCAAGATTGCGTCGCTGCAAGATTTAGAGTCTGTGGGCACGATGGGTTTTCGCGGCGAGGCGCTGGCGGCCATCAATTCGATTGCGGACTGCACGGTGCTGTCTAAAGCTGCGGGTGAGCCTGCTGCCTGGATGCTACACGGCCAGACCGGCGAGCTAAGCCAAGCGGCCCGCGCACAAGGCACCACGGTGGAG
>JANPDG010000020.1:0-2503 GCA_031431335.1 Polaromonas sp. | reverse complement strand
TGTTTCGGTTTATGTGGACGATGTGAGCTTGGCCGATAAGCGCATCACGGTGGACTGGCAGATGGATTATTTAGACTGAACCGGGCGCCATGCGTTTTGTGTAATTTAAGATCAAACCCGCTATGCGTTTTGATGTGATCACCATTTTTTCTGAGCTGTTTGCACCTTTCATGCAAACGGGCATCAACCGCCGCGCTTTTGAGGCGCAGCCAGATGGCAGCAAGTTAGTCGATCTGCGCTTTACCAATCCACGTGATCTGGCCGACGGCAACTACCGCCGCACTGACGATCGCCCTTTTGGGGGTGGCCCCGGCATGGTGATGATGGCTGAGCCCTTAGCGCGCTGCATCGAAGCCATTCGCGCCGAGCGTGCTGAGCGGCCCGAGGCACAGTGCCCAGTGGTGCTCTTTTCGCCGATGGGCGCTGCAATGGACCATGCCCAGGTGCAGCATTGGTCAGACAGCCAGGGTGCAATTCTTATTTGTGGCCGCTACGAAGGGCTCGACCAGCGCTTTATCGACCAATTTGTCACCCAGCAAATCAGTTTGGGCGATTTTGTACTCTCAGGCGGCGAAATAGCCGCACTGGCCCTGTTAGACGCAGTTGCACGGCTACAACCGGGTGTGCTGGGCGATGCCGACAGCCATGCGCAGGACAGCTTTAACCCGGCCGTGAGCGGCATGCTGGACTGCTGCCATTACACCCGCCCCGAGGTGTGGCGCGGGCAGGGTGTGCCGGCAGTGTTGCTGTCTGGCAACCATGCCCATATCGAGCGCTGGCGCACCGAACAGCGCCTGGCTTTGACGCAAAAACTGCGGCCTGATTTGCTCTGAGCGCCTGTGCGCTTGTAAATAATCCGTAAAAGCCAGCCCTACAGCGTGCAGCTTTTGGGCGCCAGTGCTAGACTAAATGCTACTCACTGTGCAACACGTCTTAGTGCCACAAAAGCAAAATCGCTATGAAACCGTTACACCACTGCTCCAATAGCCTGCCTGGCTTGGCACTGTACGCGCTGGTGTGTGCGCCTTGGAGCGCGCTGGCCCAGCCTGCAGCAGCACCCAACACCACCAAAGTGGGGCTAGGCCTGTCGTTCAACGACGAGGGCTACAAGGGCCTGGGTGTCAGAACCACGCTGTTGCCCGCTGTGCAAATTCAAACCCCGCGCTTTTCGCTGCGCGGAACCAGCGCCGAATACATTGTGACCGACCCGTTGCGCTCAGACTTTTCGGTCAATTTGCGTGCAGACGCTCTGCTGCAAGGGCACAAGTCGTCCGATGCCGCTATTTTTGCTGGCATGGCCAGCCGCAAGCCCAGCTTGTTATTGGGCGTAGGCGCTAAATTTTTCACACCCGTAGGTCAAGTTTGGCTTGAAGCTGGCAACGATGTAACCGGCAACAGCAAGGGACTGCGCACCGAGGTAGGCTTAGGCTGGAGGATCGACACCCGCACCGCGCTGGGTCAATGGTCGCTTAGCCCGTATGTCAGCGCACAAAACAACAGCGCCAAACTGGCCAATTACTACTATGGCGTAACCGCCAGCGAAGCCGCAGCAGGACGGCCCAGCTACGAGGCGGGCAGCACCACTAACTTTAATCTGGGTGTGTCGGCTGCCACGGATCTGACGCCCAGCCTGAGCTTGGTGCTCGGCGCGCGCTACCGCGCTTTTGGCTCTGGCATTCGCCAAAGCCCACTCATGGACAGCGCAGGCGGTTTGAGTGGCTCGGCGTCGCTGTTATACCGCCTGTATTAATTTGTTATAATAGTAGGCTTTTCGATCCTCTACCCGCCGCGACACACTCGCTCATGTTGTTGAGCACACGCAGTGAAAAACGTCGCCCCTAGCGCAGCTGGCATGATCTAAAAACTGTGAAGAAGTATCCCCATGAACTTGATCGAAATTCTTGAAAAAGAAGAAATTACCCGTCTAGGCAAAGTCATCCCTCCATTTTCTCCTGGCGACACCGTTATTGTGAACGTCAACGTCGTTGAAGGTACCCGCAAGCGCGTGCAGGCTTACGAAGGCGTTGTGATCGCCAAGCGTAACCGCGGCCTCAACAGCAGCTTTATTGTGCGCAAGATCTCCAGCGGCGAAGGCGTGGAGCGTACATTCCAGCTGTACAGCCCATTGATCGCATCGATCGAGCTCAAGCGCCGTGGCGATGTACGCCGCGCCAAGCTGTACTACCTGCGCGAGCGCAGCGGCAAGTCAGCACGTATCAAAGAAAAGCTCACCCGCAGCGTCAAAACCACTGCCGCTGTTGCAGCTGTTGCAGCCGCTTAAATATCTGCAGACTCATAAAACCGCCAAGGTGCAAACCGAGGCGGTTTTTTTACGCCTTTTATCCCCATGGCTTTTGTCCCATTCTCCAAAATCCCCCATTTCGACCCGCGCGCTGTGCCTGTAGTGGGCTTTGACGCCCACCTGCCTGCAGTGTTGCCCCACGATTTAACGGCGGCCGCCCTGCGCCAGCGCTTTGCCCGGCCGCCCGTGTGGACGCCTGAG
>JANPDG010000019.1:0-9917 GCA_031431335.1 Polaromonas sp. | reverse complement strand
GGTGCGCATGATGGCGATGTTGACTTCTACTGCGCGTTGTGACCGCAGCACGCTGGACAGCATGGCGATGCCTTGCTCGGTGAAGGCGTAGGGTACGGCAGTGAGCTTGCGTCGGGATGAGGTCACAGTTTGTGACCTCATAAGGCTGCTTGCTGAGTATGAGGTCACAATTTGTGATCTCATACGCTCCCATTCTTCTGGCGTGAGCTGGAACATGAAGTCTTCTGGAAATCGATCCAAATTTCTTTTTACTGCTTGGTTAAGCGCTTTTGTTTCAACGCCATAAAGCGCCGACAGATCAGCATCCAGCAAGACTTTTTCGCCACGAATTGCCAAAACCATGGATGCCAGGTTTTCAGGCTTGGGAATGATGTCAGTAGAGGGGCTGCTCTTACCCTTGGCCGAATCTAGCTTGGGGGCTTTGACTTTGATAGCTGGCTTGATAGTTTTTGGAGTGGCCATGGCTTACCGGTTTGAGTAGATTAAGCAGTTACAACATCATACGGGCAGAGCCTTGGCCAACCTAGCTACCCCCTCTTCAATCTTCCCCAAATCCGAAGTCGCATAGCTCAGCCGCAGCGTAGCGTTGTCCGGGTTGTTGGCATAAAACGGTGCGCCGGGGACGAAGGCTATGCCGTGGTCGGGGGCGCGTTTGGCATAAGCCGTGGCGTCTTGGCTGGTGGCTGCTGCGCTTCCGGGCACGGGCTGGCCTGTTAGGCGGGTCCAAAAGAACATGCCGCCTTGGGGCTGGGTGTACGTTAGTGCGTTGCCTAGCTCACGCTGCAGGCACGCGGCCATGGTGTGGGCGCGCTGGGAGTAGGTGCTGCGCACGACGGCCAGGGATTTGTCCAGCCTGGTTTGTGTGCCGTCTTTGAGCTGCAAATAGTTGGCGGCAATGGCTTGGCTTAGGTTGCTGGTGTGGGCGTCGCTAAACTGTTTGCACATCACCGCTTTGGCCAGCAGCTCAGGTGGGGCGATCATCCAGCCTACGCGGATGCCGGGACTTAGCACTTTGCTAAAGCTGCCGCAGTAGGCAAGGTAGGGCCGGGCTTCGGGCATGTCGCGGCTAAGCGCCATGATGCTGGGGGGTGGGGGTTGGTCAAAGTACAGCTCGCCGTACGGGTCGTCTTCTACTACCAGTACTTTGTGGTCTATGGCCAGTTGCAAGATTTTTTGGCGGCGTTCTAGCGGCATCATCGCGCCGCTGGGGTTGCCAAAGCTGGGGATGAGGTACACCAGCTTGGGTTTGTGCTCCACGATCAGTTTTTCTAGCTGGTCAACCTGCACGCCGCCTGCATCGATGGGGGCGCTAATCAGGTCTGCGCCGTACAGCTTGAAGCACTGGATGGTGGCTAAAAACGTGGGGCCTTCGACGATGACTTTGTCGCCGGGGCTGATCATGGTTTTACCTATCAGGTCCAGCGCTTGCTGGCTGCCGGTGGTGCAGATTAGCCCGTCAGGCTGTACGCTGATGCCTTTGGTGGCCATGTGCACAGCCACCGCCTCTCTCAAAGGCTGCCAGCCTTCGGTTGCGCCATATTGCAACACCGCGCCTGCGGTGGCGTCACTCAGCGCTTGACCGGTGGCCTCGCGTATGCCGTCCACATCAAACAACGCAGGATCCGGGAAGCCGCCGGCAAAGCTGATGATGCCGGGGCGGCCCAGAAGCTTAAATATCTCGCGGATGGCGGAGGTGCTGACGTTGTCTAGGCGGGAGGCGAATTGCAATGAAGACATGAAGATACCCTGAAAATTACGAAACCTAAAGTTAGATAGTAACTAACTACACGCTGGTTTATCCACCCGCCCCAAGCAATTCACCTTGTTTTTAAGGTACCTGTGCCGACACTGACCAAAGAAAGCGTGAACCTTTGATCGCGCTGATAATCTCAGTTGACTGAACTCTTAGCTTGGTTCATATTAGCCAAGCTTAATTTTCACAATCAGGAGCCAAGCCATGACAACCTCCCCTACCCGCCTGACGGCGAAAGACTTTGACCAAGAATTGCTTGTTTTGTTTGATGCCTATGTGCACGGCGGTATCGACCGACGCGGCTTTTTGCGTGGAGCCGAGAAGTTTGCAAAAGCGGGCGTGACGGCGGCGGGACTGCTGGCGGCGCTAAGCCCTGACTTTGCGCGCGGCCAAGTGGTGCCTAAGGACGATAAGCGGCTGAAGATTGAAACCGTCAGCTTTGAGTCGCCCCAAGGCACCGGCACAGTGAAGGGCTATTTGGCGCGCCCGGCCAGCGCAGGCTCTGGTGCAGGAGCCACCAAGCTGCCCACCATTTTGGTGGTGCATGAAAACCGGGGCTTAAACCCGCATATTGAAGACATTACCCGCCGCATAGCGCTAGACGGCTACATGGCGTTTGCGCCCGATGCCCTCACGCCGCTGGGCGGCTACCCTGGCGACGAAGACAAAGCGCGCGAAGCGTTTGCCAAGTTAGACCAAACCAAAACCCGTGAAGACTTTATGGCCGCGACAAGCTGGCTCAAAGCCCGGCCGGACACCACAGGCAAGATTGGCGTAACCGGATTTTGTTACGGCGGCGGCATAGCGCACATGTTGGCTACGCGGGTGCCTGACCTGGCGGCGTCAGTGCCGTTTTATGGCAACCACCCGCCTGTAGCTGACGCAGCCAAAGTCAAATCGCCACTGCAAATTCACTTTGCAGGCGTGGACGAGCGCATTAACGCGGCTTGGCCTGCGTATGAGGCAGCCCTGAAAGCCGCTGGAGTCAAACACGAGGCGCACACCTATGCTGGCACGCAACACGGGTTTAACAACGACACCACGCCGCGCTTTGATGTGCCTGCAGCCAAGCTGGCTTGGGATCGCACGATGGCGTTTTTTGCGGCGCATGTGAAGGCTTAATAACCCTTCGCCTTTAGCGTTTGGCTTTTTAGCTGAACGCTATCTCTAGCCTGGGCAGTGGCGCGCCAAAGTCTGCTGCCCAGGTTTGTCCTGATTTCACCGGCCAAGCGTCGGTCCATGTGCCGGTGGTGATCACATCGCCAGCCTGCAGCTGTGGCGCGCCCGGGCATTGGCGCATTTCGTTGACAAAGTGCAGCAGCGCGTTGAGCGGGTCGTCCATCACGGCTGCGCCTGTGCCGCTGTCAATCACGACGGCATCTTGGCTCAGACGCACGGGGACGGCGGCCAGCAGGGCACAAAAGTCTTTGGCGTTGTCGGCCAGCTTGCGCACTGCCGTTTTGCTGCCCACCAACAGCTTGGCGTGCAGCGCACTGTCGGCAATGGCGTCGGGCGCGGCAAACTTCCAGTGGTCTTGGTGCGACTGCACTATCTCAAAGCCGGGTGCCACCCAGTCAAGGCAGTCAAACAAATCATCGAGTGTGGCGTTGGCAGGTGGCGCAGCGCGCAGGCCAAACACGGCCTCGGGCTCGATGCGCGGCTGGGATATGCCTTGCAGCGAGAGCTGGCCTTGGTCTTCGCAAAAGCTCAGCGTGGTGTCATACACCATGCCCCACACAGGCGCAGACACGTTGTAGCGCGGCCAAATGCTGCGGTTGGTAAAACCAATTTTGTAGCCCCGCACTTGCTCGCCGCGCGCAATGCGCAGGTCGCGCACCTGCAAAGCGCATTGGTAGGCGCTGGGCACGTCAAGCTGGGTCAAGCTGGGCCAGATTTGGGCGGTGTCGTAATGGGACAGGATGGTGTGAGGCGTCATGGTTTTAATGGTGCCATAAAGATGCGCGGCATGCTTTAAAGATTACTGACAGCCTGTGTAAAGAAATTCAAGACTGCACTCTTTACAATTACACCATGAACTTAATTGAGCTGATTGAACAAAGCGCTGCGCAGCTGGACACCGCAGGTGTGGGTTATGGCCATGGCACGACCAATGCGTTTGACGAGGCGGCTTGGCTGGTGCTGTGGTCGCTAGGCTTACCTTTAGATAGCCTAGAGGAACAAGAAAATAGGCATATTTCCGACGTGGATATTAATAAGTTAGCTATACTTTTAAGAGCGCGCATTACCACCCGCAAGCCCGTCGCCTACCTGACCCACGAGGCTTGGCTACAAGGAGTGCCGTTTTATATTGACGAGCGCGCCATTGTGCCGCGCAGCTTTATTGCAGAGCTGCTGGTAGACGGCAGCATTGACCCGTGGCTGGGCGAGTCCACCACCCGCGTTTTAGACCTGTGCACTGGCAACGGCAGCCTGGCTGTGCTGGCCGCGATGGCCTACCCTGATGTGACTGTTCAAGCTGCCGACATCAGCGCAGACGCGCTGGCTGTAGCGCAGATCAATATTGACAAACACCAGCTGGGCAACCGCATCACCGCCCTGCTCTCGGACGGTTTGGCTCAGTGCCATGGCCCCTACGACTTGGTGCTGTGCAATCCGCCCTACGTTAACTCCGACAGTATGCAAAAGCTGCCCGCTGAGTATGTGGCTGAGCCTAACTTGGCACTGGCTGGCGGCGCAGACGGCATGGATTTTGTGCGGCCTATGCTGCGCGACTTGGCATCTAAGCTCAGCGATCAAGGTGTGTTGGTGCTAGAAATAGGCAATGAGCGCGCGTATTTTGAACGCGCCTTTCCTACCCTAAATGGGGTATGGCTGAGCACATCCGCAGGTGAAGACCAAGTAGTTTTACTTACCAAGCAAGACTTCTCTTTGTAACCATTAGTTTTTAGGCCAAGCCTGGCCGTGACTTAATGCACGTCTTGGGCGTACCGTCTAAAACTTGCCCGTGTACCGAAGTAGAATGGGTGTTAAGTCACAAGCCGATACAAATTCGGGTAAATAAACACATATGCCAGACAAGGCCACCACTGTCAAAAAGTTGGGTCGTTACGACATCACGCGCGTGCTCGGCAAGGGCGCGATGGGAGTGGTGTATGAGGCTATCGATCCGAACTTGAATCGCAAGGTGGCTATTAAAACTGTGCGTGTGGACGCATTGAGTAAAGAAGAAGCCGCCGAATACGAGCTGCGCTTTCGCACCGAGGCCCACTCCGCTGCCCGACTGCAACACCCCAACATCGTTAGCGTGTACGACTCTGACCGCGATGGTGAGACCGCCTTCTTAGTGATGGAGTTTGTCAAAGGCGAAGACTTAAAGCACTATCTCGACAGCGGTCAGCGCTACTCGCTAGAGCAGTCGGTGCGCATGATGCGTGACCTGCTGGCGGCGCTCGAATATGCACATCAGCGCAAAATCATCCATCGCGATATCAAGCCTGCCAACCTGTTGATCGAGGCCGATGGCCGCGTTAAGCTGACCGACTTTGGCGTAGCGCGTATCCAAGACTCAGGTGAGGCCACCCGCACACAAGGCGGCATGGTCGGCACGCTGAAATACATGTCACCCGAGCAGGTCGAGGGCAAAACCGTCGACTCTGCGTCTGACCTGTTCTCAGCGGGCATCGTGCTGTACCAGCTGCTCACCGACAGACGGCCTTTTGACGGCGACAGCTATTTCTCTATTGTCAATCAAATTACCAACCAACAGCCCCCTGCGCCCAGCACCATCAACCAGATGCTGCCTGCAGCTTTGGACGCTGTAGTGGCCCGGGCATTGGCCAAAAATAAGCTTGAGCGCTTTGCCACGGCGCAAGACTTTATGTTTGCCCTGCAAGCCGCTGCTCGCCGCGCCGACCCCACCATCACGCCGATGGCCAACCCGTATAAAATTATCGAACACCACAATACGGGCTCTATGGACCGCAGCGGATCGACAGCCAACACGCTCACCAATACCGGCAGCACAGTGACCCAAGAGCTGGAGCTGGTGTACTGGAAAGATGTCAAAGAAAGCGCAGATACAGTTGATTTAGAAGGCTTTTTGCGCCGCTTTCCAGAAGGCGTGTATGCAGACCTTGCCAAGCGGCGCCTCAAGCGCATGGCCGATGCCAAAGCTGCGCAAGGTCAAGATATATACGACCGCACAATGCTTGCCGGGCCGATAGACACGCCGATGGGTGCAGTGACCGCAACAGCCCCTGTAGACGATGTGGTTGAAGACATGGGCCAAACGCCCGACGCTGAGCCTGTTGAGCCTAGCGCAGAACCACTAGGCAATTTGCCAGCCCATGATGCTGCGCATGGCCAGCCCATGGCAGCACAAAAAGACAGCAAAGGCTCCAAGCTATGGATTCTGGCCTTCGCTGCAGTGATCGGTCTAGGTGGCTGGTGGGCCTGGCAAAGCCAAAGCTCCAAGTCAGACCAGCCCATGATCACGGAGTCCTCCGCAGAGGCTGGCTTGGCGATGAGTGCTGCATCAGCAGCCGCAGCCGCAGGATCTACTGTCACGTCTATCGTCACGTCTGTCGTGTTAGCGAATGCAACCACTACCGCTTCACTGGCCAGCACCTCTGGTAGCGTGGTTATTGCGCTCAGTAGCTCGTCGACAGAGCCTAGCGCAGGTGCAGGGCCACAAAGTGCAGCTTCAGCGGCTGCAGCGGCTGCATCTGGGCCCAGCGCAGTGGCCAGTAGCCCCAAGCTTGCGGCCTCAGCCATGCGCGCTGCAGTAGCCGCTAGGCTAAAAGCCGCCCGGGAGGCGGCCGCGCTGTCGTCAAATACCGCCGCATCCTCCGCCAACCGCAATCCAGACACGCCTAATGCCTCTGGGGCAACCAGCGGTGCAGCAGGCTCAGCAGCATCTTCAGCCCAAGGCCAACGCCCCAAAGACGCAGTCAACGCTAACCCAGCAGGGCCTAAAGAGACTTGTGAAGGCCGTAGTTTGTTTGGTTATGGCTCGTGCCTGTACGATCAGTGTGAGCGTCCTGTGTTTAAAAACCACCCTTATTGCGTTGACCAGCGCGATCGGGCAGACCGCGCCCGAGTTAACCGATAATCGGGTCTTTGTATTTGCTTTGACTGCGCGGCCACTACGCCGCACGCAGCCCCTCATGATCACCCTTAAAAATATTACGCTGCGCCGCAGCGCCAAAGTGCTGCTCGGCGGCGCTAACCTGACTATCAACCCTGGCGAAAAACTAGGGCTGATTGGCCGCAATGGTGCGGGCAAATCCACCCTGTTTGGCCTGCTGAACGGCACTTTGCATGAAGATGCTGGCGACTATTACATGCCCACGCAATGGCGCATGTCCCAGGTTGAGCAAAACATGCCCGAAACCGACGAAAGCGCCACCGAATACGTGGTGCGCGGCGACACACGGCTCAGTGAGCTGCGTGAGGTGTTGCTCAAAGCCGAGGCCGCTCACATGCTCGACCCTGACGATATGGACGCAGGCATGGACATCGCCCACGCCTACACAGACCTGGCAGACGCAGGCGACCACGATGCCGTGCCGCGCGCGCAAGCTCTGATTTTGGGTCTGGGTTTTCAAACCCATGAGTTAGATCAGCCAGTTAATAGCTTTTCTGGCGGTTGGCGCATGCGCCTGCAGCTGGCCCGCGCGCTCATGTGTCCTAGCGACCTGCTGCTACTTGACGAGCCTACCAACCACTTAGACCTGGACGCACTGGTATGGCTAGAGGCCTGGCTCAAGCGCTACGAAGGCACGATGATTGTCATTAGCCACGACCGCGAGTTTTTAGACGCGGTGACGTCGACTACTGTGCACATTGAAAACGCGCAGCTCAACCGCTACGGCGGCAACTACAGCGCGTTTGAGGAGCTCAAATCGCAGCAAATGATTTTGCAGCAGTCGGCTTTTAACAAGCAGCAAGACAAAATTGCCCACCTGCAAAAGTTTATTGATCGCTTCAAAGCCAAGGCCAGTAAAGCCAAGCAGGCCCAAAGCCGCGTGAAAGCGCTGGAGCGCATGGAAAAAGTAGCGCCTATGCTGGCCGATGCAGACTTTACATTTGAGTTCAAAGAACCAGCTAACTTGCCCAACCCGATGCTGGCCATCAGTGATGCCAGCTTTGGCTACCAAACTGACGAAGGCGTCAAAACCATTGTCAGCGGCGTGAGCAAGTCGGTGCTGGCGGGTCAGCGGATTGGTATTTTGGGGGCCAACGGCCAAGGTAAATCCACGGTGGTCAAAACCATCGCGCGCGACTTAGGGATTTTGTCGGGCACCGTGACCGAAGGCAAAGGCTTGCGTATTGGCTACTTTGCGCAGCAAGAACTAGACGTTTTAAGAGCGCAAGACACGCCACTCGAGCACATGATTCGCCTAGCCAAAGAGCATGCCCAAGCGGGCTTTGTGGGCGAGTCGGGTAAAGAGCAAGACTTACGCGGATTTTTAGGCGCGTTTAACTTTGGCGGCGACATGGTCAAGCAGGCCGTGGGCAGCATGAGCGGCGGTGAAAAAGCCAGGCTTGTGCTGTGCATGATGGTCTGGCAGCGCCCTAATCTGCTGCTGCTAGACGAGCCTACCAACCACTTAGATCTGACCACGCGCGAAGCTCTGAGCATGGCGCTCAACGAATTTGAAGGCACCGTGATGTTGGTAAGTCATGACCGCGCCTTGCTGCGCGCGGTGTGTGACGAGTTTTGGCTGGTAGGCCGCGGTGTAGTGGCGCCGTTTGATGGCGATCTAGACGACTATCAGCGCTATTTGCTAGATGAGTCTAAGCGCCTGCGCGAGCTGGCCAAGGTACAAGCTGTTGCCAAAGTAGAAGCGCCAACACCAGCGCCTATAGCGGTACCTCAGCCTGCAGCATCCAAAGGTTCGATTCAAAACCTCAAGAAAAAACTGCAAGATGCCGAGCAAAAAATTGCCCACTTGCAAACCGAGCAAGCCGCACTGCATGCGCAACTCTCACAATCACTGCCAGCGCCCGAGTTGGCCCAAGCGGCCAAACGCCTCAAAGCCGTAGACAACGAGCTGGCTGTGGCTGAGGAGCAATGGCTGGCTCTGGGTGAAACACTCGAAGCCAGCGCATAAGGTAAAGTAGAGACACTGCACATTCGCAGTGATCTTGAATAAATTTCTGTAACTGTTTGGAGAACTTACATGCTAGATATCATTGGCACCATCTTTGTTGGCTTGATCGTTGGATTTATTGCACGCGCAGTCAAGCCAGGCGACGATAAGCTCGGCTGGATCATGACTGCTATTTTGGGCGTTGGCGGCTCGTTCTTGGCCAGCTTTGCAGGCCAATCGCTGGGCTGGTACAAGCAAGGCGATGTTGCAGGATGGATTGCCTCTGTGGTGGGCGCTATTATTTTGCTCGTAATCTACGGCTTTGTAAAAAGCAAATCTGGCGGTTCGTCTACCTAATGTGCGGTCATATCGCTAGGTTCACCATCTGCAATATGCACTGGATACCTAGCGCATGACCACCCCATCGATGCCCCCCAACGCTGCGACCTTTGACATGGCAGGCGGCAACCCCGACTGCATCGCAGCCATCATGCGGTCGCGCAAAATGCTCAATAAGCGGGCTTTGGTAGCGGGTTTTGCCAGCGCTATACCGGTGCCTGGCCTCGACTGGGCGGTTGATGCTGCCCTGCTTTCGCGCTTGTTGCCCAAAATCAATGCAGAATTTGGCCTGAGCGCTGAGCAACTCGACCGGCTTGACCCCACACAACGCGAAAAAGTACAAAAAGCCATAGCCATGACAGGCACAGTGCTGGTGGGCAAATTCATCACCAAAGATTTGGTACTCAAAGCGGCTAAGTCGATTGGCGTGCGCCTAACGGCCGCACAAGCCGCCAAGTTTGTTCCATTGGCTGGCCAAGCGGTATCAGCTGTTGTAGGCTACGCTGCTATTCGCTACCTCGGTGAGCAACACATCAAAGACTGCGTGCGCGTAGCCCAAGAAGCTCAGCTGAGGCTGCCTGCGCCCTAGGCCCTGTGTCGACCTAATTTTATTCAGTGTTAACGCGCAGCGCCGCTTCATGCCATAATATGGCCAGACTGGAAACGTGACCGAGTGGCCGAAGGTGCTCCCCTGCTAAGGGAGTATGGGGTGTAGAGCCTCATCGAGGGTTCGAATCCCTCCGTTTCCGCCAGTCAAACCAAGCAATTTA
>JANPDG010000018.1:0-23014 GCA_031431335.1 Polaromonas sp. | reverse complement strand
TTTGATGTCTAGCCAGCCCGCATTGGCCGCCGTGCTGCGAATGGTGTCGTCCAAGTCCAGCTCGTCATGCGCGCCTTCGCGGGCAAACTTGCGCAAGCGGCGAAGCGCAATTTTGATATTGCGCGTGCCCAGCTCTTGCGTGTCGTCATAGTCTTTGTACGCGCGCTGGTCCCACACTTTCACCGCGCTCTGGTTGCGCCCTTTGTCTTGTCCGATACGGATACCTTGCGGGTTGTGCCCGTACGCACCAAACGGTGATGTGCCGCCTGTGCCAATCCATTTGCTACCGCCCTCATGGCGTTCTTTTTGCTCTTCAAAACGCTTTTTCAGCGTCTCCATCAGCTCGTCCCAGCCCATCTTCTCAATCTTGGCCAGCTCTTCGGGCGAGAGTTGCAGCTCCAGGTTTTTACGCAACCAGTCCAGCGGAATCTCTTTAGTGAAGTCGGCCACCATCTCCACACCTTTGAAGTAGGCCGCAAACGCCCGGTCAAACTTGTCGTAATGCTTCTCGTCTTTCACCAGCGTGGTGCGGCTGAGGTAGTAAAAATCGTCCACCTTGTAACCAATGCCTTCATCATTGTTCGGTCCCACAACGCCTTCTTTCAACGCTTCAAGCAGCGTGAGGTATTCCTTGACCGACACGGGAAGTTTGGCGGAGCGTAAGGTGTAGAAGAAGTCAATCAGCATAGTTAACCCTCTGCGAGCACTTTGTTGGCCCATTTAAGATTTTCTTGGTTTGGCTCATAGCACGAGACAAATGTCTTGCCTATTGAGTGCAAGGTCAGACGTGATCGAAATAGATCGCTGCGCAAAGCTCTTGCTCGGAACTTGCGCCCGCGTTTTGTAGCGCCGTTTGCAGCTAAGAGCAAAAACTCTTCTTCACCGATTTGTGATCGCAGCACTTGAACCAGAGTTATTTTGTCTGACTCTTTCAGATTTTCTGATTCTTGAATATTTCGAAGTACAGCATAAATTGACCTGAAGTAGTGACCTAATAAGAATTCAAGAGGCAAGCTGCCAGTAGCTCCATCAGTTTCACCAGTTTCATAAGCGTGCGTGAAAGCATGGACATGTTCGAGATGCTCTGAATTCGGTGCATTTTCGGCTACGGAGAGATCATTAGTTGATGTCCAATCTAAGTTTCTAAATAGAACGGCTGTCGCTTTTGATACTGATTGATGAGTGGTTGATCTGGCCCAGATTGCTTTGCATACCAACCGTAAAGAATCGCGTCCCTTCACGTTTTCGTAGATTAAATTTTCAACTAACGATTGATGAATTTGTATTTGACGAAAGAAGATATCGATATCGAGTTGTTTTCGTAAAGTATCTTTGGTTTCTTTAAGCTCTTTTTTCTGCAGTCGCCAGACTTGGACTGCAACCATCAGCGTGAAAAGCGCGATGGTTGGGTTCAATAGGCCGCCAATGTAGTCGCCAAACGCTCCCCAACTTGCTGGGTTTTCTTTCCAAGGTAGGTCAGAAAAAATAAGCCAGTACGTAATTACCAAGACTAATGCAAAAATTCCAGCTAACCAGGGCGCATACCCTAACCAGTTATCTGATTTTGGTGCAGCGACAGCGTCGGGCAAATTATTCATATCCAATTCTCCAACTTCAACCCCGGCACGCGCTTAAACTCTCGCACGTTCCCCGAAACCAAGGTCGCTCCCAGCGCCAAGGCATGCGCCGCGATCCAAAAATCATTGGCGCCGATAGGTTCTCCGCGCTTTAGCAAGTCAGCTTTGATGGAGCCATATATGCCTGCTGCTGCCAAGGCCAATGGCAGTGCTTCAACGTCTTCCAGTAGTGCGCGTATGCGAGCTTCTTTGCTGGCGCTGAGGGTTTGGCGGCTTAGGCCAAAAGCGATTTCCCCCAAACTAACTACCGATATCTTGACTGTCTCGGGGTTGAGCTTGGCATAGGCGGCGAGGGCTTGGGGGTGTCCTTTGATGATGGCCGAGAATGTGTCGGTGTCTAGCAAATACATCATCGGGGTTTCGCGCTTTTTGTCTTGCGCACAGGGCTTACTTGCTTAGTTGATTTGTTAGCGCTTGAAACTTGCTGCTTGGAATTGGGCGATTTTGCCAGCGCCAACCCTGCAGACTGATCCTCACCAAACAGCGCATTCCAGTCACGTTCTTGGACAGGCTCATCGCGCACAGTCCGAATTGCTTCATCGAATGCGTCCCACTCATGCAAATCATCGGTATCGATAGGCGGTAAATTCGCCAACACTTGCGCACCAGTTTTGTACTTCGGTTTAATCACCAAATCACTGCCCCGCTGAACAATAGTGACCTGCTTGGTCTTAAGCTGAAACTCTTTGGGAATACGCACAGCCTGGCTGTTGCCGCTGGTGAACACCGAGGCCACTTTAGAAGGCGTGGTCTGTAGTAAAGACGATGGGATACGGGCGTTCATGGCTAGCTCCATTTGTATATGGTGATTGTATATACATTTGTGAGGCGGCGCTGGCATCGGTTTTTGACCTTTGCATCAAGGTTTTGTCTTTAACGCGGCTTATTCAACTGGTACAAAAGCTGCGTCTTCACCTCAGCCCACTCACCACTGCGCAAGCTGTACATCACCGTATCGCGGATCGTCCCATCGCGGCGCAGGGCGTGGCCTAGGATGACGCCTTCTTTGTGGGCGCCTAGGCGTTCGATGGCTTTTTGGCTGGCGAAGTTAAAGTTGTCGGTGCGCCAGCCCACTACGTTGCACTGCAACGTTTCAAATGCGTGCGTCATCAGCATCAACTTGCAGGTGCTGTTAACGTGGCTGCGCTGCACGCTTTGGGCGTACCAGGTGTAGCCAATTTCCAGGCGTTTGACTGCGGGCAAAATGTCGTGGTAACTGCTGGTGCCTAGCACCTTGTCTGTAGTTTCGTCGATGACTGCAAAGGCAAAACGGCTGCCTTCTTCACGCATCTTCAGTGCAGTTTCAATGTAGGCGCGGGTGTTCTCGGGCTCGGGCACTGACGTTACGCGAATGTTCCACAGTTCGCCATCTGCCGCCGCGTAGCGCAAACCGTCTTCGTGGGTGAGCGCCAGCGGCTCTATGCGCAGGCCGCGGTGTGACAAGGTGACTGGGGTGACAAATTGGGTGGTCATAGGGGATGGTTTGGCATACGCACTCAGGGTGAACACAAAGGCTCTACTCGTCGCCTTTTTTGTCTGGATACACTTTGGCGCGCGTCCAGCGGGCCAGCTGCAGGCCTGCGCCGCCGCCCAAGCCGCACAGCAAGATGCCGCCAATACTGGCGCTGCCGTAGCCCTCGGCAAATATGTCCAGGCCAAACGCACGGGCCACAAACATGCCCGCCAATCCTCCGCCCACAAAGCCTAAAGCATCGGTGATGCCCTGCAAAAGAAGTTTGTTCATGATGATTCCTTCAATGGAGATTTATCGATTATTGCGCTGCATAAACACCAGCTTTTCAAATAGCGTGACGTCTTGCTCGTTTTTGAGCAGGGCGCCTACCAGTGGCGGCACCGATACCTTGTTGTCTGCATTTTGCAGTGCTTCGAGTGGAATGTCTTCGGCCATCAGCAGTTTGAGCCAGTCAAGCAGCTCGGATGTAGAAGGCTTCTTTTTGATGCCGGGCAGGTTGCGCACGTCGTAAAAGGTCTTCATGGCCGCTGTCAAAAGCTCTTTTTTCAGGCCCGGAAAATGCACGTCCACAATCTGCCCCATCGTCTGTGCATCTGGAAACTTGATGTAGTGAAAAAAGCAGCGGCGCAGAAAAGCGTCGGGCAGCTCTTTTTCGTTGTTCGACGTAATGAACACCAGCGGGCGGTTCACCGCTTTGACCAGCTCGCGCGTTTCGTAGCAATAAAACTCCATGCGGTCGAGCTCGCGCAGCAGGTCGTTAGGAAACTCGATGTCGGCTTTGTCGATCTCGTCAATCAAGAGGGCCACCGGTTTGTCGGCGGTGAAAGCCTGCCACAGCACACCTTTGACGATGTAGTTGTGAATGTCTTTGACCCTGTCACTACTTTCCTTGCCGCCGTCTACGCTAGAGAGCTGCGAATCGCGCAGGCGGCTCACCGCGTCGTATTCATAGAGGCCTTGCTGCGCCTTGGTGGTGCTCTTAATGTGCCACTGCAGTAGCGGCATGCCGAGGCTTTCGGCCACTTCTTCGGCCAGCATGGTTTTGCCAGTGCCGGGCTCGCCTTTGACCAGCAGGGGGCGTTTGAGGGTGATGGCGGCGTTCACAGCCAGCATGAGGTCTTGTGTGGCTACGTAATTGGAGGTGCCTTGGAATTTCATAGGGTTGGACAGCTGAGGTCGGGTAGAGGTGTAGTTTGCGCGGGATAGCAGGGGTGGAGGACGGGTTTGGCCGGATATAATTACAGGTTATTAACTGGCAGCGTCCATCGGTGGACGGCGCTTGCACCATTCCCCACATTCTGTACGCAAAATGAACAAGTTGCTCTCTCTCGTCTCTTCATTTATTGTCGCCTCAGTGACCACTTTGGCCCAAGGCCAAGAGGTCAAAGGCAATGCCGATGTTGGCAAAACCAAGGCTGCCCAGTGCATTGGCTGCCACGGTATTGTGGGCTACCAAGCCAGCTTTCCAGAAATATACCGCGTACCCATGATTTCGGGCCAAGGCGCCAAGTACATTAGCAACGCGCTGCTAGCCTACCAAAAGGGCGAGCGTAAGCACCCCACCATGGGCGCAGTGTCCGCGCCGCTGAGCGAGCAAGACATGGCCGATTTGGGCGCTTACTACAGCCAGCATGGCAAGGTAGAGGGCGCTACCCTGGCCGAAAAACCAGCTATTGAGCCCAGCGCCGCAGTTGCAGCGCTGCTCACCAAAGGCGCTTGCATCTCCTGCCACGGCGCAAACTTTGCCAAGCCGATTGACCCCAGCTACCCCAAGCTGGCAGGCCAGCACGCCGACTACCTGAACGTGGCGCTCAAAGCCTACAAAACCGAAGGTCTGGCCAAAGTGGGCCGCGCCAATGGTGTGATGGGCGGTATTGCCAAGCAGTACACCAACGCCGAAATGAAAGAGCTGGCCAAATACATTGCTTCACTCGACGGTGACCTCAAAGTGGTGCCCCAGTCGAAGTTTCGGATCGTGAAGTAAGCGCTTCATACTGCATTATTCACTCATATATTAATAGCAAACTATCTAATATCCACGTCGGAAAACTGCTTAAAAAGTCACCTAAAACTCATCTTTAAAGATAAGCGACTCTCTCACCCTCAAAAGCTGCCTTGTGCAGCTTTTTTAACGTCTGGCGTGCACACAGTCCGCTCCGCACAGCGTCACAATTGGGTAATATGGGGGCAGGCTAAGCATGCCTCATGGTTAAAAATATTTCTAGGAGCTCTGTATGCCCGTGATTGTTGTTGCCAACCCCAAAGGCGGGGTGGGTAAATCCACCTTAGCTACCAATATTGCAGGCTATCTGGCTGCCCAGGGCCACAGCGTGATGCTGGGCGACGCCGACCGCCAGCAGTCGTCCAAGCTGTGGCTGGGCCTGCGCCCTGCAGCGGCGCGCCCCATTACCGGCTGGGACTTGGGCGCTGGCGGGCAGGGCGAGGTGGCCAAGCCGCCCAAGGGCACCACCCATGTGGTGCTCGACACCCCCGGTGGCCTGCACGGCAAGCGGTTTAACGAGGTCATGAAGCTGGCAGACAAAGTGATCGTGCCGCTGCAGCCCAGTGTGTTTGATATTTTTGCCACCCGCGCTTTTTTAGACGAGCTGGCCGAGCACCGCAAAGCGGGCAAGCTGCAGGTGGGCATTGTGGGCATGCGGGTAGACAGCCGCACCCTGTCGGCAGACAAGCTGCAAGACTTTTTGGGCGGCTTGGGGTTGCCCATCTTAGGCAACCTGCGCGACACCCAAAACTACATCCACCTGGCCGCCCGCGGCCTCACCGTGTTTGACGTAGCGCCCAGCCGGGTGGAAAAAGACCTAGAGCAGTGGAAAACACTGTGCGATTGGCTTAAAAAATAGCCCGGCACATGAAAACCTTTGAAACCCTCTCAGACTTGGCCGCCCTGATGGGCACCGAGGTGGCCGTGAGCGGCTGGACGCAGATCACTCAAGCGCAAATTCAGCAGTTTGCCGACGCCACTGGCGACCAGCAGTGGATCCACACCGACCCCGTGCGCGCCCAAGCCGGCCCTTTTGGCAGCACCATTGCCCACGGCTTTCTCACGTTGTCGCTGATCCCAAAGTTTTTTGATGAAAGCGTAGCGGTCACGCAGTCGCGCATGGGCGTGAACTACGGGCTGAACAAGGTGCGCTTTATTGCCCCAGTGCCGGTAAACAGCCGTTTGCGCGGGCGGCTCAAGCTGCTCTCATGCCAGCCGATAGAGGGCGGCGGGGTGCAGATGGCGTGGGAAGTGACCATCGAGCGCGAAGGCAGCGACAAGCCAGTGTGTGTGGCTGAGTCGTTGGTGCGGCGCTATCCCTGAGTGGTTTGCAGTGGGATTCACTGAGCTGGTTGATGTGGCTTTGGGTGAGATGGCGTATGCCTAACGCGCTCATACTGGAGTACCAGAAATCGCGCATTAGGCACACGCCATCTCACCTGTACAAATGGTCGCGCGCTACCCGTAGCCTCGTTAAAGATTCTGTGCTCAATACCGGCAGCGCTCTACATTAATCAGATCAAGTGTGTGGGTGTCCCTCTCGCCAGGCGTAAGGGTACTCCCGTGCCAGGCGTGTGGGACACCCACACACGCAGACACCCACCCAGCGCATTCAAAAGACCTAAGCCAACCCGCCAAGCCAGAACACCGCAACCCAAGCAGCAGACAAAGCCCAAAGTCACATACCACAACACACTTTTGGAAGAAAAAAGAGCACTTTTCCGAAGCAGATACTAAATAGTCTGCTATGCAATAAATAGCAATGAGGGATTTAAATTTTAAGTAACTGCCGCGCTGGCATCCAGTGCGCAAAGTGCACTAGCAAGCTGTTGATGCGCAATGCGGCTTCGCTTTGGTTTTGCAGCTTGGCAATCGTTTGGTACATGTCACTGCGCACCAGCCACAGGTCTGGCACCGTGCGGGCAGCCGTAATTTTGAAGCGCAGGCGCTCCGCCTCGATGCCCGGCATATCGTGCATGCACTGGTTCATACGCTTTTTGATTTCAACCATCGGCGTTCTGCCTGTGGGCATCGGTGCGCTCACATCGGCTGGCGTGCTCACGCTTTGGCGCGAGCTGCTGGGCACAAACGAAATTCCAAATACTTTATTCATGATGAGTAGCAAATCAGTCTCCAAATCGTCTTGTGGACGGGTGGTGTGTAGCGTCATTCAGAGATTTCCAAAAGCGCTTTTGTTTTATGGGTTGAAGTTTAGGCGTAATGGTCGAACTAATATAGACTGCTGCTTCTAAAACAGCGTGTGTAAGTCACGCCGCGTGCTGGTCAGCCCGGGCTCAGCGGCCTATTCGTGAATATGTCGCAGGGGTGTTGTAGCGCTACCGCGCTGGCTGCGGGGCAGGCCCAGCGGCGGCTTGTGCCAGCGCGATGCACTCGCGCAGCACCTGCGCGCTGCCTATTTGGTTGGCCAGCAGCAGGATCAGGCGGGCGTTGAGCGCGGCTGAGTCCTTGGTGCCAAGGCCCGCGTGGGCGTCAAGCAGGGCTTCGTAGAAGCCGTCTGCATCTTGCAATGGGTGGTCTAAGTTTAAGGTGGGGCTCATGCGCTGGCTCATGGGTGGGCTTTGGGTGCGGGCGCGCGGCAGGTGCAGCGGGCGATGGCTTGGGTGAGCTGGGCGTTGATGGCACTGCCGTGCGCGGCCAGATAGCTGTCGGGCCGCACCAAAGCCCAGCGGCACAGGGTTGCGCCTTTGGCTGCGCTGCTGGGGCCGCTATTGGGGCCGCTACTGGGTTGTATGGCGCAGGCTTGCATGAGCAGGTTTTGAGGGTCAATCACAGCCTCGCGCGCGGCCACCTGCGCGCTGCGCGGGGCCACTTGCACTGCGCGCAGTGCATGGGTGTGGCCTGGCAGTGCGCGCAGCTGGGCCATCTGCGCCGCGCTGATGTGGCCTGTGGCGTCGCCCCACAGCAGCAGCAGCGGGCGCCCTTGCGCCCAGCGCAGCAAGTCATTGAGGCAAGCGGGCGCGCCATCGGCCCACTGCAGCGTCACGTTTTGCACCGAAGTGCTTTCGTCAAGCGCCGCGTCGGTCAGGGGCGATGCGCCATACGGGTTGGCCACCGCCATGCGCCCGGTGTTGACCAGCGCGCGGGCAAATGCATGGCGTTTGGCCAGTGCAATGGTGGCGTCGCGAAACATGCGCTCTGCGCCGTCCGCTGGGCGCAAAAAGCGGGCGGTGCGGTTGGTGACCAACACATTGGTAGTGGCCGCCTCGTGGCGCTCGGCGTGGTAACTCTCCAGCAGTGTGGGCGCGGCGCGGCCCTGCACCACGGCGGCCAGCTTCCAGGCCAGGTTGTCGGCGTCGGCGATGCCGGTGTTGCCGCCGCGCGCGCCAAACGGGCTGACCACTTTGGCGCTGTCGCCGATGAAAAACACTTGGCTGCTGGCCTCTGTTGGGCCCAGGCTTACGCGCATGCTGTTCACACATTCGCTGCGGTAGGCATACGGCCCCACCCACACAATGTCCACCTGCGTGTCTGCGCCAAACTGCTTGGCCAGCCGCTCGCGCACTTGCGGCAAGCTGCTGACATATTCGGGGTCGGCGTCGGGGGCCATTTGGTAGTCGATGCGCCACACGTCGTCGGCCATCAGGTGCTGCCACACCGCGCGGTTGTCGTTAAAAGACGCTTCGATCCAGGTGTGGCGCTCTTGCGGCGGCCGGGTGTTAAAACGCACATCGGCGATGCACCAGCGGTCGTCACCTTTTTTGGCTGTGACGCTCACACCCAGCCACTGGCGAAACGGGCTTTTGGAGCCAGTGGCGTCAATCACGTAGTCGGCGCTGGCTTGGTAGCTGCCGCCGGGGGTGGTGATGGTGAATTGGGCAAGGCCGTCTGCGCTGCTAAACGCAGTCACCCGGTTGTTCCAGCGAATCTGCGCATGCCCCAGCTCTAGGGTGCGCTCGACCAGATAGCCTTCGTTATAAAACTGCTGAATATTGATAAACGCACTTTGCTGGCTGAGCGAAAAGTTGTTTTGTGCTTTGAGGTCAAAGCTGTAAATCTCATCCTGGCCTGCAAAGGTGCGACCCACGCTCCACTCAATGCCTTTGGCTTTGATGCGCTCATAAATGCCCAGCTTGTCAAAGATCTCGAGTGACTTCTGGGTGTAGCAAATGCCCCGGCTGGACGCGCCTTGTGCGCCCACGGTGTTGTCTTCGTCCAGCAGCACACAGGCCACACCCAGCTGCGCCAGACTGCAGGCCAGTGTGAGCCCCGTGAGGCCGCCACCTACTATCAGAATGCGGTGGTGCTCTAGCGCACCCGTGTGCACCGCGCTGGGCACCACGGCGTCATATTCGGGCAGCACATAGCCTGTGCCTTGGCTGAACTCGTAGCCGTTGGTAAATGCAGTCTCGCTGGTCATATGCGCCTTACGGATTTAGGTAACTTTTTAGGCAGTTTTCCGACGTGGATATTAGATAGTTAGCTATTAATTTAATAGTAATATGGTCAAGATGCAGTGCTTTTATTAGCGCGCTCTTTGCGCCACTGCACCTTGCGCGCAGTCCACTGGGCCAGGCGCGCATGGGCGGTTTTGCTCTGCTGCAGCATTTCAAACTCGTCTGCCAGCTGCGCGGTGAGCTCAAGCCGAATACCGTTGGGGTCGAAAAAATAAATGCTCTTAAAAATATGGTGGTCGGTCACGCCCAGCACCTCAAATCCGTGGGCCTCTAGGCGTGCTTTGGTGTCCACCAAGTCTTGCACTGTATTGACGCGAAAGCTGATGTGGTTGACCCACTTGGGTGTATTGGGGCTGGGCAGGGCTGCCACGTCGTCGCCCAGGTCAAAAAACGCAATAAAGCTGCCGTCTTGCAGCCGAAAGAAAAAGTGCGTGTAGGGGCAATACTCTCCCGTGCTGGGCACGATGTCGCTTTGGATGATGTGGTACATCGGTAGACCCAAAATGTCTTCGTAAAACACCCGGGTTTCTTCGGCGTCTTTGGCGCGGTAAGCGTAGTGGTGCAGTTGCTGCACTTTGGCGGGCGGCGGTAGCGCAGCGATAGGCAGATGGGCGGCGGGAACGACAGACATGGCAAGCTCCTGTGATGGGCTAGAAGATTTTACTAATCATAATGCATTTACCTAAACGTAATTAATAACGGCCCAATAGCTTCGTTTCAGCTCGGCCCATAGCGCGGCTGTTCGGGTGCTAACGCTCTCTAAATACGTTAATTGCGTGCTTTATTGGGGTTTATTGTGTGGTTGTACGACAAAAAGTAACTTAATGTGCGCGCAAAGTGCATACAATTTATGCAATTTCAAATTGTTAACCTAAGTATGAGTTTTTGTTGTGAGCACGATTGAACTGGCCATCTGGGCCGCCATGACCGGGTCTGCGGCTTTGTTGACTACCACGGCCGCAGCGGGAGCCATGTTGATGCGCACTGCAGCGGCATGGCGGGGCTTGGCCTTGATCGGTCTGATCAGCGCCAGCGCTGTGCTGATGTCGGGCCTGCCTGAGCATTTGCTCGGTATCACCGATCCACGCGTGGCGCTGCCGCTCAAGCTCGCCTTGGGACCACTCGCCGGGGCACTGTGCCTGATTTACTTGGCCAGCTGGTTAGGCATCACACCGGAAGAGCGGGGTGCTCAGCGCTGCGTGTCGCTGGGCGCGCTGTGCTCTTGGCTGGGAGGGGTGTTGGTGCTCGGCGCGCTGTATTTGCAGCCCGGCCTAACACCTCAGCATCTTTTGCTGGCCAGTGGCGCTGTCAATATGGTGCCGGTGGTGGTTGCTATGGGCCTGACGGTGCGCAGCATGTTTTTGGGTGATGCGCTGGCGCACTGGATGTTACTTGCCTGCGTGAGTCTGGCAGTGATGGTGGTGGGCTTGTACGCCAAAGGCTTGGGGCTGATGCCAGGCGCGTGGGTGTGGTTTTTAGTGGCCGGTGCGGCGATGGCGTATTTGGTGATGGCAGTGGGCCTGACCATGCTGCGCTACCAAGACGAAAAACGCTTAAAACGCATAGCCCGAGGCAACACAGCTACCGATCTCATCACCGGTCTGCCCGTAGGCTCGGTGCTACTGACCAAGGCCGACCACGCCATGTGGCGCAGCGCGCGGCTGGGGCGCGATGCTGCGGTGCTGGCAGTGTGGGTGAACAATCTGTACGCGCTCAATGAGACCGGCGGTAACGAGACGGTGCAAGAAATTCGCCAGCGCTTGACGGCCAGCGTGCGCCGCGCCGCAGGCTTTAAAGACGTGGTGGGACAAATGCAGGCGCGCTGCTATGTGGTGGTGGTAGCAGCGGTTAAATCGCCAGCCGATGTCGACAAGATAGCCCAAAAAATGCTCAGTGTGTTGCCCCGCTCTATGCGCGTGGGCGCCTCGCTCGGCGAGGCGATGGTCTACACACCAGAGATCAGCGTGGGCATGGTATATGTGCCTAACGCAATGCTCGGCGAGCCGCTGCAGGCAATGGACCAGGCTTTGCGTTTGGCACAAAACGCGATGCAAACACAGGGCAAGCTGTTGCAAGAGCAGCGCGAAATTGAGCTTTAGGTTGCGCAGCGTAGCCTGACTGGCTCAGGCTGTTGGGTAGGTGCCCGGCAACAAGATACTTTTGTCTACCGCGTTAATGTCGGTGCGACCGCAAAACGCCATCGTCAAGTCCAGCTCTTTGTGCAAGATCTCTAGCATCTTAGTGACGCCGGGCTGGCCATACGCGCCCAGCGCATACAGCCAAGCGCGGCCCACCATCACGCCGCGCGCGCCCAGTGCACGCGCCTTGAGCACATCTTGCCCACTGCGAATCCCGCCGTCCATCCACACCTCAATGTTTTTGCCCACCGCATCCACAATCGCGGGCAGGGCGGTAATGCTGGACGGCGCGCCGTCGAGCTGCCGCCCGCCGTGGTTAGACACAATCAGTGCGTCCGCGCCGCTGTCCACGGCCAGGCGCGCGTCTTCGGCGTCTTGAATGCCTTTGAGCACAATCTTGCCGCCCCAGCGCTTTTTAATCCACTCCACATCGTCCCAGTTAAGCGTGGGGTCAAACTGCTGGCTGGTCCAGGCGGACAGCGAGCTCATGTTTTCTACGCCCTTCACATGGCCCACAATATTGCCAAAGTCGCGGTGCTGAGTGCCCAGCATGCCCATACACCAGCGCGGCTTAGTCGCCATGTTGATGAGGTTGGGCAAGGTCAGCTTGGGCGGCGCGCTCAGGCCGTTTTTAATGTCTTTGTGGCGCTGACCTAAGATTTGCAGGTCCAGCGTGATTTGTAGCGCCGAGCAGTGGGCCGCTTTGGCGCGGTCGATCAGCCGCTCTATGAACGCGCGGTCGCGCAGCACATACAGCTGAAACATAAACGGGTGGTGGTTGGTGGCAGCGGCCACGTCTTCAATCGAGCAAATGCTCATGGTGGACAGGGTAAACGGAATGCCAAACGCCTTGGCCGCCCGCGCGCCCAGTATCTCGCCGTCCGCATGCTGCATGCCCGTCATACCGGTGGGCGCAATCGCCACGGGCATGCTCACCTCGCCGCCTATCATCGTGGTCTTGGTGCTGCGTCCTTGCATGTTCACAGCCACGCGCTGGCGCAGCTTGATACTCTGAAAATCACTCTCATTAGCCCGGTAAGTGCCCTCAGTCCAGCTGCCGGAGTCGGCGTAGTCGTAGAACATTTTGGGAACCCGGCTTTTGGCCACCAAGCGCAGGTCTTCAATGCAGGTGATTTTGGTTAGATCGGTCATGGGGCGTTTGTCTCGGTCGTGTTATTGGTCGTTCGTTGGCACGATGGTAGCTGTTGATCTGTGGGAGGCGCGTGAAATTCGTTTGTCGGGGGGTGAAAATAATTCAGATGGCGGTTTACGTATGTTGTGCGTTACGGCTTGTGTACTGCTTGTGTACGCCCCGGCGCTTAGGTGAATAGCTCCGCGACTGTCCCCCGTGTCGGCCCTAGGCCAGCACGGGGGACAGCCGCGTAGCTGAAGCAGCACCGTCGGCCTGATCCAGCAAAGCAGGAGAATCAGCGCCGCACAGCCACAGTCTGCACACCCGCTCGCACCGCAGCACCCCGCACCTCGATGCGCACTTCGTCGAGCACATTGCCCCGCGCATCCACCAGCTCAATCACATGCCTGCCGGGCCACGGCATCCACTGCGCTTTGCTGCCTTGGCCAACCGGTTTGCCGCTGATGCGCCATTGTCCTTGGGCTTGGTCTGACAGCAGTTGCAAGCGCTGGCGCTGCGGCGGAATATCAGGGTCGATCGCGATGATGCTGCCCGCAGCAGGCTGCAAGATGCGGCCTACCGCTGTGTTGGCCGCATCATTTAGGTGAGTTTTTTGCCACTTTTCCGACGTGGATATTGGATAGTTAGCTATTAATTTAGTAGTATTGGTATTCGATTGACGCTGCGCTGTTGCCCCATCTTGTGCCATCACGGCCTGCTCGGTGCCCGCAATGAACCACTCGCTGCGCGCAGCTTCTAGCGCTTTAGCGTACTGCGTGGCCACTTGCACCACACCTGCTGGTGCTAGCGCGCTCGCGTTCGCGTTCGCGTCGCCGCGCGGGTGCAGGTACTGCATCAGCGCGGCCCACACCGGCGCTGCGCCCGTGGTGCCGCTCACGTCGTGCATGCTCGCGCCACTGGCGTTGCCCACCCACACGCCTACTGTGAACCGGCTGCTGTAGCCCACTGCCCAGTTGTCGCGCATGTCTTTGCTGGTGCCGGTTTTGACGGCAGCGTTGATGCGGGTGGCCAGCACGCTGTCGGTGCCAAAGGTGCGCGCGCGTGCCATCGGATCGCGCAAAATATCGCTCACAATGAAGCTGGCTTTGGGGTCGAGGCAGCCTTTAAAGGCTACGCTGGTCTGTGGCTTTAAAGATGGCGCGCTGCAGCGCCCGCCATTGGCCAGCGCACGGTAGGCGTTGGTCAGGCTCAGCAGGCTCACATCGGCACTGCCCAGTGCCAAGCTGTAGCCGTAAAAATCACCTTCGTTTTTGAGCGGCAATCCCAGCGCGCGCAGCTGCCGTGCAAACGCATCGGGGCTGACCATGACCAGTGTGCGCACTGCGGGCACGTTGAGCGACGCACCCAGCGCCGTGCGCACCGACACCCAGCCTTTGAAGCTGCGGTCGTAGTTTTGCGGAATATACAGGCCGCTGGCAGTGGGTATTTGCGCGGCGCTGTCGTCGACCAGTGATGCGGCTGTGAGGCGCTTTTCGGCAATCGCTTGTGCATACAAAAACGGCTTGAGCGTGGAGCCGGCTTGGCGCAGGGCGCTGGCCTGGTCTACTTCGCGTGCATCGCCCAGGTCGCCTGAGGAGCCCACATAGGCCAGCACATCGCCGCTGGCGTTGTCTATCACCACCACTGCGCCGTCTTCGACATTGCGGCCTTGCAGCTCTTGCAGATGCTGCTGCAAGGTTTGGGTGGCAAAGCGCTGAAGTTTGGCGTCTAAGCTGCTGCGTGTGGGTGTCTGTGTCTGCAGGGCTTGCTTGTCGTTACCTGCGCGCTCAGTCTTTAAAAGCTGGCGCGCCAAGTGCGGCGCGATACCGTCACTCGGTGCAAAAGCTTTGCGCGGCAGCGCGGCTTCGGTAAAGGCTTGCACTGCATCGCAGTTGGCACCGTCTGGGCTTTGCATTGTTTTGAGCACGCCGCAGGCGCGCTGCGCCACAGCTTTGGCACTCGCGTTGGGCGCGCGCACCAGAGCCGCAGTGATCGCGGCCTCACGCTCGTCCAGGCCATGCGCAGCTTTGCCAAACAGCGTGCGGCTCAGGGCATCTATACCTTGAATCTCGCCTCTAAAAGGCACCAAGTTCAAATACGCTTCTAGGATTTGGTCTTTGCGCCAGTTGCGCTCAAGCAGCGTGGCCGAAATCGCTTGGCCCGTTTTGCCGATGACATTGCGCCGCTCGCTGCCTTTGCGCGGGCCGTCCTCTACCAAGCTGGCCAGCTGCATCGACAGTGTGGACGCACCGCGCGTGCGCTGATTTAAGACATTGCCCCACGCAGCTGCGGACACCGCTCGCCAGTCCACACCACTGTGCTCATAAAAGCGCTTGTCCTCAGACAGCACCATCGCCGTGCGCAGCGCAGGCGACACATCGGCCAGCGCCACCCACTGCCCGCGCCGCACAGAGCTGTCAGTGCGCAGGCGGTGCACCACCTCGCCATGGCGGTCTAGCAGCAGGCTCTCTGATGATGTAAAACTCCTTTTTTGTTGCTCAAAACTCGATATTTCCGACGCCGATATTGAAGAGTTTGCTATTAAAAACAAAGCAAGTGCACCCGCCCGCAGCGTGCCGGGCAGCGCAGAGCTCTGAAGCAGGCCAGCGTGCATTTACTTACCCAGCACCTTGACCCGCGCGTTGGGCGACTCGCCAAACATCTCGGGTGCGTACATCGCCTCGACCCGTGTAGGCGGCATCGCAAACTCGCCCACGTTGTTCAGGCGCACGGTGTACTCAATGCTGAACTTGCCTTTGGGCACGTACTCGTAATAGGCGCGGTAGTTTTCAAAGCTGCGCTCTTCAAATGCGGCCCAGGCGCTGCCACTCTTACGCTCGTCTTTGGTGGCGACCTCAGAGTCGCGGCCCAAACCGCCGCCCAAGATGGTCGAACCTGCGGGAATCGGGTCGGTGAGTGCCACCCAGGTCATGTCGGCGCTGGCGCTTACCTCTAGCGTGATACGCAGCACATCACCACGGCTGTACTGGCCTTTGACGGCTTGCTCCACGGGTGTGATGGTCTTGCTCACCTGGTAGCCCGCGTTAAACGGCGCTTTGAGCTGCACAGCCGCTACCGACTGGATAGTGAGCCACGGCTTGCCGCTACCTGCGTGGGTTACGTTCAAAGTGTCTTTGGCGGCTGACCACGGCAAAAACATGCTGTTGTTGCGCAGGTTACCCGGCGACGCAGGTGCGCCAAACCAAGTGCCTTGGTGCTTTTCGCCCTCAGGGTCGGTGGCCTTGATGCGCTCCACACGGCTCCAGTCCACGGCGGCTTTGCCCGCACCCATGTTGGCGGCAGTCAAGCCCGCGACCGGTACAGACTCAAACGCAGCAGAAAACTTCTCCAGTGCCAAGCCGCCCCACAGGTTGGCGGTGGTGGTGTGCCACGCGCCGCGCTGTTGGCGCGCGATGAAGCCATTGGCCAAGCGCGGCATGTCGTCCTTCCACGCAGGGTCGTTGATCACCGACAAAATCAGTTTGGCGGTGTTGGCATCGCCGCTTTGCATCAGCCACCACCAGTAGTCGTCTTTTTCGGTGCTAAAGATCATCTTGGTGCCTTGGTAAGACAGGCGACCTTTTAAGATCTGCGTCGCCTCGGCCATGCGTTCATCGCGCTTGGGCGCATCTTTGATACGGCGCAATATATTGAGCCAATCAATCACCGCGTGCGTAGGCCATTGGTTCGGTGCAATGGTGATGCTGCCCAAAAGGCGCGCATTGGCGCGGCCGTAGCGCGACAGCGCCTCGATGGCGGCTATTTTGCGCATGTCCAGGTCTTTTTGCGGACTCCAGAAGTCGCGTGTAATTTTGCCTTCGACAAAGGCGATCAAGCCTTTCTCCATGGCAGCGCGCGACTCGTCTGGAATCGTAAACGCTGCGTCAATGCCCGAGGCTTCGTGCGTCGCGGCCAGCAGGTAGGCGGTCAGTGTGTCGCTGCCCCGGTTTTCATCGCCTGAGCGCGGGGGGAAGTAATTGGCCAAACCGTCTTTGTCCAAATAGGTCGGAATCTGCGATGCCACGCTTTGCCACAGCTTGGCATCGCGCAGGCCCACCGACTTGCTGGTTTTTTGCTCTAAGCAAATGAACGGGTAATTGGCAAAATAATCGCGCACCCCCGGCATGCCTTCGGCCAGCTTGGGCTGCAGTGCCAGCTTGAGGCCGCCGCGCCCCGCAATGCTGTCTGCGGGCTGCTGCACGTCCAGGCTGAACGCGCCATCCACCTGTACCAGTGTGGCCTGCTGCACCGTGAGCGGCACAGCAAAGGTAATGCGCTGGCGCGCTTTTAATGCATCGCGCGCACCGCTGATAGTGTCTTTGGCTTCAATCTCCCACAAAATCGCCTCGCTGCGGATCTGCGCCAGTTGCGCAGGCGCAGTCACGTTCCAGGCCACTTCGCGCGACTCGCCTGCCGGTATGTCGACGGTTTGCGGTTTCACGTCCAGTAGTGTTGCGCGCGGCGTCACTTCGACCTTCATGGCCGCTTTGGTGGTGTTGCGCAGCGTGATCTGCGCACGGTACTGGTCGTCCTCGCGCACCAGCGGCGGCAGGCCGCTGATGATTTGCAGGTCTTGCGTCGAGCGGATGGTGGTTTGGCCTGTGCCAAACAGGCCCACACCTGCGTCGGCTACTGCCACAATCTTGAAGCTGGTGATCGCGTCATTCAAAGGCACATTCACCACGGCTTGGCCGTTGGCATCTAACTGCACACGCGGGTTCCACAACAGCAGGGTGTCTAGCAGCTCGCGTGTGGCACCTCGGCCACCACCGCCGCCTGCGGGCACGGCTTTGCGGCCGTAGTGTCTGCGGCCAATGATCTCCATTTGCGCTGTCGAAGTTTCTACGCCCCAGCTGCGCCGCTGCAGCATCGCATCTAACAGTCCCCAGCTGCTGTTGGGCATGAGCTCGAGCAGCGCTTGGTCTACTGCAGCCAGCGCCACTTCAGCGTTGGCGGCAGGCTGGCCATTGGGCAGCTTGGCGGTGATAGTCACAGTGGCGGTATTGCGCACGGCATATGACTCTTTGTTGGCCACTACTTTCACATCCAGTGTGTGCGCTGCGATGCCTACGCGCAGCTCGGCAGCGCCGAGGCGAAAGGCGGGTTTGCTCAAGTCGACCAGGGCAGTGGGCGCTGCGTATTCGCGCCCTTCGTACCAAAACGCCGTCCACCATTCGCTCGGTGCTTTGTAGCCCCAAGTAAACAGGCTGTACCACGGCACCTCGCGCAGCCGCCCGCGCAGCACCAGCGCCGACACATACACATTGGGTGCCCAGCCTTCGGCAATCTTCACGTTAATGGTGGGGTCTTGGCCGTTGAGCTGCACGATTTGTGTGTCAATCACGCCTTCGCGCTCAATGCTCACCAGCGCAGTGGCAAACCGAAACGGCATGCGCACTTGCAGCTTGGCAGTCTCTCCCGGTTGGTAAGATTTTTTCTCGGGCAGCAGGTCGATACGGTCATGGTCTTCGCCGCCAAACCACAGCTCGCCTTGCTTAGTGACCCACACGCTGCTGGCCGCTTGCGATGTGTTGCCATCTTTGTCTTTGGCTGTCACAGTCAGCTCTACTTCACCGGCTTCGCCCAGCTTGGTGTCGCACAGCAGCAGGCCCCTGGAGTCGCTGCTGCCGCTGCACACTTTGCCCAGGTCTTTGGTCTCGGTCTTGTTGTCATAGCTGTAAAAGCCGCCCACCATACGCTTGCGCGTCGTCGTGGTGATGCGGGCCACGGCGCTCACCTCCATGCCCACACCAGTTTGCGGTTTACCTGACAAATCCAGTGCCAAGGCTTGAAATTTAATTTTTTGACTGGCAGACACCCAGCCTTCGGTGCGGATACCAGCGATCACAGAGGCAGGCCACAGCGCCTGTGTGCTGCGAATGGTTTGCACCTCGCCGTTGGGGTCAGAGTAGGTGGCTTCTAGCAGCAGCTCGCGCGGTTCGCGTGCTGCGGGCACACCATCTACCGTCACTTTGCCTGCACCGGTTTTGTCTAAAGTGACGGCCAGCTTGTCGGCAATCACTTTGCTGTCGCCACGGCGGCTGGTGGACTCTTCATCCGCGCTGGCAGCTGCGCTTTCGCGCAGGCGCGGCGGCTCAAAGCTGTAGGCGTCAAAGTCCGGGAAGCTGATGTATTTGCTGCGCACCAAGGCTGAGACGCGTACTGGCAAGTTGCCTGCTGGCCCGCCAGAGACATAGTTGATCTGCACAGCCGTGGGTACGCTGGTGGCTTTGACCAGTGGTTTTTTGTCCACTGGCAACACGCTGCCTTCGAGCACGGGCAGGCGAAACTCTTCCACCCTGAACTGACCTGTGCTGAGCCTGCCGTCGTATTCGCTCTCTTCGTCGGACGACCGGTTGCTTGATTTTTTGCTGCTTGGCCCGTAGTCCAGTTGCACGGTGTACACCCCCAGTTTGGCTGCGGGTGGCACGGCAAATGTGCTCTCTGCGCTGTAGCCACCACTGGCGGTTTTGCGCCAGACCAAGGCTTGTTTGTACTGCTGACCGCTGCCGGTATGGGTGACGATCAAGGTCTGTGGCCCCGCGCTGGGCTGGCCAAAGCCTTTGAGGCTTTGCTCACGCAAGAGGTGTTTCATCGACACCGTCTCGCCCGCGCGCAGCAGCATGCGGTCAAAAATGGTGTGTGCTACTTCGTCGGGGTTGGCCTGGCGGCTGGTGGGCAGGTTAAAACGGTAGGGCTCGATGCCGCGCTGCCAGTCACTCCAGGTAAACGCCATGTCTTCCACGCCATCTGTGCCTTTATGGCGTGCGCTAACGAAGTAGCTGTTCGAGTCATCGCAGCGTGGTGGCTCACTGGACAAGCCTTTGATCATCGCCACACCTTTGGCATCTGTCGTGCCAGTGGCCAGCTCTTTGCCTCTGCAGTCAGACACGCGCACACTGGCACCTGCGACCACGGTGGCCTTGTCTAAGGTGGTCACCCACACAGCAGAGTTTTCGCGGCCGAGTTTAAAGTGCACCCCTAAGTTAGTGACCAGCGCTGAGCTGCGCACATACATCGTGCGCTTGGCACCCAACTTTTCGTCGAGTAAGGCGCTACCTAGCTTTTGTGATGCGATCTCCACCACATGAAAGCCCACAGGCAGCGGAATGCCCACCACTTCAAACGGGCGCGACTGCCCCTCGGGCGCTTTGGGTAGCTCCAGCTTGCGGACGTTGCCCACCTTGGCCAGCAGCTGCGTCTCACGCGACTCGCGGCCACGGTTGTTGGCATCGGTCACTCTGCGGTACCACGCAATGATCTCGGCATCGGTTTTGACCTGCAAATCTGTCACGCTGCCGCCTGCTCTATTACCGGGTTGCAAGGACTGCACTTTCAGGTCAGTCTCTACGTTGCGCAAGGTCACTGGTAGCAGCGCAAAGGTCGATGTGCCTGCTTCAGCAAACCGCTCCAGCACCCCAAAGCTGCTGGCGGCAAACTTGGCCAACGGCGGCTGGCCGCCTGTCTTGGTGGCCAAGGGGAACGACGCGGCGTTTTGCAGGCTACGGCCTGATGCGTCAACAAAGCTGCTAGGCAATATGACTTGGTAATCGCTATCTTCCGTGAATGGGCCTTTGAAGGTAATGGCGCTCACCGTGTTGTCGTCATCACCGCTGTCTTTGTCGATCTCGGGTTTGAAGGTATTTTTGGCACCTTTGAGCACAATGCCTTGTGCCTGCTTGGTGGTAATAGGCGCATTAAAGCGCAGGCTCATGTTGCTGATCGGCAGGCAGGGCGACTGGGCGTTTTCGCGCTCGCAGCTAAAGCTGGCCATGAACGGCTCGCGCACTTTGTAGTTAAAGCGCTTTTCTACTGAGTTGGCCACGCCGCTGGTGGTAGCCACGCCCTTGCCATAGACGACGCTCACAGCACCAGAGGCGTTCAAGCGCCGGTTGCAGGTTAGGCTGATAAAGCGCTCGGGGTCGGCCTTGGCTTCTTTTTCGCGGCCAATCGCTTTGAGCAGTTCAGTGCGCTGGCTGCCTTGGATCATTTTTACGCCCACCCGCTCGCCTACGCCTTCAACGGTGCACCACACGTTGGGTGCCACGGTGGCAGGGGCAGCAGCGCCGCTGAGCTCTAAAATAAAAAACTGCTCCTCGTCGATGCGGTTGCCCGGGCTGGGCAAGATGCGCCGCACAAACGGGCCACCGGTGCTAAATGCGTATTGGGCATTCCCGCTGATGGCCTCGGCTTTGGGGCCTTTGAAGCTGCTGACCACTTGCGCTGTGCAGCGCACGCCCGGCGGCAGATCGTTTTCAAACTCATAGGCCCACTCCCGCTCGCTGATCCAGCGGCCACTGCCTTTGCTGGCCTGCGCGTCGCTGCATGAAATATTAACCGGGCTGGTCGCTTTAGGGTCGCCAAAACTTACCGCCCCTTGGTCAAACTTAACCACCACTTGCCGCACTTGGGCCACCTCGCCTTGGGGCGAGAGGCTGGTGATTTGTAAAGCCCAGGCGCTGTGGCCAGTGGCGGTGATGGCGAATGCTGCCAAAGCGGCAATTTTTTTGCTTATTGTCATGTCTGCTCCGTGAACCTATGAGCGTAACCTCAATTAGGTGTGGCTTGCAGGCAGTCACAGGGTTAATCCTGTGCAGTAATGCGCTGCAAGTGCGTCGGTTTCAATCTCTTACTTTTGACCGCAGCGCCTTGGTCTCAGAGCGTTGGCTTTTGCCTTCTAAGCGCCTTTGCTTGGAGCCATAAGTCGCCTTGGTGGCCCGGCGCGGCACGGGCGGCGTGGCCACGCTGGCCACCAGCTCATGCAGCCGCGCAAAGGCATCCATACGGTTGGCGTCTTGGGTGCGCTGGGTTTGTGCTTTGATGATCAGCACACCATCTTGCGTAATGCGGCTGTCGCGCAGCGCCAACAGCCGCGCCTTCACGCCGTCTGGCAGCGACGAGGCCGCAATATCAAAGCGCAGGTGAATAGCGCTAGAGACTTTATTGACGTTTTGCCCACCCGCACCCTGCGCCCGGATCGCGGTGATAGCGACTTCGCTTTCTTGTATGGTGAGCATCAAATTTACGTTATGTGGGCTGCACAATAACGGCTGCCTGGTAGATAATAATACGGCAGACAGTAATTTCAAGTTTTTAGGAGCACAGCATGGCCAAAGGTCAACAGAAATCTAACAAAGAAGTCAAAAAGACGAAAAAAGACACGTCACCCCCTAAAGTGCAAACGGGCGAGCCAGTGCGCGCCACCATCGTCACTTCGGTGATCCCGCGCGGTAAAGACAAAGACAAGTATAAATAAACCCCACTCCCGAGAGTACGCGCGGTTTACCCTGTCCAGTTCAGCTATTGACATCGTTTATCTTTGGGTAGACGGTAACGATCCTCTGTGGCGCGCCAAGCGCCTGCAAGCCGCTGGGAGACTCAGCGCTGAGAGGCTAAGCGCCATAGCCCAGCACGGCAATGTAGAAGGCCGTTTTCGCGACAATGAAGAGCTGCGCTACAACCTGCGCGCGCTAGAGGCATATTTTCCGCAACACGGGCATATTTATGTCGTGACCGATGCGCAAACTCCAGCATGGTTGCGCCCGTCCAGCATGCTGACGGTTATTGACCACAAAGAGCTGATTCCAGCGCACAACCTGCCCACATTTGACTCTGGCCACATCGAGTCATATATCCACCGCATTCCCAACCTGTCGGAGCGGTATTTTTATTTAAACGACGATGTGATGTTTGGCGCGCCAGTGCAGGTGGATGACTGGTTTTCAAGCGACGGACTGTATGTGGCATGGTCAGACGAGCCGGGTGTCTCTGACGGGCCACTGCGCCAAGACGCTGGCGCGCTAGAAAACGCCTGCAAAATGTCCAATGAATGGTTCAAAACCAATGCGCATCACCCTTTGGTGGCGCAGAGCTATCAGCATACCTTTCGCACATTTGCCCATTCGCCCAGGCCCATGCGCAAGTCGCTGCTCAATTCACTCGAAACCATCGCTCCCGAGATGTTCAGTAGAGTGCGCAGCACCGTTTTTCGCAAATGGGACAAGCCCACCATCGTCTCTGATTTTGTGCTGCGCTGGGCGCTGGCCAGCGGCATGGCGCGCGTGCGCGACTACTCGCACCTGTATGTATCTACCGGCGATGTGGACCAGTCTGCTGTGCTAGAGCAGCTGGTTGCGTCCGCCGGAAAAATCGATTTTTTCTGCGTCAACGACACCACAGATGATGCTTACCCCCACGACCCCCGTTTGACGCAAGT
>JANPDG010000017.1:0-7188 GCA_031431335.1 Polaromonas sp. | reverse complement strand
TGAAACCGTCAACTTCATCGAGCTGAAAACTTGATAACTCCAAAACCCACACCTGAGGCAGGGTCTGAGCCAGCATATGGGCCGACAACGTATCCAGTAAAGAGGGACCAATATTGCCCGCTACAGTCACCGTTTTACCCGCACGCTCTACCAACTGTCCCGTGAGCGAAGTCACCGTTGTTTTGCCATTAGTTCCAGTGATGGCCAGCACATCGGGTGCGTAGTCTTGCGTTTCTTTTAGCGACTGCAGACCTTGCACGAACAAGCTTAATTCACCACCCACCCACAGGCCACTTGCCCACGCAGCATCAACCACCATTTTGGTTTGCTCTGGTGACAAACCCGGGCTCTTAAATACAGCGCGAATGTCTGTGCCCTCCACCAAACTGGCAGCAAACTCGCTGTGCACAAACTTCACATCAGGCAGCTCAGCCAACATGCCCGATAGCTGTGGTGGCGCTTCACGGTTGTCCACCACCGTCACACGCGCGCCAAGGCCAGCGCACCAGCGCACCATGGCAAGCCCTGAGACGCCCAACCCCAAAACGAGAACCGCAGTATCTTTCAGTGTGCTCATTAACGCAGCTTCAAGGTTGACAGGCCTACCAAACACAACAGCATGGTGATGATCCAAAAACGAACAACCACTTGGGTCTCTTTCCAGCCTGATTTTTCAAAATGATGGTGCAGCGGCGCCATCTTGAGAATTCGACGGCCTTCACCATACCTTCGTTTTGTGTATTTGAAATACACTACTTGCAGCATGACTGACAAAGCTTCAGCTACAAAAATTCCGCCCATGATAGCCAATACAATTTCTTGACGCACGATTACGGCGACTGTACCCAACGCAGCACCTAGCGCCAACGCGCCCACATCGCCCATAAAAACTTGGGCTGGATGCGTGTTAAACCACAAAAATGCCAAGCCCGCACCTGCCATAGCAGCGCAAAATATCAACAACTCACCCGCACCTGGGATGTACGGCAAGAATAAGTATTTTGAAAACACTGCGCTGCCCGTCACATAGGCAAACACACCCAACGCCGAGCCCACCATAACGACTGGCATGATAGCTAAGCCATCCAAGCCATCGGTCAAATTGACAGCATTGCTCGAGCCCACAATCACTAAATACGTCATCACTACAAAACCTAAAACACCCAGCGGATAGCTCACCTCTTTAAAGAACGGCACCATCAGCCCCGCTTTGGGCGGTAAGTTCACATCAAACCCTGATTGCACCCACTTCACAAACAAGTCTAAAACGCGCAAATTATTGCTCTCTGAAATACTGAACACGAGATACAGCGCAGCAACCAGTCCTATGATGGATTGCCACATGTACTTTTCGCGCGAACGCATACCTTCGGGGTCTTTATGCACCACCTTGCGCCAATCGTCTACCCAACCAATCGCGCCAAAGCCCAACGTCACTATCAGCACGATCCAGACAAAACGGTTGGATAAGTCAAACCATAAAATAGTAGAAATTGCAATCGACAACAAAATCAGCACTCCGCCCATAGTGGGTGTACCACTCTTAGCCAAATGGCTTTGTATTCCGTAAGAGCGAATAGGCTGGCCAATCTTGAGTGCGGCAAGTCTGCGAATCACCCATGGCCCCGCAAACAAACCCATCAATAACGCAGTCATTGCCGACATGACTGCGCGGAACGTCAGGTACTGAAACACACGTAAAAATCCCCAATCAGGGAATACAGATTGCAGCCAACTGGCCAAACTAAGCAGCATGCAAAGCCTCTTTTTCTTGTGTTGTTGTTGAAGCGGTGATAGCCTGCACTACGCGCTCCATCTTCATGAATCTAGAGCCTTTGACCAATACACTGCGGTATTGCGCAACATCAGTTAATACGCAAGAATTCAGCGCATCCATGCTGGCACAATGCCGCGCGCCTGGAAACACCGCTGCACCATAACGCATCAGCTCGCCCATACAAAGCAGGCTCTCGATGCCGCGCTCTGCAGCGTATTCGCCAATTTCCGCATGAAATTCTGGGCCTTGCTCACCCACCTCGCCCATATCGCCCAACACCAACAAATGCGGTGCTGGCAAATCTGCCAACACATCAATGGCTGCGCGCACTGAGTCTGGGTTAGCGTTGTAGGTGTCATCAATCAGCGTAATATTTTTATTTTGCACACGCACACTCAATGCACGCGAGCGCCCTTTGACGGCCTCAAACAACTCCAGGCCACGCGCAATGACCTCCAGTGGCAGTCCAGCGCCAATGCAGGCTGCAATCGCGGCCAAAGCATTTTTTACGTTGTGCATACCTGCAATCGCCAGCTTAAAACTCATAGTGCCTAGTGGGGTTGCAGCCCTTACGCGCCAAGCGCCGTTTTCCCAGTCTGCACTGGCAGTCACGTCTGCGCCGCCCGAGAGCGAAAAACTGATGCATTTGCGCATACCCGCCAAGCTGCGCCACAGGCTGGCATAGGCATCATCGGCTGGAAACACCGCCACGCCTGTTTGCGGTAGGGCTTCGATCACAGCACCATTTTCGCGCGCTACGGCCTCTACAGTTTCCATAAACTCTAGGTGCTCGCGCTGCGCGTTGTTCACCACGGCGACATTCGCTTGCGTCAGATCAGACAAATAAGCGATCTCGCCGGGATGGTTCATCCCCAGCTCTACCACCGCCATGCTGTGCGATGCCGTTAAGCCCAACAGAGTCAATGGCACTCCAATATCGTTATTGAGATTGCCTTGCGTTGCGTAAGCGTTATGGGTGTAGGCAGCCTTCAAAATACTGGCGATCATTTGCGTAACAGTAGTCTTGCCATTACTGCCTGTCACTGCAATTACAGGCAGCGTAAACTTTGCACGCCATGCTGCGGCCAGATGCCCTAAAGCCAGCTTGCTGTCAGCCACTTCTAAGCCGTTGAGCTGCGCAAGTGCGATATCGCGCTGCGCCAGTACCGCCTGAGCGCCTGCAACTTTTGCAGAAACTAAAAAGTCATTCGCATCGAATTTTTCACCTTTTAATGCCACAAACAAATCACCCGCCATAAGACTGCGCGTATCGGTATGCACACGGTCAAAGTGCGTCAATCCACTGCCTACCAGTTTGGATTCGAATCCCCTCGTGGAAAGCAACTTCGCCGCATCATTTAAATTCATCATGCTGACATACCCTCTGCTCGTAATTGCAACGCAGCCTTAGCCTGCGTAAGATCTGAAAATGGATATTTAATACCTGCAATGTCTTGGTAGTCTTCATGACCCTTACCTGCGATCACGATCACGTCATGTGATTTGGCACGCTCTATCGCATACGCTATCGCTGCACTGCGATCTGGCTGCACATATGCGCTAGATGGTGACGACAAGCCCACCAGTATCTGATCAATGATCGCTTGCGCTGACTCGGTGCGTGGGTTATCACTGGTCACCACCAGTTTGTCGGCGCCGCGCTCAGCAGCTACAGCCATCAGCGGGCGCTTGCGGGCATCGCGGTCACCACCACAGCCAAACACACACCACAGCTGGCCGCTGCGGGCGCGCGCTACGCAGCGCAGCGCCGCCAAGACTTTGTCCAATGCATCGGGAGTATGGGCGTAGTCCACAGCCACCATGGGTGCGCCTGTCAGGGCCACGCACTCCATACGACCCGGTACCGCGGTGCACTGCGACACTGCTTGGCATACGGCGGCCAAATCAAACCCCATGCTGCGTAAAACCGCTACAACACCCAGTAAATTAGAGACGTTGTACTCACCCATCATGGCGCAATCGATATCGGCTTGTGCACCCGCTTCACACACCGTAAATTGCATGCCACGGTCATGGTACTGCACCTCTTTGGCCCAGATACGCGCATCTGTGCGCAGCTGCGACACAGCCCACACCTGCACACCACGCGCCGCGCAGTACTGCGCTAGCGCTGCACCCTGGTCATCGTCTAAGTTCACCACTGCGGTCTGCAGGCCGGGCATGTCGAACAAAGCCTCTTTGGCGGCCCAGTAGCTTGCCATATCACCGTGGTAGTCCAAATGGTCTTGGGTGAAATTTGTAAATACGGCTGTCCCTATGGTAGTGCCCGCAAGCCTGTGCTCAGCCAGGCCAATGCTAGAGGCTTCGATTGCGCAGGCGCGTATGCCGCTTGAGGCCATGCGTGCAAACTCAGCTTGCAGCAACACAGGGTCTGGCGTGGTCAGCCCGTTGAACACCATCTGGCCTGGAGTTCCGATACCCAAGGTACCCACCAAGCCGCAAGCTAATGCGGGCCGGCTGGCATCGTTTGCGTGCAATATATTCAGTGCCTGCGCTACCCACCAAGCTGTCGATGTTTTGCCATTGGTGCCTGTGATGGCGATCACATCGAGTTTTTTGCTCGGCTCTGCATAAAAGGCCGATGCAATCAACCCCGTGTCAGCCTTCAGTCCGCTGTAGCGCGCGATGCGCTCGTCTGCAAAACCATAGGTCTGCGCGCCTTGCGCCTCTACCAAGCATGCGGCCGCACCAGCGTCTAGCGCAGCCTGCACAAACTGTCGTCCATCGCTTGCCGCGCCCGGCCATGCCACAAAGCCGTCGCCAGCGCCTACCTTGCGGCTGTCCGCATGCAGCGCACCTGTAACGCGCTCGCGCAGCCACTGACTGGCTTGGGCAGGGCTGGTCAGGCTGTGCATCAGAACGACTCCTCTTCGGCTTTGGCCATGATTTGAGGCTTGACCGCCATGTCGGGCTGCACGCCCAGCATGCGCAGAGTTTGCGCTACTGTTTCGCTAAACACCGGGGCAGCCACTTCGCCACCATAAAACTTGCCGTTGCTAGGCTCGTCCACCATCACGGCCACCACAATGCGTGGTTTGTCGATGGGCGCAATGCCCACAAACCAGCTGCGGTATTTATTGGCAGAGTATGTTTTGCCTTCTTGTTTGCGCGCCGTACCGGTCTTGCCACCTACCGAGTAGCCCATCGTTTGTGCTTTAGGCCCTGTGCCGCCGGCGCTGGTGGCCAGGCTCAGCATGTAGCGCACAGCCTGGGCGTTTTTGGCACTCATCACACGCGCACCTGCAGTGGCGCTGGCGTCCTCAGCCTTGACCATCGTCACAGGAATCAGCTCGCCATCACGCGCAAACACGCTGTACGAACGCGCCAGCTGAAACAAGCTGGTAGACAGGCCGTAGCCGTAGCTCATTGTGGCCTGCTCAATGGGGCGCCATGTTTTGTAGGCACGCAGCTTGCCGCTAACCACACCTGGAAATGCAAGCTGGGGCTTTTGACCAAATCCTGCCTGGGTATACATCTCCCACATCTCGCGTGGCTGCATTTGCATCGCCATTTTGACGGTGCCCACGTTGCTGGACTTTTGGATGATCTCGTTAACCGATAACATGCCCAAGGGGTGCGAGTCGGTGATGGTGGAGCCAGAAATTGTGATTTTGCCGGGCGCGGTTTGAATCATGGTCTCTGGCTTGACCAAGCCTTTTTCTAATGCCAACGCGGCAATAAAAGGCTTCATCGTAGAGCCGGGCTCGAAGATGTCGGTCAGTGCGCGGTTGCGCATTTGCGCGGGGTTGATGTTTTGCCGCTTGTTTGGCTGGTAGCTGGGGTAGTTGGCCAGCGCCAGCACTTCGCCAGTTTGCGCGTCTAACACCACCACGCTGCCTGCTTTGGCTTTGTGCTCTAGCACGGCATCACGCAGTTTTTGGTATGCAAAAAACTGCACCTTGCTGTCAATCGACAGCTGCATGTCTTTGCCATCTTGCGGCGCCACAGAATCACCCACGTTTTCTACCACGCGGCCTAGGCGGTCTTTGATCACGCGGCGGCTGCCTGCCTTGCCAGCTAGGTCTTTGTTAAAGGCCAACTCAATACCTTCTTGGCCGTTGTCTTCTACGCTGGTAAAGCCCACCACATGGGCCGCTGCCTCGCCCTCGGGGTATTGGCGCTTGTATTCTTTGCGTGAGTAAATTCCTTTGATGCCCAAAGCAGCCACTTGCATAGCCACGGGCTCGTCTACTTGGCGCTTGATCCAGACAAAGGTTTTGTCTTCGTCTTCGAGTTTTTTATTCAGCTCTGCCAATGGCATTTCTAATAACTTGGCTAGCTTTGCGAGCTTGACTTTGTCGCGCTCCACATCTTCAGGAATAGCCCAAATACTGGACGCAATCACGCTTGATGCCAAGATCAAACCGTTGCGGTCTAAGATGCGGCCACGGTTGGCTGGTAGCTCTAGGGTGCGCGCGAATCGCACCTCGCCTTGGCGCTGATAAAAGTCATTGTTAAACACCTGTACATACGCAGCGCGCCCGGCCAAACCCGTAAAGCTCAGCGCAATTGCAGCGACGATCAGCTTGCTGCGCCATACCGGCGTTTTGCTGGCCAGCAAGGGGCTGGCGGTGTAAGCCACGCTCTTCATGGACGCGCCCTCGCGTTTGAGCTGGCAGCGGCACTTGCAGGAGTCATAGGCTGAGCCAGCTTGACATACTGCGTTACAGCCGGTGTGGCGCTGCGCATTTGCAGCTGCTCTTTGGCCAGCTTTTCTACCCGCAGTGAAGTGGCCTGGCCGCGTTTTTCGACCTCTAAACGGCCGCGATCGGTCTCGATTTTTCGGGCCAAGGCTTGCGCTTTTTCTATCTCTACAAAAATACGGCGCGACTCATACTGCGTGTGCACCAAATACAGCGCACTGAGCAGCACAGCCAGCAGCAAAACCATGTTCAGCCGGGTCATAGACTGGCCTCGGTGCGCGCGGCCACGCGCATCACCGCGCTGCGCGAGCGCGGGTTGGCTTTAACTTCTGCCTCTGTTGGCTTGGTGCGCCCTAGCGCGGTCATCTTCATCTCTGGCGCTTTGCGCAGCATCCAGTCGGGCGAGCGGCGGTCTACCTCCTCGCGCGAATGCTTGGCGATAAATTGTTTGACAATGCGATCTTCTAAACTGTGAAAGCTGATCACGACCAAACGACCTCCTGGTGCAAGTAAGTCAAGGCTAGCCTCTAGCGCGCGTTCGAGCTCTTCAAGCTCGGCGTTGATGTAAATCCGAAAAGCCTGAAATGTGCGCGTTGCAGGGTTCTGGCCCTGCTCGCGGGTTTTGACCGTGCTAGCCACGAGGCTGGCCAGCTCAAGGGTGGTTCGAATCGGGCCCCGTTCTTGTCTGCGCGTTGTAATCGCCTTTGCAATGGGCCCAGCAAACCGTTCTTCGCCATAGTCACGAAT
>JANPDG010000016.1:0-28027 GCA_031431335.1 Polaromonas sp. | reverse complement strand
CCACCTGGCCAACGTAGGCGACTGCCGCAGCCTGGTCATCCACCCCGCCAGCACCACCCACTTTCGCATGACAGACGAAGCACTGGCAGGAGCCGGTATTTCACAAGGCACCATCCGGTTGTCGATTGGGCTGGAGGATGCGGACGATTTGCTGGACGATTTGAAGCGGGCTTTGAAGGCGGCTTCGAGCGTTTAATTTTTCTGCAGCTAAAAAAGAATTTACCATAAAAAAAGCCACCCCAAGAGGTGGCTTTTAGAAAGGGCTGGCAGCAAGGAAGCTACCTAACTATTGCAGACCAATGCAGATCAGTGCGCGACTAATACGCCAGCAATGCCAGTACTTTCAACTATGAACTTAGCATCGTCTGAAAAATAGTTGTGCCTAAAAACACCACTTACGAAATGGTAACGCAAGGTGGCACCAAAGCTTGAAGCATACTGACCAATGCCGCCCATGTAACTATTTGCCCAAAAGTCTTTATACCAACGGGCTTGCAGCCCATTGAGCGAGATGACCCCAGATGTGTACAAGTTAGCCGATAGCGTGGGTGTCCACACACCTGTAATAAAAGTTGAATCGCATTGGCCTTTATCGGTAGAAGCTACCCAACATCTAAGGTCAGCCGCATAGGTTGGTGCAAACCATGTCCACGCCGCCAAAACCTCAACCGTGTCAACTGACGAAACTTTGGTTGTGTCCGGCCCCCTATTTTGTGCCACTGTAGTACTTATGAAATTATTTGCGTTGTTATTGATCGTAGTTACCAAGGCGTTTTCTGCCACGCCCTCAGATGCAACATTTGGCGTGAACGTGCCTGACGCTGCGTCGTAGGTGATGGCCCCTCTATTGCTCTCGGTAAAAACCGACTCAACCTCCGCAGTCACCATGCCAGGGCCAGCTTGTCTGTCCGCTACTGCAAGTGCTGCTACATCTTGAGGTGGTGATATGCCCCTTAGCCAGCTCCATCCTTTGTAGCCGGCTTCGTATGCTGATATTCCAGCTGCACCTACAGTGGTGCCAGCCAAATACACGCCTACGCCAAGTCTGTTGAGCAGGCCATAGGCTGTGTACCAGGTGTTGCCAAAATCAGCGACTAAATCCAGCGTAAAAGAGTCAAGACGAGTTAGCCCTCTAATTCTGTCAGTGGTCATAGCGAAGTGCACTTCACCACCCAGCCCCACGTTGTAGGATTTTAAGAAATCAAACTCTTCTGTTTCTGCAACAACTACGGGTCCAGAAGCTCTGAAAGCCTTGTAAGCAGCCAAAGGCCCAAAAGTTCCACCTACCTCCAACGAAACTATGGTGTTAATGCGGCCTTTGTCGTAGCTTTTTTGCATGTTAACTCCGCCTCTTGGTGAACCGTCTGGAGACACCCCAAAGAAGCTGGCCGTTGGAATTGACACCCGCACATTGCCATAAAATTCAAATAATGTGGAGTTGGGAAATTTAAAATTTGGAAGTCTCAGCTGTATGGCCTGCGCGCCAATGGTTCCGGCGTGAATCCAGCCCGAGCTGATTAATCTGCGCTTTAACTCGTCGTTCTTGGCAGGGTCAGTCAAGCTCAGCTTAGACACTGCCACCATCTCCATGGTCACCATTTGCTGTGCTTGCTCAGACATATTGGTCAAAAGTTCCATGCCGGTTTGCGTGCCATTGCCTACCCTGAGCCAATCGCTTATTGCTTGGCTTATTTTTGCGTTTTTGTCTTGGGTTGAGGTAAACGTGACGCCCGAAGCGTCGGTACCCAGCTTGTAAATACCGCTGCTGTTGTCCATGTAGGTCTGCAGACGGGTAGCTGGGTCTGGAGTGGTAGCACGCAGTGACTTGACCTGCGCTAGTTGCTCTGCTGTTGCAGGTGTGTCCAGTCCAGCATCTAAAGCTTTTTCGTATGCATACGTTTGGTAAACCGATCGACTGGTGTTTTGCACTGCCGGCGAGGTGGGGGTTTCTGTTGCAAGGATAGCCTGGATGCCCCAGGGGTCAGTGCCAGGGTCAAAGCTAGACGAAAACCGATCTAATTTGTAGCAAGCGCTGGTTTGACCCGGTGCAGGGTCGTAGCCAAAAGTGGCTACAGAGCAAGTTGCCGCAGAAAAGAGTCTTCTAGTCACATACTGATTACCAACGCCATACCTGTAAAAAGCAGGATAAAAGTTACTGGTCAAAGTCCCGTTTACAAGAGCCGCTTTGGTCCATTTTTCGAACGTAGACGACACTTGGCAGGTCTTCACGTTAGATGGCGAAGGGTCAGCCATGAAGGAATTCTTGTTGCAACTCCAGGCGCTTGCAAATGTGCGGTAAACCCATGACTCACCGTAACCATATCTGACTACCATCGAGGTGTTGGCCCTAAAAATTTGGTCTTGCTTTGCTATGTCAACCCATTGAGGCGCGCCTGCAAAAATCTGACAGGCCCCTGCTGACCCTGCTTTGGGCGGCGCGCCCATAACTGCGGCGCTACAAATATTAAACGCTGCTGGTACGGCGCTGTAGCTCCAATTGTCTGTTGTGCCGTAGCGCACTAAAAGAGGTCCACCATAAGCTGGGTTTTCACCCTCGGTTGCAATAGTCTGCCACGTATCAGGCGCTTTGGTATTTGACAAAGCACAATTTTTGACTACCCCTGGTTTGGGGTCGAGGCCGAAAAATGCATTACTGCAGATAACAGTCATGTCAGCTGTTACGGGCCTGTACACATAGTAGCCCTCCACGCCATACCGCACAAGGCCTGTAGTTTTCGCAACTGTAGCTCCATTTTCCGAAAGCACATTGGTCCATGTGCTGTTGCTTGGTGGTGGTGCGGAACATATGGCGGAAGACGCTACAAAAGTGCCGCGGACGCATGTTGCAGTGGCTGCACCAAAATTAGTGTTGAAGCTATTTTTTAAACTGTAAGTGCCGCCCGACGCCGCAGCCGCTACAGTAGCTTCGCAATACTCGTTGTTTGTGCCTGTCCATGGTAACCTGGTTGTACTGCAGCCGGGTGCGGCAGTGCAGGTAGTAGCCGCACCGTTTTTATAAAAAATTCCATTTACACAAGTAAGTGATATGTTACCTTGTGTAGGTAAATTGTAGTTAATTGCTGTTCCCGTGCCAAGTAACGGCAATGCTGGCAACGCACCAGAGCACAACTCTCCGTTAGTGCCAACCCAGTCTCCAGTTGAGGCATCACACTGCAGTTTTGCGGAGACACAGGTTTTCGAGATATTAGTAAAAGATCCGTTAGAGCATTGATATGTTGCACTGCCAGTACTGCCGGGGTTTGTGCTGCTTATCGTTGAAGAGGCACCAGACGCTAGCGCAGGGAAGCTGCCATTACAAATTGCGTTGTTGACATCCCATGTCAAAATAGTTGCGGCACAGGCTGCAGGTGCAGGAACCGTACAAGAACTGCCAACCTTATTGAAAACCCCGTTGGTGCATGTCAGTACTGCAGTGCCAGCATTCGGCGCAAGCGTGTTGCTAATTTGAATCGAGGACCCGGACGCTGTAGCGCCAGCTAAAGCGCCGCATTGCGCGCCATTTGTACCTGTCCAACTGGAGGTGGTGGCTGCACAATCCGCTGCCATATCGACCAAAACTTGACACGACTTTGTTTGTCCTGGGTATGGGTCGCCCCCACAATACGATTGCACTGCGCTGTCCATTATTACGCCATTAACTACTTTGGTGTAATACCACTTGGCTGCCACTCCGTAACGAAAGTAACCGTTTTTAAGATCGATACCCATTTTATTTGGGCCATTGACCATAGCCCAACCTGAGGTTTTGGGTAGAGTTTTCCATACAGTAAATTTCCTCATTCCAACATATGGTCCATTTATGAATCCATTAGTATTTGCTTGGAAAAGTCCACTACCAATAATAGAGTTACTGTTTGAACCAGCCGGAAGTAAAAAGTAGCCCCACTGAGTACCCATATTTGTAAAACTGACTAGCGTATCGTTATTTTGGTCAATGACCACCGGATCCCATCTTAGACCACCACTAATTGAAACAGGGTAAATTAGTACTTCTCTTTCAGGCACTGCATCCGGCAAAATTAATTTAGTTAAAGTTGCTGAAACTGAAACTTCACAAGTTTTAGATTGGCCTGACATTGGGTCTGCAATACCAAAAGTGCTGGTTTGACAAACAAATGATGTATTGCGATCAAAGACTTTTGTGGTGTAAGGAGTGCTAATAATCGAGCCAGGAACTCCATATCTCACCGCAACAGAACTGTACGGAAAAGTAATAAAGGGGTTGATAGTAACGTTGTTCCCTTCAGATCCAGCATATATCGACACACCGTCAAATGTTGGCACTGCCGTGCTTGGAGCAGCGTTTGCAGCTGAACACGCCAGTAATGCTAATGCTGACATAACCAGATGCCTGATATTGGCTCCTACGTCTCTGGGGCAGCAATATCTCCAAAACTCCAATATTATTTTTTTCATAAATTTTTCCAACGATGTTGTAGTGGCTCTAGGCCATTGCAAAATTAACTAATTATTTGCTGCATCATTTTGGAGCAAACTAATTTTTGAAAAATGACGAATTTGTCATAATAAATAATGAAAACCCTTATGGCTTTCTAATTTTTAACTGAGCGTAGAAAATTGATTTTCTGCATGAATGTGCGCAACCCACAAGTCCCTTTTTTTATGAGGCATGCGCCAATCCAAAAATCAGCCTGCAAAAGTAGCGACCAAACCATCTACACTTTGCCAAAGCACACAGGCAACCGCATGTACATACAAGTCCACAAGCAAGACATCTACGCCTACACCGCTGGCAAAGCGCTAGACGCTGCCAAACCCACAATCGTATTCATTCATGGCGTTTTAAATGACCACAGCGTGTGGATTTTGCAGAGCCGGTATTTGGCTAACCATGGCTTAAACGTGTTGGCCATTGACTTGCCGGGGCACGGCAAAAGCGCTGGCAACTGCCCTCGGTCGGTAGAAGACGCAGCGGCGTTTGTTATTGCGCTGCTTGACGCGATTAAAGCTGTGCACGGCATCGAACAAGTCGCATTGGTGGGCCACAGCTGGGGGTCGCTGATTGCCATGCATGCTGCAAGCTTGGCTCCTGAGCGGGTGACGCATTTGGCCATGGTGGCCACGGCTTACCCGATGAAGGTATCGCCTGCGCTGATGGACAGCGCTTTGAACAAACCACTTGATGCTATCGACATGGTCAACACCTTCAGCCACAGCACGCTTTGCCCCCCGCCTTCGTCGCTTGGGCCAGGAACTTGGCTGTACGGCGGGTCAAAGGCGCTAATGCGGCGCATTTTGTCACGCGGTTTGCAGGCTACCTCGCCAGAGAACGTGTTTTATTTAGGGTTTACGGCCTGCAATGATTATTCCCAAGGTTTTGAGGCTTTTTCCGACGTGGATAAAGCAAAGTTAGCTATACTTTTTATAGTAGGTAAGTTCGATCAAATGACCACACCTAAAGCGGCTCAAGGCTTGATTAACGCTGCGCCGCGTGCCAAAGTGGTGATGGTGGATGCTGGCCATCAGCTGATGAGCGAGGCACCAGATGCTACGCTGAATGCACTGCACACGTTTTTGCGCGCTTAAGACTTCTTGACAGGTTTTAGCGAATCAGCGCCTGCACCGCCTTAAAGTGCGCGTGCTCGCTGCCGCGCAGCCATTCAAACAGCACCATCTCGGTGGTCACCAAATTAGCGCCCTCCGCAGCCAATCGGTCATACGCCGCGTCGCGGTTGCGCTCGGTGCGGGATGTGCAGGCGTCGGTCACTACAAACACATCAAAGTCGTCTAGCAGCCCCATCACGGTTTGCAGCACGCAGACATGGGCTTCCAGGCCTGCAATGATGATTTCACTGCGGGTGTTCTCTGCTGGCTTTTGCAGGTGCTTGGGCACGCTGCGGGCGTTGGGCGATGGCTTGGGGGTGCCAATCGCTTGCAATTGTTCGACCAGCCCTTCGTCGCAGGCGCTAAAGCTGAGCTTTTGCAGGGGCTCGCGCGCCCACTCTAGCAGCTCGGGCACGGTGGCACCCAAGCCTTCGGGGTATTGCTCGGTCACGCTGACTGGCACGCGCAGCAGCTGGGCGGCTTGGGCCAAACGCAGCGCGTTGGCTACCACGGCCGTGCCCTCAAACATGGCGGGGACGAGCTTGGTTTGCAGGTCGATGAGGACGAGCTGACTGTGTTGGGATTCGATGAGCATAGGATGGTTGCGATGGTTATTCAGAAATAGTTTGGATACGGCTGCGCACCCAAGTGGCAAAGTCTGCCTCAGAGATGTCGCCCGCTGCTACAGCAAGCATGGTCAGTACGCAATCGGCATCGTCTGCCACCAGTGCGTAACCATTGAGCAACAAAAACATCTCTAGCGCCACAAAAGTGGTGCGCTTGTTGCCGTCGATGAAAGGATGGTTGCGCGAAATACCGTAGCCGTAAGATGCGGCCAGCTCGGCCACATCTGGCGTGCCATAGTGAGCCAACTGCTGCGGTCGGTTGACGGCACTGTCAAACAACCCCGCATCGCGCACACCCGTGCCGCCACCGTGCTCGGCCAATTGCTCGTCATGTACCGCATGTAAAACTTTTGAGTTGACCCATACCCACTGCACCACTTTGGCCGTCATTTAGCCAACTCGCGCAGTACATTGCGCCGGTCTTTCATGACCTTGCGGCCGATCGCCATTTGGGCGGCGAACTCTGCGTCGTATTTGTTCAGCAGCAGCCCGTTGGGGCTGTCGGTTAAAAACAGCTCATCACCTTTGGCCAAATCGTGTGCAGCCAACACTTCTTTGGGCAATATCACCCCCACCGAGTTACCGATGCTGGTGAGTTTGAGGGCGTGGGCTTGCATGGTGGAGCTCCTATGGGTGGGTTGCTGGTGCGATTCAAGTTATAACTTATGTTATCACGCTCAGTCCTTTTTTACAATCCAAGTGGGTAGTTCGATGCTTCTTTTCGTTCTAATTGATTGCTTATTCATCTACTTAAATACCCTTATACTTCGATAAATCAACAACTTACAGCAGTTACTTTACTTGACTTATGAAGTCAAGAGTGTTAATCTGAAATTATGTCAAGTTCAACTTTTTCCACTGCCAAAGCAGCCGCGTGCATCTGCATGTTCTGGGCATGTGGAACTGGCGCTGCGCTGGCGCAATCGCAAAACGTTACTCCGGACGATATGGGCGGATTTTTAGCTGAGCGCGGCATTGTGGCTCGCATTGGCGAGCAGGTCAGCCAAGCGGGCCGCACGGTTAGCAACACTGCGTCTGAATTGGTGATTAACGCGATGGGGTTTTTGGGTGTGCCCTACAAATTCGGTGGCAACAGCGCAGAAGGCGGCTTTGACTGCAGTGGCTTTGTCAAAGCGATCTTCCAACAAACCATTGGCCATGTGCTACCGCGCCGCGCGGCAGAACAAGCCGCCGCCACCCAAACCATCGACAAAACTGAGCTGCAACCAGGTGATTTGGTGTTTTTTAACACACTCAAGTCCGCTTTCAGCCATGTCGGTATTTATGTGGGTGATAACAAATTCATTCACTCGCCCCGCTCAGGCAGCGTGGTGCGGGTAGAAGACATGCGCGTGAGCTACTGGAGCAGCCGCTTTGATGGTGCGCGCCGAGTGCCACAAGCTGCGCAGCAGCCAACGGCCAAGCCCTAAACTAAGCTACATACAGCCTAGCTCGGCGGTTTAACTGAGCTTCATGCCTTAAAGCGCAGCTTGGCTTTTTGCGCAAACACGTTCGTATACGATGCGTCTGGATTGATAGTTTCTGTGCGAAGCACAGGCTCGGCGTTGCGCATCGCATTTAAGGTGTTGCGCACGCCTACGGACGGAATCAAGCCATCTAGCGCAATGGCCTCACGCATGCGCTCATACGAGGCCAAATACAGTGCTCGGTCGCCCGCAAAATAGCTCTCAGGCACAATTTTCATCAGGTCAGACAGTCCCGCTGTTTGCAGCCATTTGAGTGCGCGCACGATGGCGTGTGTGACGGCTTGGGCACTCAAGGGGTGCTTTTGCAAAAACTCTGGCGTGGCATAGAGGCAAGCCGCTGGCATCTCGCCGCCACACGCGGCCAAGGTGCCGCGCACGGTGCGGGTGTCCGCCAGCACACGCAGTTCGCTGCGCTGCTCTAGCTGTGTGATTAAAGGATCCATATAGCTCAGCGCGTCGATTTGTCCTGCGCGCAGCGCTGCCAGCGCGCCTGCCGGCGTGCCCACACTGACAAAGCTCATCTCGGCAAAGCGCAGCCCTGCGCGTGCGAGCACGGTGTGGGCAATGGTGTGGTTGGGTGTGCCCGGCGCGGGTATGCCCACTCTTTTGCCGCGCAAGTCACCCCAATTGGCGTAGTTGGGCATGGTTTTAGTCGACACGCCCAGCGCCACCTGCGGCGCACGTCCTAGCAGCACAAAAGCCTGAAAGCCTTGGCCTTTGGTTTGCAGTGCCAATGTGTTTTCGATCCACCCACACACCATGTCTGCGCCGCCAGCGCCACTGGCCATCTGCTGGGCCCTGACCAAGCTGGCAGGCTCCACCACCTCGACCTCGAGCCCCTCGGCCGTAAAAAACCCTAGCTGCTCTGCCACGGTGAGGGGCAAATAAGGCAAGGTAGCTCGGCTGGGCGCAGCGATAGAAATTTGCTTTTTTTCGAGCTTGGTGCTGGCGACAGAAAGTACGCCAGGCGCAGCAATAGCCGCCGCAGAACCCCCAGCCAGCATACCCACGAGCCAAGCACGCCTACCAGCGTTCACACGCGCTGGCACAGCAGCGCCTATGCGCCCGGGCAGTGCGCCAGGCTCAGCGATAGTGTGTCCCTGATTTTTTTTAGTCACACCAATAGCTTACTCAGGCAACAAAAAACCCGCATCGGGACTGTCCCCGAGCGGGTTATTACGTAAGCTATGTGTTAGTTAGCGTAACAAAACCGTCATACCGCCGTCACACAGCGGTGGTGAGCTTATTTGTAGCCGATGAACAAAATACTGATGTTGACCACCATCGCCGTGATCCACACACCTGTGCGGGCCGTGGCCATGTCGCCCACATAGGCAATCACAAACAGCATGCGCAGCAGCAGCCACAGAAAACTCAAAATATCCACCATGGTTTGGTTAGCGCCCAACTGATGGGCAATGATGACAGCCGCAAAGAAAAACGGCAGCGCCTCAAAGGTGTTTGCCTGCGCCGCATTAGCGCGCGCACGCCAGTCTGTTTGGCGGGCCAGCCAAGCGCGCGGGTTGTGGTTGTCATAGCCACCGTCTTTGCGCGGCTTGGTAAAAGTGCCCGCCTTGGACAAACCAGCGCAAATAATAGGCAAAATGGCGGCCACTAGCAGGCACCAGTAGGCCAATGTGAAATGTGCGTTAGGCATAAACATCCTTTGATTGTTAGCTATTGAATCGCTAGCATTATAGCGACGGCCTCTGCTCTAAGCTGAGGGTCATCGTACTAAAGTGACAGGGGTGCGGCAGATGTTGCTGGCGCGGCGTGTCTGGCGTGGTTGCACTGCGCATGGCTAATGGCCAAGTTGTCTTGGTGGCTAGAACCGCCCCCGCTCAATGGCTCAATATGCTCTAGCGTGGCCTGCTCTGGCAGCACATGCTGGCCGCACACCCAGCAAGGCACCTGGCCGTGCAACTGGCGCGCGACTGTTTTGTAGATTTTTAGGCGGATGGTGGTCAGTGTGCTCATACAAATGCTGGAATCTATGTAGAGCGGTGAGAGCGGCCCGTCATGGCTTGGAGCTACGGCGGTTTGAGTCGCGCAGGTACTCTTGTGCGTCCGCAAATGTTGGGCCTGGGCAGATACCGCTGACTTTATCGTCGCTGTAGTAGTTCCAGCGGTAGGCCATCTCCATGCCGTTGCGGCATACGGCTTTTTGGTACAACTGGCCATAGGTGAAGCGTGCACCCGAACTGGAGCGAAAAGTATCCACACCTTCTACACGCAAAGCATCTGGCCCACTGCTTACGCGCAGGCTGCCGTAGGAGGCGTTGCCAGGCGACTCATAGGCCACCATCACATCATCACCCACCACGACTATCTGACTTATCAATATGAAACTGGCAATTTGCTTAGCGACCAGCTCTTGCTCGGTGAGCACTTCAAACTCCTCAAACCGGCTGAACTTGTCTAGCGCACCCACCGCTTTACCTGTCAGCACCACAACGGGGAGACGCGGTTGGCCCGATATGACTTCAGGCGCATCAAAACGAAACTTCAGCACTTTGGCAAAGCGCTTAACTACGGCGGCCAAGATGACATCGGGGTCGGTCCTGCTGGCGCTCAGGTTAGGCGAAAATTTGCTGCTCTGCGCTGCAACAAACGGGCAATAGCAGCTCAAAAACCCGCCTAAGATCATCGTTGAAATACTGCTAAATAAGGGGTGGGACATACAGTCAATCCTTGGCTTGTTCAGTTCAAATAAAAACACAACTTTTAGCGCCTGTCCACCAGCGCGTGCGCGATGGTGCCTAAGTCAACATACTCTAGCTCGCTGCCGGCGGGCACGCCGCGCGCCAAGCGCGTGACTTGCAGGCCGCGGGCTTTAAGGGTTTGGGCTATCACATGGGCTGTAGTTTCGCCTTCGGCGGTAAAGTTGGTGGCCAAGATCACCTCGGTGACCACGCCATCGCTGGCGCGGTCCATCAGGCGGTGCAAGCCAATTTCTTTGGGGCCGATGCCGTCTAGCGGGCTGAGCTTGCCCATCAACACAAAATACAGCCCTCGGTATGCGCTGGTGCGCTCCAGCGCAGACTGGTCGGCGGGCGTCTCGACCACACACAGCTTGGTGGCATCGCGCTCGCCATCCAGGCAGGTGTGGCACACATCAGCGTCGGTAAACGTGTAGCAGCGGCTGCAGTGGCGCACCTTGTGCACCGCCACGGCCAAGCTGCGCGAGAGCTGCATAGCGCCCTCACGGTCATGCTGCAGCAGATGAAAAGCCATGCGTGCAGCCGACTTGGCGCCCACGCCAGGCAAGTGGCGCAGCGCGTCGATTAGTGTGGAGAGGTTGTGGTTATCGGGCATTGAGGCCTAGCGGGTGGCGTACAGCGTGTCTACTTTGGCAAAATCACGCCCTAGCTGGTTGATGCGGGTTGTAAATGGCACTGATTCACCCGGTGCAATGGGTGCCAAGTTATTCAATCGCTCAAATCCAGTCAATGCACCGCTGCTGTCGCGCAGCATCAGCCACAGCACGGGTTTGGCTACAGGCTGCGTGCTGGCATTGCGCAGTTGACCAGTCACTTGCACATATTTATAGCGGTAGTTACGAGAAAAATTCACATTGACTGAGCCGATTCCCGCCTGTGTTGAGTCTAGCTTCACCTCCAGCCGCGGCCGCGTACCGGGCAAGGCGGCTTTGAGGATGGGTTTAAATTCTGCCTTGGCCTGCGTAAGCTGGCTGAGCTGTCCTGGATCTATCAACACGGGGTAACTCTCGCCAGGGTACAGGTCAGGCATAGCGCTAATCTCAGCAGCATCATTGGCTTGCGCGCCGTTGTAGCTGCGCACTATAGCGCCGGGCTTTAAGGCAATGGTGTCGGCACTGAGGTTAGTGATCTCGGTCAGGTACACCAGCTCTTGCGCTGTGTCGCGCGCTGCCAGAAGGGGTTTAAGCTGCAACTGGGCAAGGTCAAACCGCTGGGTGTCGTCGGCCAGCAGCTCTTGGGCCGTCACATTTAGCGCACCGATCGTCTGCGCTGTCTGCTCTGTGCGCACCACACGACCCGGCGAAGCCACAGTCACCTGGCCTTTATCTGCCTGCATGTATCTGTGAGATACGACATACTCTAGCGCTTTAACTTGGGACAAGTCACCCACAGTTTCTAGCTTTAGCTTCGCAAATGCGCTCTGCCCTGCTGGCAGTTCGCCGGGGTCAAAATAAGCATCTCCAAACCCCAATACTTTACCTACGCTGTCCAAAGCCGTGGCCTGCAGCCTGATTGAGTTGATGGCGAAAGTGGCGGTGTTTTTTATTTGCCCCACCAATAACAAACTATCTTCTTGGCGCAAAAACCGCATCGCATCCAGCTTCAGGCTGCCCTGCGAGACGATGTCGCGCCCAGAACGCAATGAAGTTTTTTCTAGCTCGTAGCGGGTGAAGCTCTTTCCTCGGGGAGCCTCAAAAACAATAGGCTCACTCTCACCGGGCAACAATACGTCGCGTCGCAGTCGCTGGGTGGACTCGCCCACCAATTGGTCTGCGTCATACCATTTGAGTTTTAGAGTAGGGTCTGCTATGGGCACGCCCGTGTCGTTGCGCAGATTGATCAGCACCGCCACCTTCGCGCTAGAGCCCTGCCCCAGCAGCACTTGCCGCGCATCTAAAGCGACCAGCTTGTTGGGATCGATATCGACTTTAGCTGCCTCGTAAGCGCCTGTGCTGCGGGCGGGCTTGCTGCGGTTAAACACCATGCCAATCGCCCCGGCCACCAGCAGCGCGCCCAGCACCGCCAAGCCCGCACGCGAGTACAGCGCTTGCTGTGCCTTTTGGCGCAAGGCCTCTTGCTGCGCTAGGCGCTCGGCTGCAGCGTCCTTGACTTGGTCTAACACCTTGTCTAGCCGGTCACTCACAGTGTCTTTTACCAGCGTGATAGCACCGCAATGGCTGCACTTAAACTGGTTTAACGCGATATCGTCCAACACTGTGCTGCCGCACTGATAGCAGCGCAAGTTAAGGTGTTGCACACTCATGTTGAAGGTGATCGCTTTAGCTTAAAAAGGCATCTTCATACCGCCTGGCAGACTAGGCATACCCGCACTGATCTTGGCCATCTTCTCTTGACTGGTGTCTTCAGCCTTGCGCACGGCAGCGTTAAACGCGGCGGCCACCAAGTCTTCCAGCATGTCTTTGTCGTCTGCCAGCAGGCTGGGGTCAATCTGCACACGCTTAACGTCGTGCTTGCAGGTCATGGTGACTTTGACCAAGCCTGCGCCTGACTCGCCGGTGACCTCGATATTGCCCAGCTCGTCTTGGGCTTTTTTCATGTTGTCTTGCATGGCCTGGGCTTGCTTCATCAGGCCTGCGAGTTGTCCTTTGTTAAACATCGTGAAATCCTTATTTATAAAAATGAGAAAAAACTATTAAAGCGCTTTGATACTGCCGGTGACGATTTTGCCGCCCCAATGGGCTTGCATGTCCTGCACCAAGGGGTCGTTCATGATCAAGTTTTCAGCGGCCACCTGGCGTGCCGCTATCCTAGCCTGATTGCGCTTAAACCAAGAGTCCACCACCGGGCCGCGCTCTACGGTCAGCACTTCGCTGCGGCCCAGCGCGGTAAACGCGGTTTGCAGCTTCTCGCGCGCGGCTGGGTTGTCTAGCGAGGGCATGTCAACGCGCAGCGTCAGATGCTGCGCGCCCTGCTCTACGCACTGGCTTTGCACCGCCAGCTCTCGGGTGAGCGCTGTCACGGCCTCGGCGTCAAGCAGCTGCTGCACGGTGTTAATCCACGATTGGTGCACGGCGTCGGGCATGACCGCCGAGATGCGCTGCTCGGTGCGGCTGGTAGGCACGCTCTGCTCGCGAATAGGAACCGCTATTAAACTACTAGCAGACTGTTGAGTATTCACGTCGGAAAACTGCTGTTTTTCAGCACTTAATTCAGGCACTGAAGATACTTTATCAGCCTCAGCGTGTGCTGAATCAAATATATCGTTTACTATACTATTAATAGCAAACTTCTCAATACCCACGTCGGGAAGGTCGTTATTTTCTGGGGTATTGTGCTGTGTCTGATGTGCAACTGGGCTAGCTGCAGGTACAGATACAGGCACAGGTGCTGGCGCAGTAGGAGCCTGTGCATATACTGCAGGCGCTGCGGGCGCAGCAGCAGGGCTAGGCAGTGGCGCTGAATTCAGGCTTTTTTTTTCAGCCTCGTCAGCCGCGCTGGCATTCGGGCCTGCAGGCTTGAACCCCTTGGGTTTGAAGGCCAGCAAGCGCAGCAGCGTCATGGTGAGCCCCGCGTATTCGTCGGGTGCCAGTCCCAGCTCGGCGCGGCCATGGATGCACAGGCTATAAAGCAGCTGCGTCTCGTCTGGCGGCATCAACCCTGCCAAGCGCGCTGTTTCTACAGCCTCGCTGTCAGTGCTGTCGTAAGCATCAGGCACGTTTTGCACCACCGCCATGCGCTGCAGCACACTGGCCATGTCTTCCAGCGTGCTGGCTGCGCTCAGGCCGTTGATGCGCAAATCTTCAGAGGTGTCCACCACCGACTTGCCGTCCCCACGCGCCAAGGCGTCAATCAATCTGAACACATAGGTGCGGTCTACTGCGCCCAGCATTTGGCGCACGTTGGCCTCAGCCAACACGCCGTTGCCAAAGGCAATGGCTTGGTCGGTCAAGCTCAGCGCATCGCGCATCGACCCGCGCGCGGCGCGTGACAAGAGGCGCAGCGAGGCGTCGTCTGCTGCCACTTGCTCGGTAGCCATTAACTGCACCAAATGCTCGTGCACAGTCTCGGGCGCCATGGGCCGCAGGTTGAACTGCAGGCAGCGCGACAGCACGGTGACAGGCACTTTTTGCGGGTCGGTAGTGGCTAAAACAAATTTAAGGTACTCAGGCGGCTCTTCCAGCGTTTTGAGCATGGCGTTAAACGCCGTGTTGGTCAGCATGTGCACTTCGTCGATCATGAAGACCTTAAACCGGCCCTGCACTGGCTTGTACACCGCCTGCTCTAGCAGCTGCTGCACTTCGTCTACACCGCGATTCGACGCAGCATCCAACTCGGTATAGTCAATAAAACGCCCCGCATCGATGGCAGTGCAGGCAGCGCACACACCGCAGGGGCTGGCCGTAATACCGCCCTGCCCGTCAGCACCCAAACAATTGAGCGATTTGGCCAAAATACGCGACACCGTCGTCTTGCCTACCCCGCGTGTGCCTGTGAACAGGTAAGCGTGGTGCAGGCGCTGGGTGGTGAGCGCGTTAGTCAACGCCTGAACGACGTGCTCTTGCCCTACCATTTCGGTGAACGATTTTGGACGGTATTTACGGGCTAGCACCAAATAAGACATGGGTTGATTCTATCTTGCGGTTGGCATGTCTTTTCAACCCAAGCCGCAAGCTTTGACCCGCGAGAATCGTAAGCTACAATATGGCCTGCTAGGAGAGGTGGATGAGCGGTTTAAGTCACACGCCTGGAAAGCGTGCGAAGGGTAAAACTTTCCGCGGGTTCGAATCCCGCCTTCTCCGCCAGATATAAGCCCTGAGTTCTAGTGAATTCAGGGCTTTTTTTGTTTTAAGAATATTGCCCATGCGTACCAACCCACACCCCGTGTTTAACTTCAGCGCCGGCCCCGCCGTGCTGCCCCAGTCCGTGCTGCAAACAGCCGCCAGTGACATGCTGGACTGGCACGGTAGCGGCATGTCGGTGATGGAGATGAGCCACCGAGGCAAAGAATTTATCAGCATCTATGAGCAAGCCACCTGCGATCTGCGCGAACTGCTGGGTGTGCCTGCCAATTACAAAATTATCTTCTTGCAAGGCGGCGGTTTGGGTGAAAACGCCATCGTGCCTATGAACTTGCTGCGCGGCAAAAGCAGCATCGACTTTGTGGTGACCGGCGAATGGTCTAAAAAATCGGCCGAGCAAGCGCGTAAATTTGCCACCGCCCATATTGCCGCCACATCCGAGGCCACCGCTTTCACCACCATTCCTGAGCGGGCCAGCTGGCAGCTCAGCAAAGACGCAGCTTATGTGCACCTGTGCATGAACGAGACCATTGGCGGCGTGGAGTTTCAGTCTGTGCCCGATGTGGGAGACATTGCGCTGGTCGGTGATGTGTCGTCCACTATTTTGTCGCGTCCACTGGACGTGTCCAAGTTTGGCCTGGTGTTTGGCGGTGCACAAAAAAACATCGGTCCTGCAGGCCTGACCATTGTCATCGTGCGCGAAGACTTGATCGGCCACGCAACGCAGTACACGCCCGACGTGTTCAACTACGCCATACAAGCCAAGGCCGACTCGATGTACAACACGCCACCCACCTACGCGATCTACATTGCAGGCTTGGTGTTTCAGTGGCTCAAAGCCCAAGGCGGTATCAAGGCGATAGAAAAGCGCAACATCGCCAAAGCCCAGCTGCTGTACGGCGCGCTAGACCAGAGCCAGTTTTACGTCACCAAAGTGGCCAAAGACTGCCGCTCACGCATGAACGTGCCCTTTTACTTGCGCGACGAGACGCTCAACGAGGCTTTTCTCAAAGGAGCCAGTCAGCGCAACTTACTGCAACTTAAAGGCCACCGCGTAGCAGGCGGCATGCGCGCCAGCATGTACAACGCCATGCCCATCGAGGGGGTGCAGGCGCTGGTTCAATACTTGGCAGAGTTTGAAAAAACACAGGCTTAATGCAACAGTCGCCCTGAACAGCCAAATGGCGCAATTTGCCACTTTATGCGATAATTTGAGCCAATTCGCTAGGAGTTTGTATGTCTGCCCTGCCTTCAACGTCTGCCTTTAGCTCAGTCAAACTGTCCAGTGCCCTGGTGTCCGAGGCCAAACTGGCCGCGCAAACCTTGCGCCGCTCGACTGCAGGCCAAATTGAATACTGGGCCTTGTTGGGCAAAGCACTAGAAGACGGCGGCTTGACCACCCGCGAGGCCACCAACGCCTTAGATTTCAAAAACACGCCCGCCACCTCACGCAGCATGGCGCACGCGCTCGACCAGATTGAAGCTCAGTTTGCCCAAGCGCGCAGCAGCGGGAGCCTAGCTACACGCATGCGTGACATTGTGCAGAGCAATCGCACGCACTTGGCCTAGATACACCGCCTAAACACGCAAATTAGGCACGCGCGCTCCACCAGCACGCCACCATACTGATGGCACACCGCATTTTTTACCTGTTAGCAGGGCCCAACGGTGCTGGCAAATCTAGCCTCTACCGCGCAGCTTTGGCAGATGGTCTGTTGCCTGCAGACGCCGAGTTTGTCAACGCTGACCTCTATGAAGCAGCGCATTTGCAGCACATTGCACGGCCTCAACAACGCTCTGAAGCCGCTCGCGCGTGGGCAGACGAGCGGCGCGCGCAAATGCTGGCACAGGGCCGCAGTTTTATCAGCGAAACTGTATTTTCACACCCTTCCAAATTAGCCTTGATAACGCAGGCACAGAACGCCAATTTTGCTGTGGTGCTGTTGGTGGTGTGCCTAGATAAACCCGAGCGATTGATTGAGCGCGTGCGCCAACGCGTCAGCGAAGGCGGTCACGCAGTGCCAGAGCAGCGCATCTTAGACCGCTACCCGCGCACCCTAACGCATCTGCACCAAGCCGTGCGCCTAGCCAATTTGGCACTACTGTACGACAACCCTGGCCGTACTACGGGTGCATTTACCGCACCACAACACATCGCCAGTTGTCGGGGGGCTGACACCCAGGTGTTTGTCAACAAATTACCAAAATGGGCACAGCAGGTGCTTGCGCTGCCTGCAAGCCCGCCCGCCTCTGAACGCAAAAAACACTGACACCGATTGGCTTTCTATGTAGACTGAGTTTGGATGGCAACGCGGCCTTTTACCGCGTTGGCACCATCTGCGCTAATTCATCATCCCTAAGAAACCCCACAAACCCAGCATCCATGCGGGTTAGCGGTGTATACGATGGTATCAATATTGCAAGGTTTAAGGTCATATTCACCTTAAACCTTGCAAATTTATGGCACTATGCAAAATCATCCACGAAGCTGAAATAGACATGTTCCGCTAAGAGCTGGTCAACTTGATAGACCTGCGCCACGCGCTGCGTGCCCGAGCCAGCAAGATCGACTGGGCTGCCTGCGAGAGGCAATTTGGCAGCTTGTACGAAGCAGGTATTGGCCGCCCCGGCCATCTCATCCGCCTTGATCTCTCCATTGACGGTTCGTCAATTTGGTTTGCGTTGAAAAACTGAGTTTCTCAGGGACGACTAATTCGCCACACGCCTGATTGCATATCTGGCTACTTTTTAGAAGATTTAATTCTATGAGGCTTTAGCGCTAAGGTTGCACCCAACAACCTATGCCCAGCAAATCCATCATCTACACACAAACCCTATACGAAGGGTTTGTCCTAGAAATAAAACGAACGATCGTGCTTAAAAATACAACGTACAAATGTAGCGGAGGCCGCAATTTGCCATATTCAAATAAATTGAGGAGACATAGATGAAACGTTTGACATCGGCGTGCGCGCTTGCCTTGGCATTAACTTTAGGCAGCCATACCGCTGCGACTGCAGCAGACACTTACGCCAAAACCAAGCACCCTGTTGTGCTGGTGCACGGCTTGTTGGGCTTTGATGCGATTGGCCCGATCAACTACTTTTATGGCATTCCTAGTGCGCTGCGCAGTGGTGGTGCGACGGTATTTACACCCGAGGTGTCGCAGTCCAACAGCACCGAAGTGCGCGGAGAGCAGTTGCTGCAAAAACTCCAGGCGCTCAAAGCGCAATACGGCTACACCAAGTTCAATTTGATTGGCCACAGCCATGGCGGCAACACCGCGCGCTATGTGGCAGCGGTCGCGCCCGAGCTGGTGGCCAGCGTCACCAGTGTCGGCACGCCACACGCTGGCAGCAAAACCGCCGATGGAATTGCAGGCATTGCCAGCGCCACGCAGGCTACTGGCTTAGCAGCTACCTTGGTGAACGGGCTGTCTCAGCTGATCGCTTATTTGTCTGGTAACAGCGGCAACCCACAAAACGCATTTGCAGCGCTGCAATCCCTAGGCTCAGCCGGGTCAGCTACGTTTAACCGCAAATATCCCCAAGCCGCCCCCACTACCAGCTGCGGCCAAGGCGCTGAGGTGGTCAACGGTGTGCGCTATTACTCGTTTGGCGGTACGTCTGTGCTCACCAATGCCTGGGACATTAGTGACGTGGTTTTGGGCACAGGGTCTTTGTTTTTTGGCTTTGAACAAAACGACGGCGTTGTAGGCCAATGCTCCAGCCATTGGGGCAAGGTGATACGCGACGACTATCCCTGGAACCATTTAGACCAAGTCAACCAAGCCTTTGGCCTGCGCGGACTGTTCACTCCGGATCCAGTGGCCATGTACCGCAGCCAAGCCAACCGTCTCAAAACTCTGGGCTTGTGAGTCACCAGCCCCAAGGCAACACTTTGCGGGCTGTGGCTATGGGTGTCGCTGCGGCGGTGCTCATTGCATGGGCAGTGCTTGCCTCATTTTCATCCCACTCGTCCAATTCATCCAGCGCAGCTGCTAGCAGCCAGCCACAGAGTGCGGGACTACAACTGCCGCGCTCGCCCAGCTTGTTGGGTGCCGGTGGCCATGGCACAGATGCAGCGCAAACGGCAGAGCCTGTGCAAACCACTGCGCTGCTGCAGCCCAACTCTTTAGCCAATACGCAAACCGACGGCGACTGGGGCATCGGCCCCAACGGACAACCCCAGCCCAACATCGCGCTGCGCAGGCGCTTTGACTATTTTTTATTGCTGCAAGGCGAGCAAGACCTGAACGCATTAGCCAACCAAATACACCAACAAGTACACGCAGCCCATGGCGCAGCGGCAGCCCAGGCCATCATGGCATTGTGGAGCAGCTACTTGCAATTGCAAAAGCACACATGGGCCACCCAAGTCAACATGCAGCGCAGCGAAACTTGGGCCCCAGCCCTGTCTGAGCGCAGCGCGGTGCGCCGCCAGTTGCTGGGCGCAGCCTGGGCCGAAGCGTTTTATGGCGAAGAAGAAAACGCACTGCGCCAAACTATAGCCCAAGCCAGCAGTGGGCTGCCCACAAAACAAGCCACTATGCACAACGAGCCCGTCGCCTTGCCAGATGCCGCAGAGCGCATCGCAGCACACCAAGCCCAGTGGCAACAATGGGAGCAGCGCATCAGCACTGCGCGCAGCCGTGTGCAACAACTGCACAGCGCCCCAGAGCTGTCTGACCCGCAACGCAACGAGGCTGTAGCGAACTACCTAAGTCAGCAGTTCAGCGGCAGTGAATTGACGCGTGCGAGGGCATTGTTGGGCATGTAGGAAATTGAGTTTTCGGCAACCATTAATCGAAAACTAATCTTTCGCCCGTCAAAAAGCTAGCTTGCCCAAACGCATGACGCAAAGCACACATGCGCAAGGTGCTCACTTCGCGGCAGGCGCGGCAGCCATTAGCGACTTTACGGCCGACGAAACGCGCTCACCAATAATAAGCTGTGCAGCTGGGTCGTAGTGATAAAACCCGCTTAAGTCAGCTGTGTTCACGATGCGCGCGTGTTTGTCTTCACTGACTACCTTAGTTTGAGCGGCGGCAACATCTTTGCCATATTCCAAGCCTTGAGCCCACGCTCCGATTTGGACTATGACTATCGGGAGCGTCGGTGAGCCTGTATCTTTGCGCACGTCCGCAATGAGGTTCTTAAGGTTCTGCTCGTAAGCCATAGCGTTAGCTTTATTCGATTCAAAATCTGGCCCCTGTTTTTTACTCAAATTCGCATCGGCTTCGCCTTGAAACCAGACGAACGCAGACCACTTACATGTTTTTTTGGTGCAAGAAGGATTCACACTAGCTGCATTTTTTTCCAAATCTTGAATGCGGGTGCGAAGCTTCGTGTACAAATAGCCTTCCGTTCCGCCAGACAGTGGACTGCGCCAATTTGCGTACAGATTCGTACCACCTACGGCAACTTTTATCAGCGAGGTAGACGAGTACCCGGCTTTACTTAATGCCTGTCCAAACACTACCTCGGGGCCAATGCCGCCACAGCGCTTGTTAGATTCAGCAGGAATCGCAATGAGTTGGGTAATTGTTGATTCTGGCTTGTCTCTGTCCCAAGAGCACATGACATTAGGGATGGCTTTAGTCAAATCGTCACCCACCAGCCCTGCAGCTTTGAGCCTAATCAATTCAGATGCCTCAAATTCGGCCATTTTGTCCGAGTATCCGTAACTTGGATAGGCTTTACCGTCAGCGCCCAAGTGCCACAAGCGAATACTACCTTTTAGCCGCGCTTGCATGTCTGCGCTTGGGGCAGTTGCCAAGTCGGTAAGGAGTTTGTTAAACAGCTCGCCATCGACGTTACCTTCCATGTTCGATTGTCCAGCCAATAAAAACATGGGCAACTCTTGGGTCGGCACCGCTTCTGTACTCGTCACCGAGCCAGCACTGTTGGTCACCACGGCAGAGTACTTGGCGTTGTGGTCGGCTGCCAGTGCAGAGGTAATCGCCAGCGTAGCCGATGTGGCACCGGTTATCGGCGTGCCGTTGCGCTTCCACTGGTAGGTTACAGGCGCACTGCTAGTTACAGCAACACTGAAGGAAGCTGGCTGTAATTCCGTCACTGTAATACTAGTAGGTTGCGCAGAAATCGTTGGTGCCTTAACTACAAGTGCCGGTGTGGTGTTGCTGATATCTTTATTGTCTATGTCTTTGTCGCTACCACCGCAGCCAGCTAAGGGCAGAGCAACCAACGAGGCGACTAACACCATGAGTTGTGATAACTGCGTTGATCGACTGAAAGCCGAAGGTGATTTTTTAGAAAATTTAAGATTTTTCTTCATAACAACAGTCTGGTCAACATGGGAAGCTACCAACGGATTTTTCAAGCATTAATAACTAGAAAAACGCCCCAGTTGAATTATGTCAACGTGGAGCTAGTAGCAGTATGTGTGCTACTTATTACTTTGCAGTTAGTGCCTGTCGGACAGCAATAGGAACATAACCAACTTCTAACCCTGCAGGCGGAGAAATTATTAATTTAGGATCAATCGAAGCCAACTTTCCGGTAGTTGGCGGAGGTAAATACTCTTTGGTAATAGTCCACTCTTTATGCAGTTTCTCTACCCTTATTTGCATCTGTTGGCGCTCGGCAAGGGTCAGGTCAGCGTTAAGCATACTGGGTTGGTCCATAAACTTGTACCAATAGTAGGTTAACGTGCTGCCGTCACCTAAGTCGGCTGTGAACGGCCCTTTAGATGGCCCAGGTGTTGTCCATGTATTGTCGTTTGCAGGCAGAAGTTTTGGATTATCCATGGGCGTTGTCAAAAACTTACCAGGATCTCTCACTGCTTGTTTGATTTCAATGGATGTCAACCCGGTTTCAACAGGAACATCCTTGGTTTGCACCACAGTCCAAACAACTTGACCGCTTGTCAATTTTGTCATGCGATAGTATTGCGGCAATACCACCACGGACCCGTTAGCCAAATCTTTTTTGGTTACGTTGTCTTGTTTCCAGCGATACCCAACCGTGCTGGCGTTAAAAGCAACAGTTTCTGCAATCGAATTCCAGTCGACCACCGGTTTATTATCAGCTTTTGCCATGGAATCTGTGTAGATAGACCAAGACGACCAGCCCCCGTTTTGGAAATCCTGTTGGTAAGATTCACTTAGCTTGATTTGGCTATCAGTAGCGGCACCACCTTTTTTTAACCAGTTTTCTACTGAATCCCAGAGCGCAGCTTTTTTGTACACCATCAAGCGATTTGTCAAAGCTGAGTTGCCATTATCATCCCGCGGAAACTGCACCGGCGCGACCCGTGCGTATGTGTCACCTTTTGCGTCTTTTGACATATATGCTGGAACGTATTGGGTCTCCATTTGGTGCGCTTTATTTGGACTTGAAGGGTTAGAATCAAAATGATTACTGGTATCGATGGTTACAGACTCAAATCCTTTATTTCTCCTTTTTCGATCAGTAGTGGTTACGTGAGAAAAGAAGTAGGGCAATACAAATGTAGCTGGGCCTTTAAAGTTGGCGGCATTTATAAAGAGCGTCCAAGAATTGTCGCCAGTTGGTTTATCAGCAATACCATTCGTAGTGCTTTTGGCGTCAGTGAACGGCAGTGGCAAATAACCAGTGCCTAGCAGTTCACCGTTAGTATCTTTTTTCAGATTAAGGCCATCTAGGGGCCACAGCAGTTTATTACTAAGCTGAGCTACAGCGTACTTGCCGCTAGGTCGGCCCCATCCGCCCCAGCCATTACCAGGACCGTTAGAAACACTGCTAAAGTCGATTGCTACAGCGCCCATGTGAAATTTGGGTGTTTCAACGCCAAAGACAGTATCGTTCCACCAGCCCAAACCGCCTTCTATAGTTTGATAAGCTTCATCGGGCTGTTTTCCTTTGGAATACATCCATGTGCCTGGCAAACCAGACTGAACTCTCTCTCCAGTATATGTGCCGTACAGCGGGAAAGCAGCCGTGTACATAGAGTAACCGCCATCATAATCTTGTGGAGCATCTTTCCGGCTGTAACCAAGGTAGCCGTGTAGAGTTGCATTTTCAATCGGTGCGTTTAAACAACTGGTGGGTAGATTGGCAACTGGCTTAGATGACACTACACCATTGCTGCACGAAAAGGATGCGGCACCGTACGAGGGAGCGGCAAGATCTTTGGCTTCAGCGTTGGCGCCTGAGGCGGTAGCTGCTATGTTGGCAGTGCACGTTGCGCTTGCTACTGACCAAGTCACAGTTGCAGCTTTGCAACTGCCCGGTGCAAAGGCGGCTGCGTTGGCGACGGCTTCATCTGAATCAGATTTTTTGCCGTCTCCGCAAGCTGCCACCAAAGCCAACATCAACGCCGAGCTTACGCAAGTTAGAAGGTACAGGTGTTTGTCCGTCATAAGTGCATTCCTTTGCTTCAAGAAATTAGTAATAGTTCACAACGATGGAGTGTTTGTCTCGCGAAATACCGTAGAAGCTGCACATAATGCCTCGCGGTTTTTCTTCCATCATTGCTGTGTAATGGTTTGCGCTACCTGGGGCGGCAGGGCCTTCTTGATAGAACAACTTAGGGCACCAATCTACTGAAGCCTTAACGGTTCCATTGGGGCCGCGTCCGCCGCCACAAAACCCTTGCGCCTTCCAGCCACATTTGCCATTAGCATGCCCTCCGAGTTCTGCAGCCGTTTTTGCTTCGGCCGCTTGACAACAGACAGCCTCTGTAGATGTAGACTGAAGGTAATAAGGTGCGAGGCCTTTTTGTGAGCGGTAGCCATTGATGATTCCGAGGCAATACTCAGACACGTCTACAGCGCCAATATCTGGATCAGCCGTCATGGCTTGAACAGGGCCAACACCACTGCAAGTTGGACCTACTGTTGCTGTAGGTGTCCCAGTGACGTTGACAGCAACGTTTGCGGAGCCACCTGCAGCACCAGCTGACGAGTCTGATCCACTGCCACTTCCGCAGCCTGCAATTTGCGCAGCGACCAACAGACAGGCAATACGCACTAGTAAATTCAGATTATCCTTGAGCACAAATTTAGTCCTTAAATGAGCCTTAAAGGCTCACTACATCTTTTCATTGTTAAATAATCGCAGACAAGCCGACCACAAAAATTACGATTTTGTCATCTGGTTATTGTTTGTAAAAATGTGTGCTCAGAAGTGATGAGTACAGGACGGTTTCGCTAGCTTTGCCACTGAAAATATGATAAATTAAAGTGGGAATTGTTTGAAAGCATATATGTTGACATTGAGTGTAGTTTTTGGATTTTTAGTCTTGGTGGCCATCGTCTGGTATGCGCACCGACTCGTTAAAGAATCGTCCAAAGAATTGCCTGACAGCTCGAAAATAGCTAACGTGGGTGACCTTAACAAAAACAACACAATGGGTAAGTTTGGCTTGGATGGGCTTTAAGCAGATTTAGATGCTTTGGCCAGCAGAAAGGCGGTGCCGGACGAGCCAAGCGGAGCTACCACCACCCAGCGTTTGTCCTGCGCGGGCTGATATGTGTCTTCCACCAAAGAAAAATTTCAGTTTATCGACATAAAACGCAATGGCTTCTCATAGCTGCGCACAACCAAGGCGATGTGGATGATGGATTGCTGCATGGTAATGAATAGTTTGTATAAACGAAAAAGCCGGCGCATGCGCCGGCTTTTTACTTCAAGTTTGCTTAATAGATTTAAGCAAAATTCTTTGCTGCAAAGTCCCAGTTCACTAGGCTAGACAAGAATGTCTCTATGAACTTAGGGCGTGCATTGCGGTAGTCGATGTAGTAGGCGTGCTCCCACACGTCTACGGTCATCAGGGCTTTGTCGGCGGTGGTGAGAGGTGTGCCTGCGGGGCCGGTGTTGACGATGTCTACGCTGCCGTCGGGCTTCTTGACCAACCAAGTCCAGCCGGAGCCAAAGTTGCCTACGGCGCTTTTGACGAAGGCTTCTTTGAAGGCTGCGTAGCTGCCAAACTTGGCGTTAATGGCTGTGGCCAGCGCGCCTGTGGGCTCGCCGCCACCTTGGGGCTTCATGCAGCTCCAAAAGAAGGTGTGGTTCCAGATTTGGGCAGAGTTGTTGTACACGCCGCCGCTGGACTTTTTGATGATTTCTTCAAGCGTCATGGCCTCAAACTCGGTGCCTTTTTGCAGGTTGTTGAGGTTGACGACGTAGGCGTTGTGGTGTTTGCCGTGGTGGTATTCAAATGCCTCGGCGCTGTAATGCGGGGCGAGGGCGTCGGCGGCGTAGGGCAATGCGGGCAGGGTATGTTCCATGGTGGCTTCTTTCAAGTTGGCTAGTGCACAGTGGGATGGTTACAGCTAGTCATTGTAGGAAGGTTTTCAAGTCATTTACGCTCACAAGGGTTTTGATCTGTTAAAACACTGTTGCACATTTGCCTGATCGATGCCCTGCCCCTATGACTACTGCCTCCACCTCCAGCCCCACCAGCCCCACCAGCCCCTCTGAGGCCACCACACCCAGCACCATTACCTGGACTGAACCTGACCAAACGCACACTGCCCTGTGGCGCTCGGAGCGCAGCGCGCCTGCCCCCAAGCGCGTGGTGCTAGCCGACGACACCATGGGCGCCGATACCGCTTACCGCCTGGCCTGCGAGGGAGTAGGTTTGCTGTGGCAAGGCGATTTTCAAAACGCCCGCATGCTGGTGCAAGCGCTGGCCCGGCGCACCGACCGGCTACCAGAGCGGCAAAAATTCAAGGCAGACAAGCAATCAGCCCGACTGGCCACCAAAACTAAAGCCGCCGCTGCGCTGAACACCCCATCTACGGCCGCCGTCACCGATGGCGCAGCCAACCCACCACAGCCTAACCCCGCAGCCGAGGCTTTTCACCAGCACCGGCTAATCCAGTCGCAGCGCGCCCGCGTGCTGGGCATGGTGCTGGTGCCGCTAGACAATGCCTACCAAATCACCCTGCGCCGCGCACCCGATGTGCAACTGGCCTGCGCACAGGTGTGGGGCGCGTTAGATGCTGCCACCATGCACGCTGCCCAAGCTAGGCTGGTGGCCGAGAAACAAGCCGCTGGCATACTGCCCAAAGCCAAGGCCAGCCCCGACGCCAACTCTGAAGGCGACGAAACTGAAGACGGCGAACCACAAGCCGCGCCGTATATCGAGCCCGCCAAGCCTGGCGACAAGCCTGCCAAGCTCAGCAAGTTTGAGCAAAAAATCATCCAACAAAGCAAAGGCGTTGTCACCCAAGTCACCAGCCTGCGCGAGCTGCTGGGCATGACCAGCACGCACGAGTGGCGCAAAAAAGGCGTCGAAGTGCCTGCTTTGGGCAACATCAGCAGCGATGGTGTGGAGATTTATGACCGCATTCACCCGCATTACGGCGTGTTCTCGCCCGTGCGGGGCGAATATGTGGGCTTGGTGGCCAAAGCGCCGCTGCCCGTGTCAGCCGCGTCCAAAGCATCGCTGATAGCGTGGGACATTGGCACCGGCACAGGCGTGTTAGCCGCCATGTTGGCGCGCCGTGGTCTACAGCACATTGTGGCCACAGATCAAGACCCGCGCGCCCTGGCCTGTGCAAAGGACAACTTGGCGCGGCTGGATGTGAGCGATTTGGTGACCGTGGTGCAAGCCGATATGTTCCCACCCGGCAAAGCCCACCTCATCGTTTGCAACCCGCCCTGGCTGCCCGCCCGCGCTGGTTCGCCGATTGAACACGCGGTGTACGACGAGGACAGTAAGATGTTATTGGCGTTTTTAAACGGCCTTCCTGCGCATTTGGCCAAAGGCGGCGAAGGTTGGCTGATTTTGTCGGACATTGCGGAGCACCTAGGCCTTCGCACACGCGACGAACTGCTCTTGGCCATCGAGAGCGCAGGGCTAAAAGTCGTGGCCCGCCTGCAAACCAAGCCGCAGCACCCCAAAGCGCTAGACGCCAGCGACCCGCTGCATGTGGCGCGGTCTAAGGAAGTGACTTCGCTATGGCGCTTGGCAACAGCTTGAGTTTATGAAGCCTGAAGATCTAATGAATATGTCACGTTTTGGAAAAATAAAAGCGATTTTACCGACATAGGTATTCAATAGTTAGCTACTATTTTTATAGTACGTAGCGTATGCAAAAGCCATCCATGTCAACCCGTAATCTCAGGCTCCACCAGCCGGGCTAAGTTTTGCAGCGACTCTTGCCAACCCAAGTAACATGCCTCTAGCGGAATGACGGCAGGTATCCCCTCCTGCACTACCGTCAACTCAGTGCCCACAGATACCTTCTTCAAAGTCACCGTGACCGTCATCACACCGGGCAAGTTGGGGTCGTCAAAAACGTCGGTATAGCGCAGGCGCTCGCCGGGCACCAGTTCAAGATAGTCGCCGCCAAACGCAATGACGGTGCCAGTGGTGAAGTTAGTAAACGACATCCTAAAAGTGCCGCCCACCTTCGCATCCATATGGTGCACTTTGCCCGTAAACCCGTTAGGCGGCACCCATCTGGCCATAGCGTCGGGGTCTACAAAAGCGCGGTACACCTTATCAGGTTTGGCGGTCAAAACACGGTGCAAACGAACTGCATTGGGGGTGGTCATGGTGGCTCCTTAAGTGTGTTGGGTTGGGGTTAATGGCTGTGGCGCTGTTTACTATACATTCAGTAGCAAACTATTAAGTATCCACGTCGGAAAAGTGCTTAATTTTTCTCTAAACATGCTATGCGCGATACAAAGCGAAATCAGCACTCCGAATATGCTGTCAAGTAAAGCGTCACGGTAACAGTATCACCCCCTGTTTTGTTGATGGCTTTTCTAATTTTTTCGTTGATTGAAATCAACTTGTTTCGACCCGCAATGGTGAACAGATTCTTATTTTCTAGCTTGTAGCCATCAATAGTGCCAGAGGCTTTTAAAAAACCCCATCTACCCACAATATGC
>JANPDG010000015.1:0-1967 GCA_031431335.1 Polaromonas sp. | reverse complement strand
GCCACTCCCACTGATGCACACGCCCACGGCGCTGCCTGCGTCCAGTCTTTTGCAACTCATCTGGCTGGCCTCACCTGCGCTGCCGGTGGGAGGCTTCTCTTACTCTGAAGGCATTGAGGCCGCAGTCGACAAAGGCTTGGTTAACACCGAAGCGCAATCCGCTGACTGGCTCAGCGATCAACTGCACATCAGCTTAGCGCGTGGCGACTTGGCAGCTATTGCCAAAGCCATCCCCGCTTGGCGGCGCGCCGATATGCCGCGCCTAGTCGAGCTGAACCAGTGGGTGATGCAGACCCGAGAAACGCAAGAGTTTAGGCTGCAAACCGACCAAATGGGCCGATCACTCGCCCAGTGGCACCAAGCCTTAAACGACACCAGCGCTACAGCATTGCAAGAGTTTGACAAGCTCAGTCCAAACGCAGAGCGCACAACCTACCCTATAGCCTTTGCCCTAGCCGCCAGCAGCACGCAAGCCAGCGTGCGCGACTGCTGCCTGGCCTTTACCTTCGGCTGGGCCGAGAACATGGTGGGTGCAGCCGTTAAATCCGTGCCCCTAGGCCAAAGCGCCGGCCAACGCATATTAGCCCGCCTGGCCGCTGAAATGCCCACCGCAGTAGACTACGCCATCGCACTACCGGACAGCCAACGCCAAGCCTTCAGCCCCATGCTGGCCATCCTGTCGTCGCAGCACGAAACCCAATATTCAAGGCTATTTCGATCATGACTCCGTTCCACCACATCAAAAATCGCACCAAAAAACTCCCTCCCCTGCGCGTAGGTATCGGCGGCCCTGTAGGTTCGGGCAAAACTACGCTGCTAGAAATGCTCTGCAAAGCCATGAAATCACAGTACGACTTAGTGGCGATTACCAACGACATTTACACCAAAGAAGACCAGCGCATCCTTACGGTGAGCGGTGCACTGGATGCAGAACGCATCATGGGCGTAGAGACTGGCGGCTGCCCACACACCGCCATCCGCGAAGATGCGTCCATCAACCTCGAAGCCATCGACCGCATGCTGGAGCAGTTTCCCAACGCTGACATCGTGTTTGTTGAAAGCGGCGGCGACAACCTGGCCGCCACATTCAGCCCTGAGCTCTCCGACCTGACCATCTATGTGATCGACGTCGCAGCAGGCGAAAAAATCCCTCGAAAAGGTGGCCCCGGCATCACCAAGAGCGACTTGTTTGTCATCAACAAAACAGACCTCGCACCTTATGTCGGCGCCAATCTGGATGTGATGGAGGCGGATACCCAGCGCATGCGGCCCACTAGGCCCTATGTGATGACCAATCTCAAAACCCTCACAGGCGTGTCTGAGGTTGTCAGCTTTATCAAGAAAAAAGGCATGCTTTCCGACGCGGAATAAAGGAAGTTTGCTATGAAATTCATACCACTCATTGAACATACCCGTGGACCACTGGCCGAGATCGTCCACGCGGGCGCTATCGCCGTGGTCAACGCGCAAGGCCAGCTGCAAGCCAGCGCAGGCGACGGGCACGCCATGGGCTTTACCCGCTCCACCATCAAGCCTTTTCAAGCACTGCCTTTTTTGCAAGCTGGCGGCATTGAAAGATTTGGTTTTAATACGCAGCAAACGGCGCTACTTTGCGCCAGCCACAACGGCGAAGATATGCATGTCGCGCAAGTTGACGATATGCTTAAAAAGACAGGGCAATCTTATAAAGCGCTGCAATGCGGCTGCCATGTGCCTCTGCGCTTTAGCTATGGCGGCCTGGCTGCGCCCGCCGATCTGCAATACGACGAGCGCCACAACAACTGCAGCGGTAAGCACACCGGGTTTTTAGCTCACTGCGTACAGCACGGCCTGCCGCTAGATAATCACCTCGCGCCTGAACACCCATTACAAGTCGCCATACGCGCCAGCGTTATGCGCGCCACAGGCACCGACGCCACTCAACTGATTGCGGGCACAGATGGCTGTTCAGCCCCCAACTACGCCAT
>JANPDG010000014.1:0-7143 GCA_031431335.1 Polaromonas sp. | reverse complement strand
AGCTTTGATGCCGGGCTAGACAGCCTGCGTGCGAACGCTTGGCTGCAGCGCGCCGGCCTCAAAGCCAAGCAGGCCATGCTCTGCGGGCCCTTGGTGCAGACGGCGCATCAGCTAAGCGCGCTGGTGGCGGCAGTGCCGCCTGCGCAGCGCAGCGATTGGGCGCAGATGGCCAGGGGGCAGGTGCTCTTGGGCACGGGTTTAGGCTCAGAGATGGGCAGCCCACTGGTATACGAAGCAGCCGTGGCCCGAATTGCGCTGGAGTGGGCTGTGGCTTCGCGCTACGCCAGTGATGTGCTGTTTAGCGATGCGCTGCACGCAAGTTTGGATGCGCTCATCGTAGTGCAGGGTCTGCAGGCCAACCCACTGGCCAGCGCTTTGGCGCAGCACTGGCAGGCCATTAGCCGCACTGCGGTGTGGGCGCAGCCGTACTCGGCCCACCAAGTGGCGCTGCACGCGGCGACCCATGCCCACGATGAGGCTGACCGCGCTGCAGCCTGTGTGCTGCAGCACATCAGCCAAGGCCGCGTGCCCGTGGCGCTGGCAGCGGTAGACCGCGTGACCACTCGCCGCATCAGCGCTACGCTGCAGCTGCAAGGCGTGAGCCTGCAAGACGAAACCGGTTGGAAGCTGTCCACCACCCGCGCCGCCGCCAGTGTCATGGCGCTCTTGCGCGCCGCGCGTTGGCGCGCAGACCCTAGCGGCTCGCAAGATGCGCTGCTTGACTGGCTCAAGCACACCAACGCGCCCAGTGCATCTGTGAATGCCCTGGAAGTGAGTTTTAGGAAGAAAAATAGACAGTTTTCCGACGTGGATAGTAAAGAGTTTGCTATTAATTTTATAGTACATGATGGTTCTACGCAGCTGCCATCAGCTGTGCCATCAGTTTTGCCCGTACCTGCCAGTGAACTGCTAGGCAGCCTGCGCGCCAGCCGCAGCGCGCTGCAGTGGCTGGCCAGCGTGCGCCAAGCGCTGCAGGCCAGCGGGCAGTGGGGTGCGCTGATGGCAGACGCTGCCGGGCGCGACTGTGTGCAGGCGCTGCATTTGCTGCAGCCCGAGCTGGTGGCTGACGTGTTGGGCGGCGCAGACACTGACCACAGCGCGCAGATGAGCTTGGCCGAGTTCAGCGCCTGGGCCAGTGACTGCCTAGAGAACGCCAGTTTTAAGCCGACGGCCGAGGGCAACTTGGCTTTGAGTCCGCAGGTGGTGGTGCTGCCGTTGGCCCAAGTGCTGGCGCGGCCGTTTGCTGCGCTGGTGGTGGCCGCTGCCGACGAGCAGCGCCTGGGCGCATCGCCCGAGCCCGTGGGCCACTGGACCAGCGCTCAGCGCCAAGCCCTGGGGCTGGCGAGTCGCAGCGCGCTGGCCGCCGAGCTAGAGCAGGTGTGGCAAAGTGCGCTGCGCGCGCCCTATGTGGATGTGCTGTGGCGCGCCGCCGAGGGCGAGCAAAGTTTGCAGCCCAGCCCGCTCTTGCAGCGCTGGCTGCTGGATAAAGGTAATGCACAATGCAGCGTTGCACAAGGCAGCGTCACATACGCCAGCGACCCACGCCGCGAGATTCGCATTCAAGCCGCCCCAATAGCGCCGCCGCAGCCTACGGCGCAAACTCTGCGCATTGCCAGCCTGTCGGCCAGCAGCTACAGCGACCTGCGCACCTGTCCGTACCGCTTTTTTGCGCTGCGGCTCTTAGGCCTGCAAGACGCTTGTGAGCTGGACACCGAGATCGACAAACGCGACTTTGGCAGCTGGCTGCACAGCGTGTTGGCCCAGTTTCATGTGCAGCGCAAGGGCGCGGGCAGCCAGCGTGACGACGCTGCCCTGCTAGACCAGTGCGCCCTCGAGCAGCGTTTGCCCGATGCAGGCTTTGTGCCGTTTGCAGCCGCCTGGCCACAGGTGCGCGAGAGCTATTTGCTGTGGCTGGCGCAGCACGAGGCCGAGGGCTGGCAGTTTGACCAGTCCGAGCTTGAGCGCAGCCTGCCCTACGCTACAGGCCAAAGCAGCGTGCAGCTCAAAGGCCGGCTAGACCGTGTCGACCGCTTAAGCCGTGGCCCCGAGGCGGGCACCGCCTGTGTGCTCGACTACAAAACCGAAAGCGTGCAAACCAGCAAAGACCGCGTCAAAAACCCGCACGAGGACACCCAACTGGCGTTTTATGCCGCCCTGCTGGGCGAAGACGACCTGCATGCCGCCTACGTCAACCTGGCCGAGCGCAGCTGCAGCCTGACCGCGCAGCCCGAGATCATGGCAGCCCGAGACGCGCTGCTAGGCGGCATCAGCATGGACGTAGAGCGCATTCACGCCGGCCACGCCATGCCCGCGCTGGGCGAGGGCGCAGCCTGCGACTACTGCGCCGCGCGCGGCCTGTGCCGCAAGGACATGTGGACGCTATGACAGACCACGTTAAGACAGACTATGCTTACGCGCTGGGTGGCGCGCCGTGCACGCGCGAGGCTTTTTATGCCATGGCCTGCGACCCGCAGCGCAATGTGGTGGTGCAGGCCTGCGCAGGCGCCGGTAAAACCTGGATGCTGGTGTCGCGCATACTGCGCGCGCTGCTCAATGACCAATTGGCTTTGCACAGTGCTGCCGATGCCAGTGCCGATTCAGACGTTGCCCTAACGCTGGCCCCGCAGCAGATACTGGCCATCACCTTCACCAAAAAAGCCGCAGGAGAAATGCGCCAGCGTCTGCAAGAGTGGCTGGAAGAGTTTGCCCAAGCAGACGACGCACAGCTGGCGCAAGAACTGATTGCGCGCGGCGTGGCCAAGCATATTGCCCAGCACAGCAGCGGTGTGCTGCGCCAGCAGCTGGCCCAGCTGCACCCTGCGCTGCTGCAGTCAGGCCGCAGCGTGCAGATTCGCACCTTCCACAGCTGGTTTGGCGCGCTCTTGCGCAGCGCGCCGCTGGCGGTGCTAGAGCAGCTGGGCCTGCCCGCGCAATACGAGCTGTTAGAAGACGACAGCGAAGCCGTAGCGCTGGTGTGGCGGCGGTTTTATACCGCGCTAGAGGCCGATGATGCACTGCGCAGCATCTACACCCAAGCCGTGGCTGCGCACGGCATGTTCAATGTCAACAAAGCGCTCGGCAGCGCGCTGTCCAAGCGGGTTGAGTTTGCATTGGCTGACACAGCGGGCACCGTAGAGGGCAGCATTCGGCCGTTTGGTCAGGTGTTTGCGGAGTTTGAAGGGTTAGGTGAGCCGATCGACATGCTGGCTGATCGCGCCGACTATTTTCAAAAACTCAGTGACGCGGCGGTTGTGTTGGGCCGTGCGCCCCAGCCCAGTTTTGCGGGAAAAGGTGTTGAATTAGAAACGGCGTTGACAGCGCGCAATTGGACAGACGCAATGGCTGCGTTGCTGACGCAAAAAAACGAGCAGCGCAAATTCAGTGAAAAAATTACAGGGTTAGACACTGTCCGTATCGCGCAAGACCTGTGCATCCGCATCAACGCCGCCCAGCTACAACACACCGCCTGGCTGCACCAAACCCGCATGGCGCAGCTGACGCGTTGTCTGCTCGCGTGCTTTGCCCAGCTCAAGCGTGAGCGCGCGTGGGTGGACATGGGCGATGTTGAGCGCGCGGCGCTGCATTTGCTCAGCGACCCCGTGCTCTCGGGCTGGGTGCTCGAGCGTCTAGACGCGCAAACCCGCCATCTGCTGATCGACGAGTTTCAAGATACCAACCCGCTGCAATGGCAGGCCCTGCAGGCATGGCTGTCGGGCTATGCGGGTGCCGGAGGCAGCTCGGGCGCGGGGGCAGCGCCCAGCGTTTTCATTGTGGGCGACCCTAAGCAGAGCATTTACCGTTTTCGCCGCGCTGAGCCGCAGGTGTTTGTAGCCGCTACTGAGTTTGTGTGTGAGGCGCTGGGCGGCGCGGTGCTCAGCTGCGACCATACCCGGCGCAACGCGCGCGGCGTGCTGGCAGCCGTGAACGGCGTGATGCAAGCCGCTGCCGACGAAGGCTATGACGGCTTTCGCGAGCACACCACCGAGTCTGCTGAATCTGGTCTGGTGCTGCGCTTGCCGCTGCTTGAGGCCATAGCGACCGACGATGACTGCAGCGATGGCCAGTGGCGCGACACCTTAAACACGCCGCGCCAAGAGGCCGAGGAGCATATCCGCACGCTGGAGTGCGAGCAGGCAGCGCGCTGGGTGGCGCAGCACATTGCGGGTGGCGTGCTGCCCTCAAGCATCATGGTGCTGGGCCGCAAGCGCGACCGCTTGCAGCGCATGGCCACTGCCCTGCAGCAGCTGGGCATTGCATCGCAAATCACCGAAAAGTCTCGCCTGTCTAGCCACTATGCTGTGCAAGACATGATGGCGCTGGCCGACGTGCTGGCCTCGCCCAGCCACAACCTGTCGCTGGCCAGAGCGCTCAAGTCGCCGCTGCTGGGCTGTAGCGATGCGCAGCTCATTGCTATAGCGCAGGCCGCGCGTGCGCAGCGTTGCAGTTGGCTTGAGCTGCTGCTTAAGCTGCACACTGAGGCGCTACCCGAGGCGCAGAACGAGGCGCAGAGCGAGGCGCGCAACGAGGTGCGCAGCGATGCACCGCTCACCCTTGAGCTTGGCGCGGTAGACGCTGCGCATGTACGCCAAGCTGCCAGCCAATTAGCCCACTACCAAGCGTTGTTTGCCACCCTGCCGCCCCACGACGCGCTGGCTGCTGTCTACCAGCACGGTGACGTGCTGGCGCGCTTTATGTCCTCTGCGCCCGCTGCCCAGCGCAGCGCTGTGGCGGCGCAGTTGCAGGCGCTGCTGGCTGTTGCGCTAGACGTTGACGGCGGCAGGTTTCTCACGCCTTATGCATGGGTGCGCGCACTCAAGGCGGGGCATGTGCGCACGCCGTCCAGCGCTGCGCATAGCGCGGGCGCGGTGCAGTTGCACACCATCCACGGAGCCAAAGGCCTAGAAGCCCACACCGTGCTGCTGCTTGATGCCCACGCCGCCGCAGAGAAGGCGCGCAGCATGGACGTGCTGATCGACTGGCCTGCCCAAGCGCAAGCGCCCACCACGTTTGCGTTTTTGGCCAGCGAGACCAAGCCGCCAGATTGCGTGGCCCACGCCCTGCAGCGCGAGCAAGAGGCCAGAGCCCGCGAAGAAACCAACGCCCTGTATGTGGCCATGACCCGCGCGCAGCACACACTGGCACTGTCGGCCCACCAAGTCGCCAAGCCTGACCCCGGCAGCCCGTGGCACCGCTTTGAAGCGCTCGGCGCATTGCAACCAGGCTGGGTGCACAGCTTGACAGCGGGCGATATTCCTAGCGCACACACCGCTGCTACCAACCACTCATCTGCATATTCAGAAAACAGTTTTACCTTAAAAATAGTGAAGTTTTCCGACGTGGATATTGAGAAGTTTGCTATTAATAATATAGTAAATAAAGTATCTGCCGCCCTGACCGATGCCGCTGCTGCGCCCACCGAGCCAACAAGCGAGGCCGCGGTGAACGACAGCCTGGCCGCTCGCATCGGACTGTGCATGCACCGCCTGCTAGAGCTGTACTACGTGGGCCTTGACTTAGCGTCCGTGGCCCGCAGTGTGGGCGCGCAGTTTCAGCTTGACGCAGCGCAGTCGCACCAAGCCTTGGGCATGGCGCAGCGTATCACCACTGGCCCAGCGGCTTGGGTGTGGGACAGCGCGCAGATCGACTGGCAGGCCAACGAGGTGGAGCTGCTTGCCGCCAGCGGCGACGCGGCTGGCGCCACGCTTGTGCTGCGCCTCGACCGCCTCGTTAAACACACCACTAGCCAAACCTGGTGGGTGCTGGACTACAAATCTGCCCACGCCCCGCTGCGCCAAGATGCCCTGCGCCAGCAGCTAGCCCAGTACCAGCATGCAGTGCAATCCGCCCACCCCGGCGCGCCAGTGCGCGCTGCTTTCATTACAGGTGAAGGCCTGCTAGTCGAACTATGAATACAAAACCTACCGTCGCCATCATCGGTGCCGGCCCCGCCGGCCTCATGGCCGCCGAAGTGCTGAGCAACGCACGCGATGCGCAGGGCCACGCCAGCGTTGACGTGCATGTCTACGACGCCATGCCCAGCGCAGGCCGTAAATTTTTACTCGCAGGCATCGGCGGGCTCAACCTCACCCACTGCGAGCCACTGGCATCTTTCTTAACCCGATATTACGAAAGAAAAAAGCACTTTTCCGACGTCATTGTTCAACATCCTGCTACTGAAATAGGAGCATGGGCTAAAGCCCTAGGCACTGACACCTTCGTCGGCACCTCCGGCCGCGTCTTCCCCACCGACATGAAAGCCGCACCCCTCTTGCGCGCTTGGCTGCACAGATTGCGAAGCAACGGCGTGCAGTTTCACATGCGCCACCGATGGACAGGCTGGGACGAGAGTGAAACGGGCCCTAGCCAAGGCGCTTTAAAGTTTGAAAAAACCAGCGCAGGCAGCGCAGAGACTGCCGCACAAAGCGCCAACGCGGCCACTGAAAATCTAACTGCCTCTGCAAAAGCGGTGCAACACATCACAGTCAAAGCCCAAGCCACCGTGCTAGCCCTAGGCGGCGCAAGCTGGCAACGCCTAGGCTCAGACGGCGCATGGGTGCCTTGGCTGCGCGCCAAAGGCATCGACATAGCCGATCTACAAAGTGCCAACTGCGGCTTCGATGTGCAACACCGAGTAGCAGTCCGTCAAGTCAGTTCACACACCGAACCTACAGGCTGGAGCGCCCACTTCACCAGCAAATACGCAGGCCACCCCTTCAAAACCGTCGCCATCCGCGTTGAAGGCTCAGGCACAGAGCCCGAGTTCCACCGTCAAGGCGAATTCGTAGCTACCCAAACCGGCGTAGAAGGCAGCCTCATCTACGCCGCCAGCAAGCTGCTGCGCGAACGCATAGCCACCCACGGCAGCGCCACCTTTTACCTAGACCTGCTGCCCCAGTGGGACGCCGCCAAAGTCCTGCGCGAAGTCAGCCACCCAAGAGGCTCCCGCTCCCTGTCCAGCCACCTGTCCAGTCGCCTTAACTTAGAAGGTATCAAGCTCAATATCTTGTACGAGCTGCTGGGCAAAGATGCCATGAACAACCCCCAACAACTGGCCGCAGCCATCAAGTCACTGCCCATCACCGTCACCGCCCCACGCCCCATAGACGAAGCCATCAGCACCGCAGGCGGCATCCGCTTCGAAGC
>JANPDG010000013.1:0-1865 GCA_031431335.1 Polaromonas sp. | reverse complement strand
CAGGCAAAGTGTCGCCGATTGATATTGGCATTCTGGGCGCTAAAGGCTCGCTGTATATCAGCCGCCCCACTTTGTTCACCCACATCGCTACACGGGAAAGCACGCAGGCGATGGCAGACGATTTGTTTGGCATGGTCGCTAGCGGTAAAGTCACCATTCCTGTGAACCACCGCTATGCTCTGGCAGATGTGCAGCAGGCCCACCGCGATTTGGAAGCGCGCAAGACCACCGGTGCATGCGTGCTGTTGCCATAAGCAACGCTAACTCCAAGTGACTTTGACCGCAGAGCCCACCTCAGCGCGCCACCTGGCTACGCTGCGCTGGCTGCTGCTGTCACCGCCGCTGGTAGTGCCGCCAGAGGCGGATACGCAGCTGGCAGTCTTTACGCCCAATGAAAACGCCCAAATAGAGCAGTGGCTTTGTGTACTAGAGTTTGATGCCACTGCAGATAACCCCCTATCAGTCTGGATGCAGTCGCGCAGCGAGGCACGTATTGGCCGCTACGCAGAACGCTTGCTTGAGTTTTACCTAACCCACGGGCCTGTGCACCACCTGGCAGGCGCGCATGTGCCCTTGCGCAGCGAGGTCAATGGCCTCAAAGTCACGCACGGCGAGCTAGACTTTTTGCTCACCAATGCGCAAGGCCAACGCCTGCACTGGGAGCTGGCCGCCAAGTTCTTTTTGTGCACTACGACCAGTCCGGTAGCTACTCCAGCTGACTTTATCGGCCCAAACGGCGTAGAAACCTTAGCGCACAAATGGCACAAACTGTTTGCCAAACAACTGCAGCGGCAAGCCGCACATGCACTGCCCGCACCGTGGAATGCGCACACTTGGCAACCACAGGCTTACACGCGCGGCTGGATGTTCTACCGCTGGGGGCAAGCAGTGCCGCAGTGTGATGCATTGCATACCCAGCATGGCAAAGGCTGGTGGATTGACTGGGCCGGCATGGCGCAGTTGCCAAGTGCACACTATGCTTATCTGCCGCGTCTGCATTGGATGGCTCCATTGACTGATGTCTCTCAGCTAGGCAATGAGCCTGTCGTGCTACCACGTGATGCGATGGCGCAGTATTTGCAAACTGTGTGGGCTGAATCGGGGCGACACACAGATGCGTTGATGGTGGTGCGAATGGATGGCAGCATACGCAGAGAATTAGGGCGATTTTTTATTCATCCTGCCCTTTAGGGTAATCACTCTCACGCCAGCCAGTACAGCAGTGGCGCGGCGGCCTAGGGCCTGAGTTGGCACAGGGTGCAATAAAAATAGAGCATTTTTCCGACGTAGATATTAAATAGTTAGCTATCTTTTGTATAGTAAAAAGTTTATTTAATAGCTAACGTGCACGCCGCACGCGCAGGATCTCATCTAATATCAAACATGCCGCGCCTACTGAAATACCCATGTCTGCAATGTTAAACGCAGGAAAATGCCAGTTAGCAATATGGAAGTCTAAAAAGTCCACCACATAACCGTGCCGCAAACGATCGATCACGTTGCCCACAGCGCCGCCCAAGATACAAGCCAAAGCAAATGCAAATAACTTTTGCCCTGCGTGCGAGCGTAGCATCCACAAAATAAAAAACGTAGCGACGATGCCTATGCCCGTAAAAAACCAACGCTGCCAGCCCCCCGCATCCGCCAGAAAGCTAAATGCCGCGCCCGTATTGTGAGCGCGCACCACATTGAAGAAACTGAGCACATAGGTACTGTCACCCAGCTTGTAATAGCCCAGAATCAGCGTTTTGGTGAACTGATCGGCCATAAAAATAATCAATGCAAAGCCCAGCCACGGCCAGATAGAACTTGATTTTTTACCAAAAGTCGCCATTAAGCATAACTCCTTGTTTCGCCGCTGCCGC
>JANPDG010000012.1:0-4676 GCA_031431335.1 Polaromonas sp. | reverse complement strand
GCTGCTGGGTCACAGCGACGTGAGCACTACGATGATCTACACCCATGTGCTGAAGGTGGCGGCGGGCGGCACGGCTAGCCCTCTGGATGCGCTGCAGGCGATGGCGGCATAAAGCAAGCGGTAGACTCTCATTATGGACATGACAATTTCGCTGATTCTTGGGGTGCTCAATCTGCTTATGTTGATTGGGCTTTTTGTATGGTTTTTAATGCATTTTCCGACGCAGACATTGAATAATAAGCTATTAAAAGAGGAGCAATCTGCGCGCCATGCGGATATTAAAGCTACCTTGGCAGCAACCAACGAGCGGCTAGAGCGCGAGCTGCGGCGCGAGATTACGGAATCAGCGCGGGGCGACCGGGCGGAGCAGGCGCAGTCTCTTGCGGCGATTCAGGGGCATTTAACGCAAAGCCTGGCGACTTTTCAAAGCAATCTGACCCAGCAGTTGCAGCAGATCACCGATGGCAACAGCTTGCGCATGCGCGAGGTGCGCGATACGCTGGACGTGCAACTGGCGCAGCTGCAAAAGACCAACACCGCCAAGCTGGACGAAATGCGCCAAACGGTGGACGAAAAGCTGCAGTCCACGCTGCAAACGCGCTTGGGCGAGAGCTTTAAACAAGTGGCCGATAGGCTGGAGCAGGTGCACAAAGGCTTGGGCGAGATGCAAACGCTGGCCCAAGGCGTGGGCGACTTAAAACACCTGCTGACGAATGTGAAAACGCGGGGGATTTTTGGCGAAGCGCAGCTGGGCGCGCTGCTAGAACAAATATTTTCGCCCGAGCAATATGCCGTGCAAGTGGCCACCATTCCGGGCAGCAAAAACGTGGTGGACTACGCCGTGCGCCTGCCGGGTAAGAGTGACGATGGTGTGCCGCTGTGGCTGCCGATTGACGCCAAATTTCCTAACGAAGACTACGAGCGCTTGCTAGACGCGCAAGAGCGTGCTGACGTGCTGGGCGTAGAGATAGCAGGCAAGGCGCTGGAGCAGCGCATTCGGCTAGAGGCTAAGTCGATGACCGATAAATACATTCAGCCGCCCTACACCACCGACTTTGCAATTTTGTTTTTACCATCCGAGGGTTTGTATGCCGAGGTGCTGCGCCGCCCTGGCTTGATGGACAGCTTACAGCGCGAGTACCGCGTGACGCTGGCGGGGCCAACAACTCTGCTGGCGATGCTTAATTCGCTGCAAATGGGCTTTCGCACGCTGGCGCTAGAGCAGCGCAGCAGCGAAGTGTGGCAGGTGCTGGGCGCGGTCAAAACCGAGTTTGGCAAGTTTGGCGATGTGCTCACCCGCATTCGCGCGCAAACGCAAACGGTGCTCACCACGCTAGACCAGGCGCAAACGCGCACCAATGTGATGAACCGTGCGCTCAAGAAAGTTGAAGCTTTGCCCGAGGCTGAGTCGCAAAACCTGTTGCCGCTGGACAAAGAGGGCGATGATGGTTAACGCCTTCCACCGCGCGACAAGCTCAGTCCAAACGGGTGAAGTGATAAGCTAAATTGAACAACTCTCTGTCTCGCCCTTTAGTGCACCTCATCATAGGCCAGGTGTGTCTGCACGGCACGATGGCGGGCATGAGAATGGCTGCGCCGCTATGGGCTTTGAAAGAAGGTTTTAGCGCAGCAGCAGTCGGCGTGCTGCTCGCGCTGTTTGCACTGACGCAGGTGTTTTTGGCGATTCCGGCGGGGCGCTATGCCGATGCGAACGGGCTCAAAAAACCTGTAGGCTTTGCCATTATTTTGGCCAGCAGCGGCATGTTGTTGGCTACCGTCTTTCCGCACATCATCACGTTGGCGGTTGCCGCGCTGTGCACTGGCGGAGCCACGGGTATCGCGGTGATCGCGCTGCAGCGCCATGTAGGCCGCGCAGCGGAAAACCCTTTGCAACTCAAGCAAGTGTTCAGTTGGCTGTCGATTGGCCCAGCGGTGTCTAACTTTTTAGGGCCTTTTACCACTGGGCTGCTGATTGACTTTGTGGGTTACCGCGCTGCATTTATGTTTTTAGCCTTGTTGCCGCTGGCCACTTGGTTTTGGGTGCGCAACACCCAAGAGCTTGCGCCCATCGCACCTACCACGCAACAGAAAAAGCAGTTTTGGGACCTGCTGCGCGAGCCGCTGATGCGCCGCCTGATGATTGTTAATTGGCTCTTGTCGTCATGCTGGGACGTACACACCTTTGTCGTGCCGCTGCTGGGCCACGAGCGCAGCTACAGCGCCAGCGTGATCGGCACTATTCTTGGCGCGTTTGCTATTGCCGCTGCAGCAGTGCGCATCTTGCTGCCCGTGCTGGCGCACAGCTTGCGCGAGTGGGCGGTCATCACGGTGGCAATGGTGATGACCGCCATGCTGTTTGCGGTGTACCCGCTCATGCCTACGGCGCTGTCGATGGGTGTGTGCTCGGTGTTTCTAGGTTTTACACTGGGCTGCGTGCAACCAATGATTATGAGTACGCTGCACCAAATCACGCCTGAAGACCGCCACGGCGAGGCGCTGGGCCTGCGGTTGATGGCCATTAATGGCTCTAGCGTGGTGATGCCGCTGCTGTTTGGCGTAGCGGGTGCGGCCATAGGTGTGGCAGGGCTATTTTGGGTGACGGGTGCTTGTGTGGGTGCGGGAGCGCGGTTGGCTAGCAAACTGAAACTAGACTAAAAGTTCTCTCGCCTGATACGCTGGTATGGGGCTGCGCAAAAGCGCATACTTGCACTTTTAGCCATATCGAAAGATCAGCCATGACCTTATGCCCTATTGCCGTTGTCGTCGGCTGCCAAAAATGCCCTGCATTCAAAGTGTGCCCGCTCAAAGACGTGATTGGCGACAAGCCAAGTGCGGATGCGGCCAAGCCTGATGTTAAAAAAGCTGCGAGCGGCAAAAAGAAATAAATCTTTGGCTAAGCAGTCAGCGCCCGCGCCTAGTGAGACAGCGCCTGCGCTTAATGAGGCAGCGCCCGAGCTGCGGCCAAGCCGCTGCGCACTGCACCTTCTAGCGTAGCCGGGTAGGGCCCATCGACATAGTCGCCGCAGGCTAGCAAGTTGTCGGCTATCCGCATGGCTGGGCGTACCAAGCCAGGTGTGCAGGCAAACGTGGCGCGCTTTTCTACAATGGTTTTCACAGGCTGCAGGTCAGCCAACCCTAGCTGCGCACGGCCTTGATGGATGACTTGCTGCTCCAGCGTAGCAGCGTCGCCCACACTGGCGCTGACCACAAAGGCCAGCAAACCGTGGTGGCCTGTGAGCGCGCCTCGGTCAAATACAAACTGCGCAGGCTGCTGGGCGTCGCTGCGCAGCGCCATCACGGGGCTTGGGACTGCATTGGACGCAGCTTGCGCGCTGCTGTAGGCATACACCGTGGCAATGGCCTCGTGTTGCAACGCTTCGGCGCTGCGTGCCCAGGCCGCGGCTGATGCGTTGGTAGCCGCAGCTTCGTCGGCCGAAAAAACGTTTTGTTGTGTATTGCTTGCATCTCGCACATCAGGCTCTACACCCGTTAGGCTGCGCACCAAGCGCGCGGCTTCGGGTGCCGGTGTCGCCATAATGATAACGTCATATTTGGAGAAAATATAGGCACTTTTCCGACGTGGATATTCAATAGTTTGCTCTGAATTTAATAGCAAACTAAGATCGCTTACACGCTCTCCTTGCTGCACCGTAGCGCCATGCTGCGTAAGCCACTGCGCTGCAATCTGTGGAAAGAGCTGGCTTAAATCTTGGCGCGGCAGCAGCATGTTAGAGCCAGCAACATCACTGCCTGCCATTTCGCTGCCTGCGCTTGACGGCGCAAACAGCGTATCGCGCATCACCTGCAAAAACACCACTGCGCTGGCGCGATCTGCAGGCGTGTTCAGGGCAGACACCACCAGTGGCTCAATCATGTCTTGCATCACCCGCTTAGACACGCCTCGGCACAGCTGGGCCACGCTGGTGTGCGCTGGGCAGCTAAAGCCAGCGCGCCGCCAAGCGTCTGCCGCGCGGAGTATTGAGAGCTTGTCCACCAGGCTCCAGCCCTTGGCCTGCAATATGCCCGCAGCCACGTCCAGCCCCGCAAACCACGGCCTGCGCCAGTCGGGCAGAGTGAGGCCGCCGCCGCCCGGGTAGCGCAGTGTGAGCGGCAGGCGCAGCAGAGCGTCAGTAGTGTCCACACCCACATCGCCCATGAGCTTGAGGGTGTCGCTGTACGCGCCAATCAATATATGCTGGCCGTTGTCGAGTGTGGCCGTCTGGCCGCTGGGCAGCTTAACTTCAAGCGCGCGGGCACGACCGCCCAAGGCGCGCGTAGCCTCATGCACCGTCACCTGGTGCCCCAAGCGTGTTGATTCGATAGCGGCTGCTAAGCCAGCCCAACCCGCACCGATGATTAAAACGCGCATGGTAATGTGGTCATGCCCCCAGCGCCTGCACCTTCCACGCCAGCCAAAACTTGCGCAGTGGCGTCAGGCTGGTGCGCTGGTGCAGCACCTGGAATCCATCCCGCTCAATCTCGCGCAGCAGGGTGCGGTAGATGCTGGCCATCATCAGGCCGGGCTTTTGTGCGCGGCGGTCGGCTGCGGGCAGCAGCTCAGTCGCCTCGTCGTACAAGCTGTGCGCACGCGCAGCTTGAAATTTCATCAGCGCGGTAAACCGGTCTGAATAGGTCTTTTTGCTCAGCTCGTGTGACTTCACATCAAACTGCTGCAG
>JANPDG010000011.1:0-3534 GCA_031431335.1 Polaromonas sp. | reverse complement strand
GCCCTGCTCGCGGGTTTTGACCGTGCTAGCCACGAGGCTGGCCAGCTCAAGGGTGGTTCGAATCGGGCCCCGTTCTTGTCTGCGCGTTGTAATCGCCTTTGCAATGGGCCCAGCAAACCGTTCTTCGCCATAGTCACGAATTACCTCCTTGATATGAAGTTCGTCTGCCTTCTCTAGCCACTGCGCCACACTGTGGCCGCGCGTGGTGTCCATGCGCATGTCCAGCGGCGCATCGCCGCGAAACGAAAAGCCACGCGCCGGGTTGTCGATCTGCGGGCTGCTGATGCCCAAATCCATCAACACGCCGTGCACACTGCCGCTGGGCAAGTCGCCCATATTGGCAAAGCCCTCGTGGCGAATGGCAAAGCGGCTGTCGTTGATGGTGGCCGCCTCGGCCAGCGCCTCGGTGTCTTTGTCGAAAGCCGTCAAGCGGCCTTGCGCACTCAAGCGCGACAGGACCAAGCGTGAATGCCCACCGCGCCCAAAGGTGGCGTCTATGTAGTGCCCGTCTGGTGTTGATATCAGTGCATCGACTGCTTCGTTCAACAAGACGGTGGTGTGTTGCCATGTAGTTGCCACCGTGCGCCTGTTAAAAAGAAAAGTCTTTAAACGCTTGGGGCACTTCGCTTTGCAGCGCCTGCGCCTCTTTGGCATCGTGTGTGGCCCTGTCCCACAGCTCAAAGTAGCTGCCCAGGCCCATCAACACCGTGTCCTTTGTAATGCCGGTGGCGGCGCGCAGTTCAGGCGATATGAGAATGCGTCCCGTGCCGTCCATTTCTACATCCATGGCGTTGCCCAAAAATATCCGCTTGACCCACTGCGCCGACATCGGCACTTGGGCAATGCGCTCACGGAATTTTTCCCATTCAGGACGCGGGAAAATCATCAAGCAGCCATCGGGGTGGCGCGTAATGGTGAGCTGCCCGGCCGCAGTCGCGCTCAGCACCTCGCGGTGCCGCGTGGGAACCGAGAGCCTGCCTTTGGCATCGAGAGCGAGAGCGGAAGCACCTTGAAACATGGTTTTGAATTAAAAACGCGCAATATGAATAAAAATATCCACTTTTTTGCACTATTTACCACTGTATCAGGAATCCACACGCTTACAAGGGCTTAACTGTAAAAAAGTTCAATGAAATCAAGGACTTAGAGCTGTTTTTGCACACAGTATGCTGTAAAAATATCCTTGTCAACCAAGCACTTAGCGCGCACTGTGAAAGTGTTGCACGAGGGTTTTGCCCTATGTATGCGTTGGTTTTCAATCTACCGAGTTAGTTCGCATCGACTATGCACGTTGGTGGGAACGCTTTGTGCAGTGTTCACGTGGTTTGTGTAGCAGTGAATACTACTATATTTATAGCAAACTATTGAATATCCACGTCGGAAAAGTGCTCTTTTTTCTTCCAATATGTGGTTTCTTTAGATGGCTTGCTTCGCCTGTCCTAGCTTGGTCACTGCTCGCGCCAGAGCCTGCTGCGCTTGCCTGCGCTCTGGTCTGAAGCCCGCTTCGCGGCTAGCTTTGCGGTGCTCAGAATTTGGGGTCAACGTCGAAACTCGCCTTCGGCTCAGATGAGGTGTTGCAATGCCAATGCTGCGCGCTGGGACGGCTCAGGATCATCCAGAGTGTAGCTGCGCCAGCGTGGCTGCCTGCGCCGGGTGCGCAGGTGCAGGCCAGCGGTTGCCGGGGGCCGCCGCATGACTGAAGTGAGGCTGCAAAAGATTTGGAATGCGCCGCAGACGACGGTGCAGGGAGGGTGCGCGTGCGTACACGCAAGCAACTCGTATTTCACAGGGTTATCGCCCTGCATCGGCGTATCTGGCAACGCTGCAATCGCACAAGGCGCACTTTGCTTTCACTAAAACGCACAAACATACGCCATAATTTGCCTCATATAGGAGGCTAAAGATTTCATCCCCCTTAGCCGCAACTGCATCGCGTGGTTCAGTCCAACAAGGTTTATCTGTCGCAGGAGGCGCTCTTGGTTTATTTCAGCTTGGTCTCGCGACAGATAAACGCTATTCGTTAAACAGCATAGGGGAAGCCATGTCGATTTTCGAAGAACGAAGTAAGCAGGCGCTGGAAGCGATCAAGCAGGCTTTTGGCACTGAAGGGGGAGAGGACAGCATCAGTCTGTTCGTCGAGCATCATTTGGAAGAACTGCCAAAGGACTATTGGCAGCAATATCTGGCGACAGATGTGCCAGAACCTTCGGCTGTCGTTGGTCTTCTAGTACTTCGCTCGTCATGGGGAGATGAGGACCTTGAGTACTTCGATTTCACCCTTCCAGGCAATGTGACGGACTACGTGGTCTCAGTCTATTTCGACGAAGCGGGACGTGTTGAGAGCATTTCAATGGAGAGTTAACGTGCTGTCGCTGTTTAACAAATCGGTCCAGTGCGGACGGCCTACGGCCTCCGCTGGCCTTAATCGTTAAACCGCTAACGCGGTGGCAGGTCTGCCCAGGCCGCCACCGCTTTTTTCTTTGCGCTGGGGCTTGCGCGCACAGGCCATCAAGAGAAGTCTTCAGGTTGGGGAATATTCCCCTGCATTGAAGGAGAACTCTTATGACCCCCTTACGTCAACGCATGCAGGATGCCATGGTGCAACGCGGCTTTGCGTCTCGCACCCAGGAAACCTATATCGGCGCCATCTACCGCATGGCCAAACACTACCGACGCGACCCAGCGCTGTACACCGCGCAGGAAGTCCAAACCTACCTGCTGCACATGGTCCAGGACGAGAAGCTGTCCTACAGCGCGTGCTGGAATATCGAGAAATAGGTAGCTGCTTGCACACTTGCGTGACTAGAAAGACATCAGCAAACGATCATTAGAACCATAAAAAATTCATTAAAAAAATACTAAATTAATAGCAAACTATCTAATATCCACGTCGGAAAAGTGCCCTAAAATCTTGGAGAAACGCAATTCTCAAGATGGCACAGCACATGACCCATGTTGCTTGCGAAACATACGGGGCTCAAGCGCGCCGGGTGTCGCCCACAGGCCGAGTTGGGCTGTGCGGGCAGCCTGTTCTTGGGGTGCGTAGGGGCCGGGGTTGTTGCGGTAGCGGTAGCTCCAGGCTTGGCCGCGCTCTACCATCCATGCGCCTAGGTCTTGGCGCGCAGCGTTACTTGCTTTACCAATACCTGCGCTCAGGCTCACGCGGGCTAGCATGCGGCCGTAGTCGTCGTAGCGGTTGGTTTGCAGGGTGACGGTTTGGCCCTGCACTTTGGCTTTGAGGGCAGCTAACGACTGCGGGCCACCTGGTTGGCAGATTTCGGGGGCGTCGATGCCTTGAAAGCGCACTTTCACGCTGCGCTCGCCTGCTGCCAGCCGCACCCACAGCGTGTCGCCGTCGCTTACATGCGTTACCACGCCTGTAAGCTCGCCTCGCATCTCACCACTGGGCGGCTTGGCGTGTGCTGTGGCCGCGCACCACAGCACGCCTGTCAAGACAAGGCTCCGTATTGCCGCCCACACACAACGTCGCACGCAGCGCCGCACATAGCGCCACAAATAGGCAGCCCCACGCGC
>JANPDG010000010.1:0-44608 GCA_031431335.1 Polaromonas sp. | reverse complement strand
CCCGATGCCACACCAGACGCTATAAAATCAGGAGCTGCTAATGCCCTATTTATAAGGGCTAAAGTCCTAAAGGACACCAAAAGCGGCACCCCCGGCAGCGACGCAGTTAAAGTCAAAGGCGTAGTCACCTGGGTAGCCGTGCAGGATGCAGTGCAAGCCGAAGTGCGCCTGTACGACCGCCTGTTCAAAGACGAACACCCCGACGCAGGCGGCAAAGACTTCTTGGCAGCGCTGAACCCCGACAGTTTGAGAGTCATCACCGCCTACGTAGAGCCATCACTGGGTGCTGGCGGCGCTATCGCGGCCCAAGCCGACGACAAATTTCAGTTTGAAAGGCATGGGTATTTTGTGGCGGATCGCAAAGACCATGCAGCAGGGAAAGCGGTGTTTAACAAGATTACGGGGTTGAAGGATACTTGGGCGAAATAGACCCGCATTTGTTGCGTACGCTGAACCAGACTGGTAAGATTGCAATACTGATTAAATATACAGCTAGGACTCATTTTGCTTCAGCTACTTCTAACTCCCGACTTGCCAGCCCCTCGCCCCATATTGAAATGGGCAGGTGGTAAAACTCAACTGTTGCGCGAGCTGACTGAACTTGTACCAAAAAAATTTGGTACATACCATGAACCGTTTTTTGGGGGTGGAGCACTATTTTTCCACCTTCAACCAGAAAACGCTGTTATTTCGGATGCCAATCCCGAGCTAGCGAACTTATATTCTCAAGTGGCTCAGCACGCTGAAGAAGTAATCAATGAATTAGAAAACTATAAAAACGACTCTGATATTTTCTATAGATGTAGAGCACTAGACTGGAAAAATCTAACTCCCGCCGCTGCCGCTGCACGGACTATCTATCTCAATAAAACTTGCTTTAATGGGCTTTATCGAGTGAACAAAAAGGGACAGTTCAACACTCCATTTGGGCACTATAAAAACCCTAATATTTGTGACTCGATAGCTGTTCGGGCTGCCGCCGCTAGTCTTAGTGGCGCTAAGTTTTTATGCGGGGACTATAAGAAAGCATTGATTGATCATGCTAGACCTGGGGACTTAGTTTTTCTCGACCCACCGTATTTACCTATAAGCGTCAACTCTGACTTCAAAAGATACACAGCAGAACAGTTCTACGAAGAAGATCATCGCGAGCTTGCACAAGAAGTCTATAGATTGCACGCTCTAGACTGTCATGTAATTCTGACAAATAGCAATCATCCACTCGTACATGAGCTTTATGGTCGCTTTGATATCGAAGTTGTATCTACGAAGCGCTTTATCAACTGCTCCGGTAACAAGCGTACTGGCGAAGACGTAATTGTCAATGTGCGTCCTAAAAAGCGCTTAGCATTACGCTCCGTTCCCAAGCCACTTCCCGATCAGGTTGTAAAATTTCCGTCCACCCGATACATGGGTTCAAAATCTAAATTGTTGCCGCAAATTTGGGATATCGCATCGCAATTCAAATTCCAATCCGCTACGGACTTATTCTCTGGTTCTGGCATTGTTGGTTACATGCTTAAAGCACAAGGAAAATCAGTAGTTTCAAACGACTATATGGCGATGGCAAGTGTTTATGCTAAAGCTAGCATTGAAAACAATCATGTACAACTATCTGACGCGGCAGCATTAAAGCTTTTAAAGCCTGCTGACGATAACGACAATTTTGTCGCCACCACATTTACAGGCCTTTATTTTACTGACGAAGAAAATCAGCTTATTGACAATTTACGTGCCAATATAAAAAAATTAAGAAATCCATACGAGCGGGCTATCGCAACTTCGGCGCTAATTCGAACATGCATAAAGAAACGCCCTCGCGGAATTTTCACGTACGTTGGTCACCGGTACGATGATGGAAGAAAAGATTTAAAAACAACCTTTTCTGACCATTTTTTGGATGCAGTTAAGCTTATCAATGCCTCTGTTTTTGATAATGGAACCGAGAACAAAGCTCGCCACGGTGATGCGTCTGCGGTGACCACACAAACAGATCTAGTCTATATAGACCCCCCGTATTACTCACTGCTATCTGACAACGAATACGTCAGAAGATATCATTTCGTTGAAGGTCTAGCACGTGATTGGGAGGGCGTGGAAATTCAAACGCACACATTAACAAAGAAATTTAAAAATTACCCAACGCCCTTCAGCTCGCGTAAAGGAGCTATTGATGCGTTTAATTTGCTTTTCAAAAAATTCAGTGAGTCTATTTTGTTAGTCTCGTATTCATCTAACTCGCAGCCAACGCTTGATGAAATTGTTGGCCTTATGTCTGCGCATAAGCGTCACGTTGAAGTAGTGTCAATCGACTATCGCTATTCATTTGGGAATCAAGGCCATAAAGTGGATGACAATAACAACAGCGTCAAAGAATATATTTTTGTAGGGTATTAATTTATGGTGACAACCACAGATTTTCCGCAGGCTGACCGGTTAAGTCAAGTCGGACTAGTTGCAGAGGCTGTGGCTATGGGGAACTACACAGATGATGCAATTGAGCAATATATCGGCCTCGACTCAGACGGGCGACAAGGGCGTTACTACAGACATGCTGCACTAGTATTGGGTCTAATTAGCAATGATAAAAATTACTCGACATTGACCGCTCTGGGTCAAGAGTACGCAGGACTAATGAACGCACAGGTTCGTATGGATTTTTTGGCGCGTTGTTTGATAGACACGCCAGTTTTCCATCAAGCGCTGCAATACATTCTTATGTCTAGTCCTAATGAAATGCAGCTAAAGTTATGGTTTCGCAGGTTCTACCCTGGGGCAAATAGCACTGCCGATAGGCGATTCAGCACATTCATGAATTATCTTCGTGATGCCAATTTGATTGCAGATGCAAATGGCGTTTACATAGTGTCAAAGTACACTGGAAGTATTATCAAAATTCCAATACCAGCAGGTAATACATCTGCTGCAACCGTGAGATTACTTTCTCCATCGAAACCGGCGACTAGTCCACCTGTATCCAGCTCTTCCGGTGTAATTAGTATCGATGTAGACACACAAAAACTAGAGCGTGCGAATCAAATTCACTGGAAGCTAGTAGATGCAAAATCATCATTTTTATCTGACAAAGGTTTAACTCCTAACGCGCACTCACAAATTGATTTGTACACCGACATACAAAAAGATTTTATTTTTTATGAAATGAAATCGGTGAACGAGGATGGCTCGAATCTTTTGCCTCAACTGCGAAAAGCTGTTTCCCAGCTTTACGAATATCGATTTATTTATGGCGAGCCATCGGTCAGGCTTTGCATTGTCACTAATCAAGGTATCGCGACAAAAGACAAATGGCTTTTGAATTACTTGGAAAAAGACAGAGCTATTGCATACGAGTGGACAGAAGATTTTCATAACTTCAATAGCGAAACCGGCTCGAAATTACTCACAGGAGGTTTCGCAACTTAACTTTCTAAAGAATTGGAAAGAGCTCGCCGCGCGTGTATATCGGCCAGTCTGGCAACGTGGGCAAGCGGCTGGTGCAGCACAATCAGGACACTGACCGTGGCAAAGATTTTTGGAACCGGGCGCTGGTGGCGGTGTCTCTGACCAACAGCATGATGCAAACGCACGCGCTGTTTTTAGAATGGTTTGCCATTGGCCAGGCGACGCAGGCCGGGCGCTACAGCTTGGAGAACGGCAACGCGGGCGCGCGGCCCCACACGCCCGCGCCGCTAGAGGCTGACTGCCACGAGATCTTTGATGCCGCCGCCACCCTGCTGGCCACGCTGGGCCAGCCGATTTTTGAGCCTTTGAGCCATGCGGCCACTGGCAAGGGGGGAGAAAGAGCTGTTCTACTGCAAAGGCTCGGGCGCGGATGCTGTGGGCGAATACACGACCGAGGGGTTTGTGGTGCACCAGGGCTCCAAAGCGCGGCTGGAAAGCACTGAAAGCATCAAGCCATCGCGAGAGAGAATGCGTGAGCAAATGGTGGACGATGGCGTCATGGCTGAACAAAGTGGCGTATACGTCTTTACCCGCAACCACCTGTTCGCCAGCCCGAGCATGGCCGCCGTGGCGCTGATGGGCCGGTCAGCCAATGGCTGGGTAGAGTGGAAGACTCCGCAAGGCCAAACGCTGGATGAGGTGAAGCGGCAGGCGGTGGCTGCGGTTAGCTGATAATTGATACTCTTTTAATAACTAACTATCCAATACCCACGTCGAAAAACTGCTCGTTTTTCTTCCAAAATACCGCAAACTCAAAAGTAACCTGGGTTTATGCCCAGAAAATAAACGGAGATCTAGCTAGTTTTAAAGCGCTGGATTCCATTTCTTATCAACAGAAAACTTTGAAAAGTTGATCTTTTTCAAATGCTTGGGGTAGGTGAGTTTTTTAGTTTTGAATTTTTCATTATCGATAGTGCTAAAAACTCCAGTATTCACTTCAGTTAGCTGCCAATTTTTCATATTAGAAATATATTGAAACGTATATTCTCTAGTCCAGCGCAAACTGGGAGATCCACCTTGGTTAAATACGCTAAAAGTGCCTTGGCTAGCTTTCAAAACTTGCTCGTTGACATAGCCACTTCCTAAGCATTTCTTGCAGAAGTAAGCTTCATTGTTTTGCGCAGCAATAGCCAATTGGTCTTTCTCGTTACGCAACAATATGAATACGGTTCGTGGCTCGCTTATTGAAGGATCCGCTGCACTTGTTTTTTCTACAACAATGAGTGCGTCAGCTTTACCATCTGCATTCAAATCAGCTTCTTGGTAGTCGATTAGTGTCATGTCTGCAGCCAGAAACTGCTCAATTTCTTTGGGTACAGGTGGGGCAGCTATGGACGCCGTACTTGAACCAGCAAGCAATACGATGGCGCAATTTAGAATTGCTTTTTTTAATTTAATGATCACACATTGTTCCTTGTATTGATTTGAATAACCAGTTGGCCTGTGTTGGGTAGCAATCGGCTCCTTATTTGCCCCTGTGATAATTTGATACCAATAACTCCGTTGAAATCTTCGCCGCTTCAGCGTTGCCTTTAAGTACTTCAAATTCCAATTTGTAATGCCCTGCTTCGATAGAATCGATCATTGCGTATTGAAACTCGCGGTATCTTTTTTCAGAATCTTCCAGGTTTTTTGCTCTCATTAAGTCGCCATCGGCACTCGTAGGGCGTGGCCTTACGGCAATGTCGTTACTCATAGGTCGAAAAATACTTTTTTCCATACCCGCAGCAAAATACTCCTCCAGCAGTGGAATTTTAGTTTCCACTCCGCTCACCATCTTTACTAGCTTGATGCGAACAGGCAGTTGTGGATTACTGTCTGCAAGAAAGGCACTATTTTTGAATTCGCTATCGGCATTAGGTTTGCCAAAGGCTGGTAGAACAACTCTAAACCCAATGAACAGACTACGAACCCGCTGACTATCTGGCTCAGGCACTACCCAAAAATCTAACGATACTTTTTCCCCAGCTTGTTGCAGCTTGAGCGGCGCAGTAATCGGCAATCTAGGGTTTAAGAAAAAATAAGGATCGATAGTTTGTTTTTTTGATTCACATCCACTCAATAGCGCAGAGAAAACCAACCCAATTGAGATGAATATCCCAAGTTTGCGAAAATAAATCATTATTAGCCCATCCTTATTTTTTAAGTTTACGCTGCAAACTCGAGTTGATTAGTTTTAAGATGACGCGCGTCAGTTTTTTGCAAGTTGTCTGCCGCCATTATTTCGTTTTTAAAAGTTTAATCAAACATGGCAGTGATTTAAATTTTATAAAATTGATGCCACAGGTCTATCTCTCGCGCTCTAGCATTTTGAATTGATTCAATTTTAAATAGCACTTGTATCGATGGATTGTTGTCAATAAAACAAAAATCACTTGATGCATCGTTATCAGCATTTAAAAATAAGTAAGACTAAAAATGATTCGTCACTTAATCAGCGCACTAAAAATCATCTCCGCTTTTATCGCATTATTGTTTTTGGCTTTTGTGGTGATAAATTGGGGCGACGAAGAATTAAAGCCTGAAGTGGCGCAGGCATTGGCTTGGAAAGCGCCTGCCAATGCATTTGAAGATAACGGATATTTGATTGTTTTAGGTCTTGAGGCGCCGCTAGAAACAGACGCAGCTATAGTGGGCCAAAAGAGGCTAGAAGCAGAGTTAGCGCGCTTTGCAGCAATACAAAAAACGCACAAAGAAACTCCAGCGCTAGCAGATAACCCAGCAGAGATAGACGCTTACATTGACTGGAAAGACAATCAATGTGATTATCAAAAGCAGCTTAACTGTGTCGATTTTTATCTGCAACAAGGCGCGCATAAATTAGCATTCGTACTGCTGTCGCAAGATAGGTTAACCACGCGATTTGCAAAAATTAGGCAGGCTAAAAACTATGTAGAAGTCATGGCGCCTCTGTTGTCCGCGCAGTTTCCTAAATACCAACTTTTAATGCAAGCCAGCGAGCTAGAACGCATTCGCGCGATAACCCATATCGCTGAAAACCAGATAGATATTGGCATGGAGGCTTATGTGAACAACGCCATGTTTTCTAGAAGGCTTCTGCGCGAGTCAAATACCTTAGTCTCACACATGATTGCGGCAGCGATGATGCAGCGCGATACGCGTATCTTGAGTGAGTTGATGACAAAGTACCCCAAAATAGCAACCCAATACGCTGCCCAGTTAGCACCGGTTGTAGCGCCCATATCCGCGCCAGAATACAATTTGAACAAGGCATTTAGATATGAATGCGCAATGGCCTATCAACTGTTTGATAACCTGCAATATGCCTCGGCAAATGAGTTAACAGGCAGTACAAACTTTTTAAAAAATATGGCAGCAAAATTTGGCTACAGCCCAAATGCCACGAACAATGCGGCTTTGGTGCGTTGTGATGCAAGAATAAAAATGACTCAAAGCGATGCGCAATCTTTAGATGTGGCAAAGGCGATTAACTTGAAAGCGGCAGAAGAAACAATGGATGTGGTTAATGCGCGTTTGTTCACGCAGAAAAATCCTATTGGTAGAATTTTGCTGGGCGTTGCTGAGCCCGATTATGCTAACTATATTGAGCGTCAGCATGATTTAGACGGCTATTTAAAGATGGTTAAATTGCAGTTGACGATTCTGGCGGACGGAACAAAAAAAGACAAAACTATAGGAATCGAATTGCTTGACCCCTACACACAAAAACCAATGCCATACGATGTAAGCACAGGTGTAATCACTTTTGTTGGCAGGCAACCTTCAAATACCAATTTGAATAAAAGTAATATTTATCAAGTTAAGCTGTGAACTGCGCGCGCCGCAAAGGCTGCACTGCGTTTTGGGAATGTGAGAGCCATCGCATACGCAGGCGAACCTTGCAGATGGCCAAATAGCTGCTATTTACTACGCTTTTGATAGCAAACTATCTAATATCCACGTCGGAAAAATGCTAAAAAATATGCTCTACTTCTGTACTACAAAGGACTGGACATGAACATCACTACTCTTGCGTCTTTGCGCACGCTGTATGACCCGGTGCGGGAGCGATCGGCGCTTAAGGAGCTGGCTGAGCTGGACTCGCATGCGGTGCGGTTTATTGGGCTGTCGCCGCTGGTGGTGCTGTCTAGTGGTAGTGCCAGCGGCGCTATGGATGCGTCGCCGCGTGGCGGAGCGCCGGGGTTTGTGAAGGTGGTGAACGCGCGCACGCTGCTGATTGCCGACTCGCCGGGCAATAACCGGCTGGACACACTGCAAAACATCATTCAAACCGGGCAGCTGGGTCTGCTGTTTTTGGTGCCGGGTGTGGATGAGACGCTGCGAGTCAACGGCACGGCGGTGCTGACAACGGACGATGCGGATTGCAAACTGTGCGAGGACGAGCGGCGCGTGCCCAAGCTGGTGATTCGGGTGACGGTGCAGGCGGCATACCTGCATTGCGCCAAGGCGCTGATGCGCTCTGCCCTGTGGGATGCCACGCGCCACCTCAACCGCGCCGCCCTGCCCTGCCCTGCCCTGCCCAGCATGGGCGAGATGCTGCGCGACCAAGTGGCCGCCCGTATGAGCCCAGACACGGTGTTTGAAACACAGGCACAGATGCAGGTGCGATACCAGCAGACCTTGTAGAGCTTATAGACCTGGTAGACCTTTATATACTACTAATTCAATAGCAAACTATTAAATATTCACGTCGGGAAAGTGCTGAAAATATTGGGAATATTATATTTACAACGCATCCAACACACGAATGGCGGCATAGGCGTCGTTGGCCGCGTAGACCAGTTGCGCTTCGCTCAAATGCGGGTTGGCCCAGTTGCTGGTGGCGGCTTTTTTGGACTTGATGAAGCGTTGGCCAAACAGCACGGCCACTGCACCTTTAACGCCCATGTCTTTGCGGTAACCGCGCTCACGAAAAATTACGTTGAGCTCTAAGATGCCTGCGGGCTCAACGCCAAATTTGCTGATGATGCGTTTGCGGTCATCGCCCAGACCAAAGCCTGCTTTGGTAATGTCAGGCAGCGCCATTAACTGGCCTACGATGGCGCGGCAAGCTGGGTCGTGCAGCTGAAAAACCCAGGCGCGCTCTAGCGTGGACAGTTGCACCACATGCGGGCCGTCAGACACCTCGCCGACGCGAAAGGTGGGCTTGGATTCGGTATCAAAACCCCAGGCGGGGGCTTTGCCCAGTGCCTGCGCAGCCTCGTGCGCCTGCGCAGCCGTGCGCACCAGTGTGATGTGGTGCATGCCTAAGCGCTCAAAGGCGGGCAGCAAAGCGATGGCATCTTTGTCGGGCGTGGGGTGGTGCTCAGTCATGGGCTCTATCATCGCTGCTAAATCTGCTGCATGGCAGATGCAACGCGTTTTAATTGCCGCGAGACGGCCATCTGAAATCCGAAGTACAAGATTCTGCTGCTACTATTACAATAGCTAAACTCATGCTAAACAACCACCATCCTTTAACGCCAGGGGCGCTGACGCGGCGCAGCGCTTTGATTGGCGGCTGCAGCGGGCTGGGTGCGCTGGCCACGCCTAGTTGGGTCATAGCGCAAGGTTCTGCGCTTGGCGCTGCCCCTTCTGCGCAAGGTGTCTGGCCCCAGCAGTCTGTTGTGCCGGGCGGCGTGGCGCGGCTGTCCTTGGGGCCTGCGGCGAAGCGGCCTGTGGCTGCGCTGGCTGCAGCGGACGGCAAAGGCGATGTGCCGCTGCTGGTGATAGGTGACGCCATTGAGTGGACCGCGCTGGTAGGTATTGCGCTGGCTACAAAGCCCGGCTTGACCCATATTTCGGTGCAAACAGAGGCTGGCACGGTGCTTAAGGAAGCCGGCACGGTGCGCCAGGTAGCCTACAAAGTAGCAGACAAACAATATGTCGAGCAGCGCCTCACGGTTGCGCCCAGTACGGTAGATTTATCGCCTGAGAACCAAGCCCGATATGAGCGCGAGCGCGACCACCAGGCTACGGTCATGGCCACATTCACCGAGCCGCCGGGTTATTTTGCTGCTGGCCAACAGCTGCTGATGCAGGTGCCCACAGTGGGGCGGCGCTCAAGCTCGTTTGGCCTGCGCCGTGTGTTTAACGGCCAGTCGCGCAATCCGCACAGCGGCATGGACATCGCCGCGCCTACGGGTACGCCCATTGTGTCGCCGCTGCCGGGCCGGGTGATCGATGTGGGCGACTACTTTTTTAATGGCAACACCGTGTGGCTAGACCACGGCGGTGGCCTGCTGACCCTGTACTGCCACTTGAGCAGCACGGATGTAAAGGTGGGCGAAATGCTGCGCGCAGGCCAGCGCCTGGGCGCAGTGGGCGCCACCGGCCGCGTGACCGGCCCGCACCTGCACTGGGGCGTGATGCTCAACCGCACGATGGTAGACCCAGCGCTGTTTTTGGTGGCTTGACCTAACCTACTGGAGTGCCCTCTCTAGCCCGTTAGGCAACATTGCCTACGCACAGCTTACGCGCTTGCGCACAATCACTCTATCGAATATCAATTTATTTTTACAGAGGACAACACCATGAGCGCACAACAATTCTCCACCGTAGCCTACGACGTGATCGTGGCATCTGGCAACACCGCTAAAAACGTGGTCAACGCTTACCGAGCTGGCGGCGAGCGCATGGCTGGCTTGGTAGAACAGCGCTGGGACCGCGCTTTCAAAGAGTCGCGTGCCCAGCTGTCCACAGAGACCGCTAAAAACGCCACTGCAGCCAAGCAATTGGTAGGCGGCTACTACACCAAGAGCCTGACCGTGACCACCGACAGTGCCACCGACGTGATCGCCCAGCTGGTCAAGCTGGCAGGCGGCGGCGTAGAGCGCGCTCTGGCCAGCGCCCACTTGGTACAAGCCAAAACCGGCATCACCACCATCGACACTTTGGCCCAAGTAACTTTGCCAAGCGTGGTGGCTATCAGCACGTTTGCATCCACAGTAGAGCAACAGTCTGCTGTGTTGGCCCGCAAAGTCGCTGGCGACAGCGCGCTGCACGTAGCTAAGCGCGCTGCCAAGCGTGCAGTTAAGCGCACCGTACGCGCTTAAATCACTTTTTAGTTGCGCCTTTACCAGGCGCTTCACACCACAAAAGCCTGTTAGCATAAACGCTCACAGGCTTTTTTAATTCCTAATTTAATAGCAAATTATCTAATATCCACGTCGGAAAAATGCCATTTTCTCTTACTGATATGTCAACTCTGAGACACGGGGTGCAGGTAAACCATGTGCGCGTATCAGCGCATTGGTTGTAGGCTCAGGCCTACTCAAAAAACTATTGCCATGAACACTACTTCCACACCCTCCTCCACTCCATCAGCCCCCCAGCACGCCGACTACGACAGCGCGCTGGCGCTGCTCAGTCAACATAAACAAGCCTGGGCAGACACCACGGTGGCCCAGCGCATTGCGCTGCTCTCAGAGATCAAAGAATGCCTCATGCCCGTGGCAAAAGCCTGGGCCGAGGAGGCCTCGCGCCAAAAAGGCCTACAGCCCGAGGGCAGCTTGGCAGGTGAAGAGTGGGTGTCGGGCCCCTATGCCGTGATGGCGTATTGCAACGCGATGATGCAAACCCTATCGCACGTAGCGGGCAGCCAGCATTTGACCAACGTGCCAGTGCGTGAGCTGGCCAACGGCCAAGTGGCGGCCCGCGTGCTGCCGCACACCATTTGGGACTATCTGCTGCTTAGCGGCGTGAGCGCCGAGGTGTGGATGCAGCCGGGCGTCACCCGCGCCAACCTAGCGCAGCACACAGGCGGCGTTTATGCACCCGGTGGCGCGCCCAGCCCCAAGGTCAACTTGGTGCTAGGCGCTGGCAACATTGCGTCCATCGCTCCGCTGGACTGCCTGCACAAGCTGTTTACTGAAAACGAGCTGCCTCTGCTCAAAATGAATCCGATCAATGCGTATTTGAAAGAGTTTTTAGACATTGCCTTAAAGCCGCTGATCGACAAAGGATTTTTGCGCATCATGCGCGGCGATGTGGCTGCGGGACAGTATTTGTGTAACCACCCGCTGGTCGAGACGATTCACATCACCGGCTCAGGCGCAGCGCACGACTCCATTGTGTGGGGCAGCGGCAGCGCGGCGACTGACAATAAAAAAGCCGGTACACCGCAAAACACCCGCCCAATTACCTCTGAGCTGGGCGGCGTGGGCCCCACCATTGTGGTGCCCGGCCCGTGGAGCGCGGCTGATATCAAGTTTCAGGCAGAGCACATTGCCACCCAAAAGCTGCACAACAGCGGCTTTAACTGCATTGCCTGCCAAGTGCTGATCCTGCCCGCCGCTTGGTCGCTCAAAGGCGCCCTGATGGGCGCCGTGCAAAGCACCATTGCCGCGTCCACACCACGCCCGCTGTACTACCCTGGAGCCGCAGCGCGCATGGGTCAATTTCAAACCGCCACTGCAGGGCTGGCCTCGCCCGCCACACTGGGCAGTGCCAACCAATGTGTGATTGCCCCGTTTGATGCGACCGCCCACACAGCAGCCACAGACAGTGCCCAAAACTTTGAAGTATTTGCACCGGCTCTGAGCACCACAGAGCTGCCGGGCGGCGATGCGGATGCCGAGGCGTTTTTGCGCAAAGCAGTGCAGTACGCCAACGAGCAGCTGGCGGGCACGCTGGGCGCGAACATCATCATTCACCCTAAAACGATGCAGGCCATGGGCCGTACCAAGTTTGAAGAGATTATCACGGGTCTGCACTACGGCTGCATTGCTATCAATGCGTGGACTGGCTTAGGGTTTTTGGTCGCTCCTGCCACTTGGGGCGCGTTTCCGGGCCACACACTGGCCGATGTGCAGAGCGGCATTGGCGTGGTGCACAACACCATGCTGTTTGACAAGCCCGAGCGCACCGTCGTCGAAGCCCCGTTCAAACCGTTTCCGCGCAACCTGCTCAGCGGCTCGTTTGCACTGCTGCCCCGCCCGCCGTGGTACATCACCAATAGCCGTGCGCATGTGCTGGGCAAGCTGCTCACCGCGTTTCAGTACCGCCCGAGCTTTTTAAAAATCCCGCTGATTTTTATCAATGCATTGCGGGGTTGAGCTAGCCTTTTGCTCATTTATTAATAGCAAACTATTGAATATCGGCGTCGGAAAACTGCCTATTTTTTAGTTAACTGTTTGTTTTAAATATGACGCGGGTGTTCATGCGTAGTATTTTCCAAACGGGTTGGCCACAAAGCTGGGCAAGCTCACCGACTCTTGGCGTACAAAGCCACTTTGGGCGATCTTGCCCTGCGCCAATAAATCCAGCATCGTGCAAATACCCGAGGCGGTGGTCAGCTGAATGGCCGAGAGCAAGGTGCCGTTGATCTTTTGTGCATAAATCTTTTTGGCATAGCTCTCTTGCACCAAGCGCCCGTCGCGCTGGCCGCTGACCGAGACAAACACCAGTACCACGTCTTGAAAGGTCATGGGAATGGCCGCTTCCATCACGTCTTTGAGCAGCTCGCGGCGCTTGCCTAAGCCCAAGTCATTGAGCAATATTTTCATGATGCCGCAGTGGTCTGGGTAGCGCACAGTTTTGTAGTTCAGGTTCACCACTTTGCCTGCCAAGGTGTCGCACAGCGTGCCCAAACCGCCTGACGTATTGAAGGCTTCATAGTCTAGGCCGTCGAGCGAGAAATGCTCAAGCTCTTCGAGCGGCGGGGTTTCACGCAGCGCACCGCCAACGATGGCCTCGCAGGGGTTGAGGTATTCGTTGATCAGCCCATCGGTGCTCCAAGTGAGGTTGTATTTGAGTGCGTTGGTGGGGTAAATCGGCAGCGCACCCACCCGCATATTGACATCGCGCAGGCTGTCAAACTGCTGGGCCAGCGCGTGCGCGGCAATCGATATAAAGCCCGGTGCCAAGCCGCACTGAGGAATAAATGCAGTGGGGGCGTCTATCGCAATGTCTTTGACAATGCGGGTGCTGGCCACGTCTTCGGTGAGGTCTAGGTAGTGTGCCCCCAGCGTGCGCGCCAGCTTGGCCAGCACGGGCGTGAGATAAAACGGGCAGGCTGACAGCACGGCCTGCACGCCTTGCAGCGCTGGCACCAGGCTTTCGCTGGCCACGTCAGCCTCTAGCACTTGGGCGCCCAGCGCTTGCATGGGGCTTAAGCGGCGCGCGTCGCGGTCAACCACGGTAATTTGGTAGCCGCCGTGGGCTTGCAACAAGGTGACGATGGCCTCGCCGATTTTGCCCGAACCAATGAGTGCGATGCGCATGGTGCTGTGCCCTAGGTGGTGTGAATGTGAATACAAATACCTTGAACGTAATTTATAACTTGCCAAGCACTTTGGGCAGTTGAAAAAGCGAGACCAAAGCTAAGGCAGCCGCACACTGAGCAGCTGCGAAGGCAGATCGGGATGGTCAGCGTCGGTGACCATGAGTATGTCGATATGGTTGCCCAAAGCAGTCGCGCTGATGCCTTCAACTTTGGGAGCGCCGTGCAGCATGTGCAGCGCCCGCAGCTTGCCCTTGGCGCTGAGCACAGCCAGCGCGCTGCCTGTGCAGGGGCCGTCTAGGGTGCTGTCGGTGGTGTTTTCGGCGGCGGCGCTCAGCAACCAGTCGCCGCTGGGCAGCAGGCAGGCATCGGTGGGCGTGAGCGGCACGCCGTCCACATCGCCTAGGTCAATGGCCATTGACCAGCTAGGTACAGGCGGTGGCGTGTCTTCGGGCTCTAGCAGCCAAGCCCACGTTTGCGGCAAGTGCAGTGCAATCGCGGCACTGCTTTGGCCGCTGGCGCTGCCTTTGTGGCCTCGGTGGATAAGCTGCAGGGTGTCGCCCTGGACTAAGCAGCCCTCAATGTTGAGATCGGCATACTGCGCATGCAGCGGGGCATACAGCGCGGTCAGGTCTAGGCGCTGGCTGATAAGGGCTGCCCCTTTACCTAACTTGCCGAGTGCATCAAGCGCCATCACCAAGCCGCTGTGGCGCTGAGGCTTAGAGCCCGAGCCGAGCGCCAGCAGCGCGCCATACGGATAGCGCGCACTGGCGGGCAGCAGGGTGAGCACTTCAAGGTCAGGTTTGGCGGCTTTGCGGTCTTTGGCATCGTGCGGCAAATCACCGTCAAACAAGCGCTTGAGCTTGACACTCTCATCACCCTGCAGCTTGAACTGACCCAGGTGGTGCTCGTCGTCAGACACCACAAAACAGCGCACGCCCGTACTGGAGGGCACTTGCACCAAACCGCTGGCGGCGCTCAGGTGCGGTTGGCCACGCGGATGGTCGTCGGCTTTGACATGCAGCGTGCGCAGGTGTTTGGGCTTTAGCATGGCGTAATGGTGGCACAAACTGCATAGATCTCCAAGCGCAGCATGTGACTTATTTGGCCCAACGCGGGCTTTATGGACACAGCACGGTGGTGATCAAAATCGTAAGAATTTGCATACGCCGCACGACTGTAAACCTATGCAATTATTTTTCTATCGTTTTATCTATCGGTTTTGGTGCATTGGTTGTACGCTGTACAGCGCTAACGCCGCCGCTATGGGACTCATGGTGGAGCCCGCGCCAGTCCACTGCGGCTTGCCCGCCGCCACAGCCATCACCGCTGCATCGCCTGCGGCAGCTGCACAGCGCCTTGAGGGCAGCCAGACAGTGCGCGGCAGCCGCGACATTGCCTGGGCTTGGCTGGGCAGCCCCACCAACCGCTACCCCCACAAAGCGCTAGGCTCCATCACCCACGCTGGCACGCTGCATGTGCTCACAGCCCCAAAGCAGGGCAGCGCTGCCAAGCCACTTGCGCTCGTTGTCACGCTACCGCTGCACAAAGTGTTTGAAGACCTGACCGTGCGCTTGGTCGATATGGATGGCGATGGCCGCGACGAAGTCATCGTGATTGAGAGCGACGCTGCGCGCGGCGCGGCCACTGTGGTGTATGGAGTAGCTTATGGCGCGGCAAGTCAAGCACTGGTTGAGCGGGCACGCAGCCCGTATGCAGGCGGCACATTTCGCTGGCTAAACTATGTGGGCACGGCAGATTTTGATGGGGACGGCAAGCTCGATGTAGCCAGTGTCATCACGCCGCACATTGGCGGCACGCTCACGCTGTACCACTACCAGCCGCCGCATCTTGTGCCCTTTGCCCGCGCGATGGACACGTCTAACCACCGCATGGGCGACTCAGAGCTCGATTTGGCCGTTATCGTCGAGCTGCCCGGCCTGCGCCCTACTATCATCGTGCCTGACATGAGCCTCAAAGCCCTGCACGCGCTGCGCTGGGAAGCGCCAGGCCAGTGGAAAGAGCTGGCCGACGTCAAGCCCATGGCTGCGCGCGTGCAGCGCATGGTGCCCGCGCCCGGCGGCGCGTGCGCGCTGCTGGCCGATGGCAGCTGGCTGCGTGTGAGGCTGGCGCAATGAAGGCAGCCTAGCGGCCTACGCTATTTAATTTGCAGGCTAACGGCCCGTGCTATTTAATTTGCAGGCTAACGGCCCGTGCTATTTAATTTGCAGGCTAACGGCCTACGCTATTTAATTTGCAGGCTAACGGCCTGCAAAGGGCTTGGGCGGCTTAGGAATTTGCTTGAAGCGAATTTTGCGGTCTAGCTCAATCGCATCTTTTTTCACCTGCCGCTTGGCGTCTTGCGTTTGGCCTGCGGTCAGCCAGACGGCAAACTCGTCGGGCGTCTCTAGGGTGATGCGGCCCATCACGGCTGCGCGAAAGTCATAAATCAGCGCTTCGGAAGCTTTTTGCATGTCCAGCTTTTTGCCTGCCACCGCGCCGCGCTTTTTGCCCACCTCGGTCAGCAGCACCTCGTCGGTCATGCTGGCCACATCGGGCAGCTTGTAACGCGCCTGCACCAGCGCTGGGTAATTCAATATCAAATACGCAGCCAGCTCAATCGCTACCTCTTGCTCGTCAAAAGCGTTGCGGCCTATCGCGCCGCTGGCGGCTAGGTTGTAGCCGCTTTGGGGCACGATGATGCGCGGCCAGAGCACGCCGGGCGTGTCAAACAAATAAAAGTCGTCGGCCAGCGTGATGCGCTGCTCAATTTTGGTAATGCCTGCTTCATCGCCGGTTTTGGCGTGTTTTTTACCGCTGAGGGTATTAATCAGTGTCGACTTGCCTACGTTCGGTATGCCGCAAATCAGCACACGCATGGGCTTGACCATGCCGCCGCGAAGCGGGGCTAGCAGGTGGCAGGCTTTGATGATTTCTTTGGCGGGCGCTTTGTTGCTGGCATCCAGCCCGATGGCGCGGGTGTTGCCCAGCGCGTTGTAATGCGCCAGCCACAGCGCGGTGCGCTCGGGGTCGGCCAGGTCTTGCTTGTTGAGCACTTTGAGCGCGGGCTTGCCTTGGGTGAGCTCGGCAATCATCGGGCTGGCACTTGAGCCGGGCAGGCGCGCATCCAGCAGCTCGATGACCACATCGATCATTTTGATGCGGTCAGAAATAGCCTTTTGCGTGGCGCGCATATGCCCCGGAAACCACTGAATCGCCATACGTCTAATTCCTTGTACTTGAGTGCGTATTGTCTCTCGTGCAACTACCGCACTGCGCTTTATCGCCTAAACTAAACTAATTCTTTTTAAAAGGCCACTTTATGATCACGCTGTGCGGGCTCGCTATCTCTAACTATTACAACAAAGTCAAACTGGCTTTGTTAGAAAAAAACGTCCCATTCACCGAAGAAGTTGTCATGACCAAGAGCACCGACTCTGCCGTGCTGGCTGACTCCCCGCTAGGCAAAATTCCGTTTATTCGCACCCCGCAAGGCGCTCTGTGTGAGAGCCAAGTGATTATGGAGTACATCGAGGCAGCGCACCCTAATCCGCCGCTCATGCCAGCTGACCCTTACGCAGCCGCCAAAGTGCGCGAGCTAATCACCTACATCGACCTGCACCTAGAACTGGTCGCACGCGATCTGTACCCGCAAGCTTTTTTTGGCGGCGCGGTCAGCGACAGCAGCAAAGACCGGGTTCGAAAACAGCTGGATAAAAACATTCCTGCATTTAAACAGTTGGTTAAATTTGCCCCATTCATAGCGGGTGACACCTTTACCCAAGCTGACTGCGCAGCCTATGACAGCTTAAACCTTGTTGGCCTAGCCACCCGCGCTATTTATGGCGAAGACCTGCTGGTAGCCGGTGGCATTGATTACAAACCCTACCGAAAAATGCTGAGCGAACGTCCCAGCGCACAAAGGGTGGATGCAGATCGCAAAGCGGCTAACCGCAAAACCGTCTAAAAAGTATCCTTGCATTAAAAAAGCGCGGCTGTGGCCGCGCTTTTTTAATGGGGCAAGCCCTGCGCAAAGCTTAAAAGGCTGCGCAAGACTATTTTTAACGGCGCTGTGGCGGCGGGCCAGAGCGGCCGGCAATATGACGGAACATGATGCGGCCCTTGCTCAGGTCATACGGAGACAGTTCCACCGTCACGTTGTCACCGGCAATAATACGAATGTGGTTCTTGCGCATTTTGCCGCCCGTGTAGGCGATGATCTCATGGCCATTTTCTAGCGTGACACGAAAACGCGAGTCAGGCAGCACTTCGGCCACAAGGCCTTGCATTTCAATCAGATCTTCTTTGGCCATAAAGTTGCGGGGAGTCCAGTTTAAGTTAGCTCCTTATTGTAAGGCTTTGCGCAGCCTTACCCCAAAACCCCCTTATGGCTAAGCCAGCACCTTATTGAGCCAATGGCTCAGGTCGGCAATCTCCTCCATGCACACCGAGTGCGCCATAGGGTATTCATGCCAGTCCACGCTGTAGCCCAAGCCCAGCAAAGCATCCCGCGAGGCGCTGGCCCGCGCCATGGGCACCACGCCGTCTTGCTGTCCGTGGGCCAAAAAGATGGGTGTGCGTGCGTTGGCTGGGTGCTGCTCTGCGGCCGTGGTGCTGGCCAAAGGCAAATACCCTGACAAACCCACAATGCCAGCGAGCTTATCGGCATGGCGCAGCCCCGTCATCAGCGCCATCGCACAACCCTGCGAAAAGCCCGCTACCACAATGCGGCTGGCCGGAATACCGCGCTCTTTTTCGCGCGCCAGCAGCAGCTCTAGCGCGGCTTGCGAAGCGCGCAACCCGCCTTCGTCTTCGCGCTTAGTGAGGTCAGCATTCGATATGTCGTACCACGCTGGCATTTGGTAGCCGCCATTGATAGTGACCGGAATAATGGGTGCATTAGGAAACACAAAGCGCACGGGCCCCACACTGAGCAGGCTCAGCTCGCCCGCAATCGGCACAAAGTCGTTGCCATCTGCGCCCAAGCCGTGCATGAGCAAGACGGTGGCGCGGGGATTAGGAGCGGTTTCGATTTCAATAGTTTTTAAAGTCATGGCACTGATTGTCGCGCAAACTGCTCACCCATTGACATGACCTACAGGCAATCTCTGTTGCCCTAAGAGGTGAAACTTGATAGGCTAGCGTTTGAGAATTTTTAACAACCACAAGGACACAACACCATGGCCATCACCGTAGATATTGATTTAGCGTACGAATTTAACGTCAAAGCCAAAATGGCCGATGTGTTTGAAGTTTTGTCCGACGTGCCCACTTCAGTGAGCCATTTTCCTAAAGTTGACAAACTCACCGACATGGGCGGTGGCGTGTACAAATGGGAGATGGAAAAGGTAGGCACGGCACAGGTCAATATTCAAACTGTATATGCCAGCAAATATGTCAGCAACAAAGCCAAAGGTACTGTGGTGTGGACGCCTGTGAAAGACGTAGGCAACGCGCAAATTGGCGGCAGTTGGAACCTGGTGGACAACAAAAAATCGACGGGCGTGGCGCTCAGCATTAAAGGCACTGTTGAAGTGCCACTGCCAGGTCTCATGAAAATGATTGTCGGCCCCGTAGTGCAAGGCGAGTTTGAAAAGCTCATTGAAAAATACATGGCCAACTTGATCAAGAAGTTTGGCGGTGAGGTGTAATTACGGGCGACTGGGTGATGTACAAAGATAAGTAGTTGGGCAAGTTTACTTTTTAGTTTGCGCGGCATCCGTGGCTCGCTGTATGCGGACAGCGGAGTCAGGATGCGATGAAGTGTAGCCGCCCATTGTGACGCCTTTAGCCTTGTAATAATTGTCTAGTCGCAGCAGCGCTTGAGCCAATAACAAAGGCGATTGTTTATTCTCAGTCAATAAACTCATCGCAAAATTATCAGCGTCAATTTCATGTTGGCGGCTGTAATGTGGCGCCAAACTTAGGCTGGCCAGAGTGCTGCCCACTTGTCTGGCCATGCCGTCTTGACCGTTTAAACGCAGCGCTATTTCCGTAAAAAGATTAGTGCTGACAATTTTTTTAATTAAATGACGCTGGCGCAAATGCCCAAGCTCGTGGGCTATGACTGCGTCCACTTCCTCTGGATCAGCAATTACTGTAACGAGTTCATCTGTTAAGACTATCGTGTTGCCTGGCAGGGCGAGCGCATTAGGAAGACCCGCGCGAAACTCAACTCGTACATTTTCCAATCCCGCTAAAAGAGCCAGCTTTTTGACACGTTCTTGATAAGCCTCTTTCGTTGGTAAATCCATACGACTTGGTGGCAACCAAACCTCACTAGAATCTAAAATATAGTTTCCAAGTTTTTTCTCAACCGAGACAGGAACATGAATCGCTGCTAGTTCGCTCAGCTTGGGTAAGACTAGGACAACAAAGAAGATAGGCAGAAATACCAAACCCACAGCGCAGATAGCCACAGCCCAGCGAGACGCGATTGCACGGTCAATCCAGTCAATTGCGAGTTTTTTGGTGGAAACGGTGGCTGTCATATTCCCATCTCAATATCAAAAGAGTTGCCCAGTTCATCTAAAACACCCGAGGCAGGCTGGTCAACCACAGCTGGCAAAAACTGAGACCATTGACCATCTAAGTAGGGCGTTACACGTGCTGCGCGCCATCGACAAAAATGTACCGTACTCCACGGCACAGATAACCCTAGCGTACATACGGCAAGCAGGGCATAACCGGTGGTCAGAGCACTCATTTGTGCGGGATGCATTTTGCTTGAAAAAGACAATCCACCAATATGCAACCGATGCAGGACGAAATTGAGTCGTCTTGAACGCGCAAAAGTAATAGCGAAAACAGTCAACACCAAATAATTAATACTGTTCAGCGCCGCTTGCACGTCACGATTCCCGCTCAATAGGCTGAGCACAGCAATGACTCCAACCAAAGCGCCAGACAATATAAGCCATCCAGAAAATGCTCTGCGCCACATTTGAGCAAATATTTGCTTGGCGCTTGTTTGCAAGTCAAAGCGTTGCGCACCCCAACTGGCTTGAGAAAATCGATAATAAGTCAAAGTTGAAGTTGCACGAGGCCAAAAATACAGCGCAGGTAACATCAATAATAAAACAACTGACGGTACAAACCCATGGTGCGGCAGGTACTTTTGCCACAAACTATTTGGCAGTGTTGCCACAGATAAAAAGACACCAAGAACGATCATTACCCATCGTAAAGATTGGCTGTTATTTTCGGAACTAAAAGCTATTGCACGATACGATAATGTGCGCCATCTGAACGCAATGCTATTGGCCAGTATAAAAGGTGCAGCCAAAAAAGATACAAAGATCAACACAGGTCTGAGCCATGGATTCCACCACCCCAAAACTACAGCGCTGAATATTAAAATGAATACAAGTATTCGTCCTTTTAACAGGGCGATAGGAGAAAAATTCACTGCGAATGGCTCCCCGTCAAGCAACCAATGTTCTGCTAAAAATTTAGCTTTACGGGTTCGCGCCCATGGGCCAAACAAGCCCAAACTCAATAAAGTTAAAAGTTGGCAAACCACCCACAAACGAAAATAGTCAGGCCAACTGGCTTTGAACTCAAGCCGCAATGAAGTACCCGGAGGTTCTTTATTGTTCAGCGCATCAAATTGAGAGTCAATTGGTACATCTAAAAGTAATTTTTCTCCGTCCAGCACCGCCTTATCTTGTGCCGACATGAAGTATCTTTCGATTCTTTCGGAATAGAGCATGCTTTTAATTTTGGCCAATCGCGATCTCCTATTGAATTTTCATTTTTACAGCACATCACGCCCACTGAGCCCTCCCACAGCGCTGCGGCTTAAAAAGCCTTGCAGACTGGCCGTATTCGGCAACAGCAGCCTCTCTACCAGCGGGGCCATGACAATCAGCTCAGGTTCGCACAGCATCACATAGCGACCGCTGCCGTCGGCGATTTCGCTGGCGTAGTCTTGCTCTGACAGCACGGTAATGACGGGCTCGATTTGCAGCGCGTCTACCTGCATGGCTGCGCCCAGCTGGGCAATGGTCAGACCCTTGGCGGGCGTGTTGCGGGCGCGGTGCAGGTGCTGGATGATTTCAACGCAAAGCTGAAAGCGCCAGCCTGGTGTGCCGCCCCGGCGTTGCACACCCTGTAGCAGGCTGGGCAAATACGCTGCAATCACTGCGCCCAAGAGCACGATCACCCAGGCAATATAAATCCACAGCAACAAAATAGGCACCGTGGCAAACGCCCCGTAAATAGCCGAATACGTCGGCACCGAAGCCAAATAAATAGCCAACAGCTTTTTGGCCCCCATAAAGCCCAGCGCCACAAACACGCCGCCCGTCCAAGCGTGCACCCGTAAAACTCGGGTATTGGGCACATAACGGTATAGCGCCGCCATGCCGCCCGCCAGCAGCACAAACTCCAGCGTGTCGAGCAGCAGGCGCAGCCCGCCAGGCAAAAAGCCGACCACGCCTTTAGAGGCCGACAGCGCGTAAGACGTGATGGTCAGGCTGGCAGCCAAGAGCACGGGGCCCAATGTGAGCGCAGCCCAGTACACCAACAGGCGCTGTGCAAACGGGCGGACGCGGCGCACACGCCAAATGCTGTTGAGTGTGCGGTCGATGGTAAAAATGAGTGCCAAGGCCGTCACCAGCAGCAGGGCCAAGCCAGCTGCGCCCAAGCGCGATGCCTTGCTGGCAAACTGCGTGAGATAGCCCAGCACATTTCGGGCTATGTTGTCAGGCACCAAGCTTTCGATCAACCACTGCTGCAAAACGCCCTGCATTTTGGCAAAAATAGGAAAAGCCGTAAAAATAGCCAGCGCCACGGTAAACAAGGGCACCAAGGCGATCGTGGTGGTAAACGTCAAGCTGCTGGCGGTCAGCCCCAAGCGGTCGTCGCGAAACCGCTCGCGCAGCACCACAGCCGTATTGCGCCACGGAAACACCTTGAGCGTGGCAAGCAGCTCTTTCAAATCTGCCCCCAAACGGGTGAAAAATAAGCCTAATCGTTGCTGCATAGATTCCATGCCGTTATCATGCCATTCAAATAGGACTATTTTGCGAATGAAAAACTCTGTAGATGTATCGCGTTGGCTGGCCGTAAGCAGCCTGCTGGGCCTGATTGTGCTGTCGCTGGCCTGGGAGCTGTTTTTGGCCCCGCTGCGCCCTGGCGGCTCTTGGTTGGCTCTTAAAGCACTGCCGCTGTGCATTCCACTGGCTGGCCTGCTGAAAAACAAAATGTACACCTACCGCTGGGTTAGCCTGATGGTGTGGCTGTACTTTACCGAGGGCGCGGTGCGCGCCTACAGTGACAAGCCGCCCAGCAACTACTACGCCATGATTGAGGTGCTACTGTGCTGCACGCTGTTTACTGCCTGCGCGCTGCATGTGCGCCTGCGGCTGCGCAACAAAGTTGCTGCGGAGTCCACCGCATAAGCAGCGGCTGATATGCTTGATTTTGAATTCGTGTTTTCGCCTTTGATTTAACTGCCCAAGGAGCTCATGCCATGACTGCTACGACTCATTTTTTTAAGCCTATCACCGTTGCCGTGCTGCTCAGTGCTGCCGCAGGCGCGCACAGTGTGGCCCGTGCCGCTGAGCTCAATTTGCGGATCATGCAGACCACTGACATTCACATGAACCTGCTCAACTACGACTATTACCAAGACAAAGCGACTGATGCTTTTGGCTTGGCCAAGTCGGTCACTTTGCTCAAGGCAGCCCGCGCTGAAGCCGCTAACAGCATGCTTTTTGACAACGGCGATTTGATCCAAGGCAACCCACTGGGCGATTTGGTGGCCAAGATCAAGCCGTTCAAGGCAGGCGATGTGCATCCGGCCTACAAAGTGATGAACCAAATGGGCTATGACGCTGGGAATTTGGGCAACCACGAGTTCAACTTTGGCCTAGACTTTTTGCGCCGTACGATTGCAACAGCACGCTTTCCGTATGTTAACGCTAACGTATTTATTGACGATAAAGACAAAGACGGTGCAAACGCCAAACACGCCTTTACGCCCTATGTGATTTTGGAGCGCAGCTTTGTTGACACCGCGGGTGCTAAACACAACCTCAAAGTTGGCGTGATTGGCTTTGTGCCCCCGCAGATCATGCAATGGGACAGACAAAACTTGCAGGGCAAAGTGGTCACCCGAGATATGGTCGAAGTGGCCAAGAAATATGTGCCTGAAATGCGTGCCAAAGGCGCGCAACTGGTGGTGGCCATACCGCACTCAGGCTTTGAAAAAGGTGAAGTGGCGGCGTTTGCTGAAAATGCAGTATCCAAACTGGCCGAGGTCGCGGGCATTGACGCAATACTGTTTGGCCACGCGCACGCTGAGTTTCCCAGCGCCGCGTTTGCCAGCTACCCTAAAGTTGACGCAGCGCGTGGCACCATTAACGGCGTGGCCGCTGTTATGCCTGGTCGCTGGGGTGACCACTTGGGTGTGATTGACCTGACGCTAGACAACACCGCAGGCGCATGGAAGGTGAAAACCAGCCAGTCCAGCATTCGCCCGATCTTTGACAAAGTGGCCAAAAAGCCCACTGTAGACGCCGACCCGATGGTGGCCATAGCCATTGCCACCGAGCACGCCGACACACTGGCCTATGTGCGCGGCAAAGTGGCCGAAACCAGCGCGCCGATATACAGCTACTTTGCCCAAGTAGCAGACGACTCCAGCGTGCAAGTGGTCTCCAACGCGCAAATTGCCTATGTCAAAAAAGCCATTCAAGGCACTGACTTCGCCAAATACCCCGTGCTGTCTGCCGCAGCGCCATTCAAAGCCGGTGGCCGCCAAGGCCCGACCTATTACACCGACATACCAGCGGGCTCTATAGCCATTAAAAACGTAGCTGACCTGTACATTTACCCCAACACACTCAAGGCCATGCTGCTCACAGGCGCTGAGGTGCGCGAGTGGATCGAGATGTCTGCAGGCATGTTCAACCGCATTGACCCGCAGGGCGCGCCAAGCCAAGACCTTATCAACCCTAACTTTCCGTCGTTTAACTTTGACACGATTGATGGCGTGACCTATGAGCTAGACCTGACGCAAGCGGCCAAATACGACGGCAAAGGTGCTGTGGCCAACGCCGCAGCCCGCCGCGTAGTGAACCTGCGCTTTGATGGCAAGTCCATCGACGAGGCCGCCAAATTCATTGTCGCCACCAACAACTACCGCGCGTATGGCGGTGGCAACTTTCCGGGCTTAACAGCAGCCAAAGTGATCATCGACGCACCAGAAGAAAACCGCGAAGCACTGGTCGAGTATTTGGCAGCCAACCCCAAGTTCAACCCTAGCGCCGACGGCAACTGGCGTATCAACGGCGTGCCAGGCATCAGCATGACATTTGTATCGGCTGCTGCGGCTGCCAAATATTTGGCCAACCATCCCAAGATCAAGCTGCTCAAAGACAATGGCGACGGCAACGCGGTGTATGTGCTGGCACCTTAGTGGCTGTATTTATTGACTCGTATTTGGAAGAAAATATGGCATTTTTCCGACGTGGATATTGAATAGTTAGCTATTAATATCATAGTAATTAAACTATTCACTTATCGCACATGCAACTCATCGACACCCTGCGCACGCACCTAGGCGCGCCGCATGTGCTGACCTCTGGTGACCTAAGCGCCTATGAGCAAGACTGGCGCAAACGTGCGCACGGCAAAGCACTGGCTGTGGTGCGCCCCGCCAACTGTGGCGAGGTGGCTGCTGTCGTAGCGGCCTGCGTGCAGGCACGTGCGGCGGGCCAGAATGTCAGCATCGTGCCACAAGGCGGCAACACCGGGCTGGTGGTGGGCTCAACGCCTGACGACTCGGGCACGCAGATTGTGCTGAGCCTGCAGCGTATGAACGCGGTGCGCAGCATCGACGCAGCCAACATGACCATCACTGTCGATGCAGGCTGCATTTTACAAAACGTGCAAGCTGCAGCCGAGAATGCAGGCTTTTTATTCCCGCTAAGCTTGGCTGCAGAAGGCAGCTGCACCATCGGCGGCAACTTGGCCACCAATGCCGGCGGCACACAGGTGCTGCGCTACGGCAACACACGCGACCTGTGCCTGGGACTCGAAGTGGTCACCGCACACGGCCAGGTGTGGGACGGATTGACAGGCCTGCGCAAAGACAACACCGGCTACGACCTGCGCAACTTGATGGTGGGCAGCGAGGGCACGCTGGGCATCATCACCGCCGCCACGCTCAAGCTGTATCCGCAGCCTGCAGCGCGGCTTACTGCGTGGGCTGCAGTGCCTTCGCTGGACGCAGCGGTGCAGTTGCTAGGCTTAGCCCAAAAACATTTGGCCAGTGGGCTCACAGGCTTTGAAGTGATGGGGCAGTTTGCGCTGTCACTGGTGGCACACCATTTTTCGCAGCAGCGAGTGCCCTTGTTTGATACTGCGCCCTACTGCGTGCTGCTAGAAAACAGCGATTTTGAGAGCGAGGCGCATGCACGCGATCGGTTTGAGCATGTCATGGAGCTGGCCTTTGACGCGGGCACCATCACCGACGCAGTAGTCGCCGGGAGTATGGCGCAGGCCAAAGCGCTGTGGCATGTGCGCGAGAGTATTCCGCTGGCGCAGGCCGAAGAAGGGCTCAATATCAAACACGATATTTCTATCCCCGTGTCACGCATTCCTGAGTTTGTAGCCGCTACTGACGCTCTGCTGCAAGCTGCGTTGCCAGGGGTGCGCTTGGTTAACTTTGGCCACCTGGGTGACGGCAATTTGCACTACAACGTGCAGTGCCCCGAGGGCGGCGATGACAAACAGTTTTTGGCCACCCAAGAGGCCGCCGTCAATACCTTGGTCTATGGCAGCGTGCGCCAGTTCGGCGGCAGCATCAGCGCCGAGCACGGCATAGGCAGCCTCAAGCGTGACGAGCTGCCGCACTACAAATCTGGCGCGGCCCTGGGCATGATGCGCGCTGTGAAGCTCGCCCTTGACCCCCAGCATCTGCTCAACCCTGGGCGGGTTATTCACGTCTGATGCAAATCTGATTTCGGCGGGCCGGTGCTTAAAAAATGGGGCACGGGGCCCGTCAATGCCCTGAGCTGTTTGCTTACCAGCTGGCACTCATCGGCTTTGCGGTGTCGCCCAGCTTTGTGTGGCTCGTTATGCTGGGCAACCGCACACTGGTGCGGCTGGGTATTGACCGGCTAACCTAAAGCCTGATCAATACGCCAAATATGCACATAAAATATCCAGATTGATTGCGTAAGGCTCACCATGCTTCACAAAACACCCCCCCAATGTCCCACCACGCTCTATATACTGGACGTGCAAAATAACTTTATTGAAGCCGACACTGCGCGCGTCATGATTCCCATTGGCATGCGCGACAGCAGCAGCATCACATCAGCCCTCGACACGCTATTAGGCGGCTACTAAACCATGACATCAACCACCTTGACCCCGTCGTCAAACCAATACGAAATCTTCATGCGCCACGTCTATGAGACCGGTGCAGCCAAGTCTGACCGCACTGGCACGGGCACTAAAAGCGTGTTTGGCTACCAAATGCGTTTTGACCTGCAACAGGGCTTTCCGCTGGTGACCACCAAAAAAGTACACCTCAAATCTATCATTCAAGAGCTGCTGTGGTTCCTTACTGGCTCGTCTAACAACAACTGGCTGACAGAGCGCGGCGTGAGCATTTGGAACGAATGGGCCAAGCCCGATGGCGACCTGGGCCCCGTCTATGGCGTGCAGTGGCGCAGCTGGCCCACGCCCGATGGCGGGCATATCGACCAGATCAGCGATGTCATCAAGACACTCAAAACCAACCCCGACTCGCGCCGTATTATTGTCAGCGCATGGAACGTGGCTGAGCTCTCCAAAATGGCGCTCATGCCGTGTCATGCGTTCTTTCAGTTCTACGTAGCACCCGCTGCTGAGCCCGGTGGCAAAGGCCGCTTAAGCTGCCAGCTCTACCAACGCAGCGCAGACATCTTTCTGGGCGTGCCATTTAATATCGCCAGCTACGCCCTGCTCACCCACATGGTCGCGCAGCAGTGCGACCTGGACGTGGGCGATTTTGTCTGGACGGGCGGCGACTGCCACATCTACAGCAACCACCACGAACAGGTCGCGCTGCAACTAAGCCGCAGCACCTTCCCCTACCCCAAGCTGCACATCAAGCGCCGCCCTGCATCCATCTTTGACTACCAGTTTGAAGATTTTGAAATGCTCGACTACCAATGCCACGCAGCCATCAAAGCGCCCGTAGCGGTGTAGGCACGATGATGCAAATCAACCTTATCTGGGCGCAAGCCCACCACCGCGTGATTGGCCGCAATGGCACGATGCCTTGGCATTTGTCAGAAGACTTGGCACACTTCAAAAGAACAACCTTGGGCTGTCCTGTGATCATGGGACGCAAGACCTGGGACTCGTTGCCGCCCAAGTTCAGGCCGCTGCCAGGCAGAGCCAATATGGTGCTGACGCGGCAAGCTGACTGGGCGCACGCTGGCGTGCAGCGCTGCTCGGATGTAGCGTCGGCGCTGCGCGAGTGCACACAGCTTGGCCCCGCACCGCAAGCCGTGTGGGTCATCGGCGGGGCACAAATCTACGCGCAGGCCTTGCCATTGGCCCACAGCATCGTTGTCACTGAGATTGATGCTGCGTTTGAAGGCGATGCGTTTGCACCTGCGCTGGGCGCGGAGTGGCGCGAGGCGCGGCGAGAGGCGCACACCTCGGCCAACGGATTGGCCTACAGCTTTGTGACCTATTTGCGCCGCGCTTAAAACTGCAATTCACAGCTCGCGCTAACACGCTCAACTGGCACTGCATAGATTGTTCTGTTTCATAGTATTTTTATATTACTCCTAAATATATAGCTAACTATCTAATATCTACGTCGGAAAACCTCTTAAAAAGTTACCTAAAATGCAAATTGCCACATGGAACATCAACTCGCTGACCATCCGCCTGCCCCAGGTCATTGACTGGCTCGCTGCCAACCCTGTAGACGCGCTGTGTCTGCAAGAGCTCAAGCTCACTGATGAGAAGTTTCCAGTCGCTGAGCTGGACGACGTGGGCTACCGCAGCGACTTTTTTGGCCAAAAAACTTACAACGGCGTAGCGCTGCTCACCCGCAAAGAGACGGTTGCCGGCGTTGACGCAGTGGTCAAAAACATTCCGGGGTTTGACGATGAACAGTCGCGCATCATCGCGGGCACGCTGCATACTGCTCTAGGCGCGGTGCGCTTGGTCAACGGCTACTTTGTTAACGGCCAAGCGCCGGGCACGGACAAGTTTGAGTACAAAATGAAATGGCTCACCGCGCTGCACGCCTGGCTGCAAACTGAGCTACTCGAGCATCCGCAACTAGTCTTAGTTGGCGACTTTAACGTCACCACAGATGACGCCGACACCTACGACCCCGAGGGCCTGCGGGGCACCATTCACCACACCGTAGAGGAGCGCACGCACTTGCAAAACCTCTTTACGTTAGGTCTACACGATGCATTTAGATTGTTTGAACAACCCGCCAAAAGCTACAGCTGGTGGGACTATCGCGACATGGCTTTCAGGCGCAACAAAGGCATGCGCATTGACTACACGCTGGTCAGCAGCACCTTAAAACCCAAAGTGACTGCCTGCGTGATAGACAAACTACCGCGCAAAAACGAACGGCCTAGTGACCATACGCCTGTGGTGGTGACGCTGGCCTAAAGTGCAAAGCAAACGCACTGTGGCCGCTGTACACAAAACGCCTAATGCAATGTGTTTTAGGCCACCGTTTTAAACAACGCTGCCACCGTCTTCTTAGACTTGATGTTGCTGGACAGCTTGGACGGCGCGGCCTTGCTAGCGGCTTCCCAAGCTGGCGTGCTAGCAGTGTCGGCCGCGGTGGTAGCTTCATAGGGCTTGTCAAAAAACGGATCGCGCGGCGCTGCGCGACTAAAGCGAGACTGCTCACGCACGCCGTCTGAGCGAAACTGGTCGCGGTAACTGTCGCGCGGAGGGCGCGGCGTGCGCGGGGCATCGCTGCGGCTGTCGCTGCGTTCGTTACGGTTGTCACTGCGGCCATTACCTTGGCCATTACTTTGAGAGCCACCCTCAATGCGCTCAGCGCCCTCCTCATCACCCCAAGCCCTGCGGCCTGTGTTGATGCGCTCACGCGGGCGCTCGTCGTCAAACTCAAAGCCTTCGACTTCAATCTTCTTTTTCAGCAGCTTTTCAATGTCGCCCACCAAGCGCATATCAGACGGCGCAACAAAGCTCACCGCCAAGCCCGACGCGCCTGCGCGCCCCGTACGGCCAATGCGGTGCACATAGTCTTCTGAGCCAAACGGAATATCAAAGTTAAACACCGCAGGCACGTCTTTGATGTCCAGCCCGCGCGCGGCTACATCGGTGCAAATGAGCAAATCGACTTCACCGCTTTTGAATGCATCGAGCGCTTTGAGGCGCTCGTCTTGGCTTTTGTCGCCGTGCAATGCGTTGGTACGCAAGCCCTCGCGCTCGAGCGAGCGGGCCAAGCGCGCGCAGCCGAGTTTGCTGTTAACAAACACAAAGGCTTGCGTAATGCCGCGCTGCTTGACGATTTGGGTGAGTGCACGGCGTTTGTCGTCAGTGCCCACGCTGTAGAAGTGCTGCTCTACGGTGGACGCGGTCTCGTTGGGCCGCGCGGTTTCGATCAACACCGGGTTTTGCAAATAGCTCTCAGCCAAGCGCTTGATCTCGGGCGAGAAGGTGGCGCTAAACAGCAGCGTGGTGCGTGATTTAGGCAAAAAGCTCAAAATGCGCTGCAAATCGGGCAAAAAGCCAATGTCTAGCATGCGGTCAGCTTCGTCTAGGACCACATATTCCACTTGGTTGAGGGCCACGTTTTTGGCTTCAATATGGTCGAGCAAGCGGCCCGGTGTGGCCACCAGCACTTCAACGCCTTTTTTCAGCTCAATGGTTTGCGGCTTCATGTCCATGCCGCCAAACACCACTGCCGTGCGCAGCTGGGTGTATTTGCCGTAGATTTTGGACTGCTGGGCGACTTGGTCGGCCAGCTCGCGGGTGGGCAAAATCACCAGTGCGCGCACTGGGTGGCGCGCAGGAGAGGTCGACGCGCTCTCGTGTTTAAGCATGCGCTGCAATAGCGGCAAGATAAAGGCGGCCGTTTTACCGGTGCCGGTTTGGGCTGCGCCCATCACATCGCGCCCCTGCAACACCACAGGGATAGCCTGGGCTTGGATGGGGCTCATGGTGGTGTAGCCCTTTTCGGCTACGGCGCGCAGGATGGGCTCGGCCAGTCCTAGGGATGAAAATTGATCGCTCATTAATGTGCCAAGTGGCTGCTCTTGTGATAACCCCCTATTGTCGCACTTTGGCTGGGGTGTCGGTTTTAGCATGCACTTGCCTAGGTTTTGTGCGGGAACGGGCCGATGGCGTACTCAGCTACGCGGCTGTCCTCCGCGGCGGCCTAGGGCCGCCTACTCCCCCTTGATGCCGCTACGCTGTGTACGCAATCGACCCGCTCTTGTGCGCATGGGGGGGCAATCAACCGATTTAAGCGCAAACCATCCCAGTTCGCAGCTCTGGCACTCGGTGTGGACAGCGCAGCGGCATCAAGGAGGAGGCCGCAGGCCGGGGGACAGCCGCGCAGCTGTCCATACCGAGTGCCAGAGCGCGCCCAGCCATAAAGTGCACCACGCCCAACATCTCCAGCGTGACTGACGCGACCCCACCAGACTGGTTACCATATGCTAATGACAACCCAAGCCCACGAAAAACTCCCCATGGTCCAGATGCTGCTGTGCGGCGCGCTGATTGTGACTTTGTCGATGGGTATACGCCACGGCTTTGGGCTATGGCTGCAGCCCATTACGCAGGCCAACGAGTGGACGCGGCAAAACTTTGCCTTTGCCATCGGTATTCAAAACATCTCATGGGGCGTGTTTGGCATCTTTGCGGGCATGCTGGCCGACAAGTTTGGCGCGTTCAAGGTCATCGTAGCGGGCGCTGTGTGCTACGCGCTGGGCTTGGTAGGCATGGCGCTGTCTACCAGCGTATGGATGTTCACGCTGACTGCGGGCGTGCTCATAGGCGCGGCGCAGGCGGGCACCACCTATGCCGTGATCTACGGGGTGATTGGCCGCAATATTGACCCGGCCAAGCGCTCGTGGGCAATGGGTGTGACGGCAGCGGCAGGCTCGTTTGGCCAGTTTTTAATGGTGCCTACCGAAGGCTTTTTGATCAGCAACACAGGCTGGCAAACTGCTCTGCTGGTGCTGGCAGCCATCGTGATGCTCATTATTCCGCTGAGCTTGTTTTTGCGCGAGCCGGGCTTTGCCGCAGGCGCCGTACAGCCCCAGCGCGACCAAACCATTGGCCAGGCTTTGACCGAGGCGTTCAAATACCCCAGCTTTCAACTGCTGATGGCGGGCTATTTTGTCTGCGGTTTTCAGGTGGTGTTTATTGGCGTGCACATGCCCAGCTATCTCAAAGACCAAGGTCTGAGCCCCCAAGTGGCCGGCTACGCGCTGGCGCTGATTGGCCTGTTTAACGTGTTTGGCACCTACATTGCAGGCTCTTTGGGCCAGCGCATGCCCAAGAAGAACATTTTGTCGTTTATCTATTTCGCTCGCGCCGTGGTCATCGCTGTGTTTATTGCCGCTCCGCTGTCGCCAATCAGTGTGTATATTTTTGCCAGTTTGATGGGCCTGCTGTGGCTGTCCACCGTGCCGCCGACGAACGCTACTGTGGCCCAAATCTTTGGCATCCAGCACATGTCGATGCTGGGCGGTTTTGTGTTTTTCAGCCACCAAATCGGCAGCTTCATGGGCGTGTGGCTGGGCGGGTATTTGTATGACAAAACCGGCAGCTACGACATTGTTTGGTATATCTCCATCGCGCTGGGCGTGTTTGCGGGGCTGGTGAATTTGCCAATTCGAGAAGCAGCGATTCAACGTGAGCTGCCGCAGGGCACCTAAAAAAAATCACCCTGCCCATGCTACTCAAACCCCGCTTCAAGATCGTTGCCTACACAGCCGCTGTGCTGGCCTGCGCGGGTGTGTTCATGCTCTACATGCAGCCGGAGTTTATGGTGACTTTGGCAGATCAACTGTGGTCTTGCTTTTAGATTTTACCCAAGTTTTTAGGTGGTTTTCCGACGTGGATATTAGATAGTTAGCTATGAAAATAATAGTAATTACAGGTGCATCAGATGGTATTGGCGCTGAAATAGCGCGGCAGCTGGCGGCCAGTGGCAAGGCGGGGGTGGGCTTGGTGTTGGCTGCGCGCAATGCGCAGCTGTTAGGCCAAGTGGCTGCGCAGTGCCAAGCGCTGGGCGCGCAGACCTTGGTGGTCGCCACAGATGTGGGTGTGCAGGCCCAGTGCCGCGCGCTGATCACGCAAGCCATGGACAGATTTGGCCGTATCGACGCGCTCGTTAACAACGCAGGCATCTCGGCGCAGGCGCTGTTTGAAGACGTCAAGCCCGACGACCTGGGCTGGTATGAAGACCTCATGCGCATCAACCTGTGGGGCAGTGTGTGGTGTACCCACGCGGCACTGCCGCACCTCAAAGCAGCTAAGGGGTCTATCGTGGCCGTGGCGTCGTTGGCAGGCTTGATTGGCGTGCCGGGGCGCACGGCGTATAGCGCCAGCAAGTTTGCGATGACCGGGTTTTTTGAAGCTTTGCGCGCTGAGCTCAAGGGTGCTGGCGTGAGCGTGACCACAGCCTATCCCGGCGTGGTATCCACCAATATTCGCTACCGGGGCCTCAATGCTGCAGGCGTGGCAGCGGGCAGCAGCGGCCTGAAAGAAGACCAGGCCATGAGCGTGCAAGAATGCGCCCGCCTGATCATTGACGGCATGCAACAGCGCAAACGCGAAGTGGTGATGACGGGCAAAGGCAAGTTGGGGCGGTTTTTAAAACTGATCTTGCCGGGCACGGTGGAAAAGATGGCTTTGGCAGCGCTCAAAGACGATGTCAAACCTAAAGCCTAAACCATTATGAATACAACCCAGTAATGACGATGCTGCACGGATCTGAAGCTGTCTCGCCCTGGGTAGCGCGCTGGGCGCACTTGGTGTCTGCCGGGGCCAGCGTGCTCGACGTGGCTTGCGGCGCGGGGCGGCATGCAGCGTATTTTGCGCAGCGCGGGCATGCGGTGACGGGTGTTGACAACTCGCCCACCGCCATCGACAGCGCACGTGCCCAGTTGCCTAAGAGCGCGCGGCTGCTGGTGGCAGACATGCAAGCCGGGCCTTGGCCCTTGCTGAATGACCAAGGCGCACCAGAGCAGTTTGGCGCAGTGGTGGTGACCAACTATCTGTGGCGCGCCTTGCTGCCCACTCTGCTGGCCTCACTGGCACCGGGCGGAGTGCTGATTTATGAGACTTTTGCGCACGGCAATGCGTCGGTTGGCAAGCCCTCGCGGCCTGACTTTTTGTTGCAGCCGGGAGAGTTGATGCGCGCATGCAGCGGCCTGCGGGTGGTGGCTTTTGAGGACGGTTTTGTCAGCCCGCCTGAGCGCTTTGTGCAGCGCATCGTGGCGGTGCGCGAAACGCTAAGCCCGCCAGCGCATGAAAAACCCGAAAATTCAGCATCAATTGCGCCCATACGCTACGCTTTGTAGCTCAGTAGCGCCGCCCCAAGCGGCTAAAATCACAGCATGAAACAAATTACTGGCAGCATCGTTGCCCTCGTCACCCCATTTCACCCCGACGGCAGCGTTGACTACCCCACCCTGCGCAAACTCATTGATTGGCACATTGCCGAGGGCACTGACTGCATTGGCGTGGTCGGCACCACAGGCGAGTCGCCCACTGTGAGCGTGGACGAGCACTGCGAGATCATTCGCGTGTCGGTGGAACAAGCCAACAAGCGCGTGCCCATCATGGCCGGCTGCGGCTCTAACTCGACCAAAGAAGCCATCAATCTGGCCAAATTTGCCGAAAAAGTCGGCGCAGACTGCCAGCTCCAAGTCGTGCCCTACTACAACAAGCCAACCCAAGAAGGCCAGTTTCAGCACTTTAAAGCCATCGCCGAAGCCACCGGCAACCTGCCCGTGGTGCTCTACAACGTACCTGGCCGCTCAATGGCCGATCTGCAGCACGACACCGTCATGCGCCTAGCGCAGATTCCCGGCATTGTCGGCATCAAAGAAGCCACCGGCAACATTGAACGCGCCCAATGGCTCATCAAAGACGCCCCAGAAGGCTTTGCCGTGTATTCAGGTGATGATGGCACGGCTGTTGCACTCATGCTGTGCGGCGGACAAGGCAATATCAGCGTCACAGCCAACATTGCACCGCGGCTGATGCATGCGCTGTGCGTGGCCGCCATCGCAGGCGATGCACGCAGGGCAATGCAAATTCAGCGCAGCCTGCTGCCAGTGCACAAGAGCCTGTTTGTCGAAGCCAACCCGATTCCGGTGAAATGGGCCATGCAGCACATGGGCCTGTGTGGCGGCACGATGCGCCTGCCCATGACCCCCATGGCACAATCGCTTGAACCTACGGTGCTGGCTGCGCTCAAAGCATCAGGTCTTGTGTAAACTACCTCTTGTACGCTCGTTGTAAGCACCCGTTTTATCTAGGAACCCTCTTGGCTACATATTTTCGACCCACATTCGCCCCTGTGTGCGCAGCAGTGGCACTGTCTGCCGCGCTGCTTTCGGGCTGCTCAGTGTTCCAAAACGACACCATCGACTACAAAAGCGCTGGCACAGGCCCATCTCTGGTCGTGCCGCCCGACCTCACCGCCCTGTCCCGCGACACCCGCTACACCGTGCCCGGCGGCCCAGTCACAGCCAACAGCTTTGCTGCAGGCCAGATCAATCCGGTAGGCACACCTGTCGCAGCCAATGCCGTGGGCGATGTGCGCATCGAGCGCGCGGGTTCGCAGCGTTGGCTGGTAGTGGCGCGCTCTGCCGACACGCTGTGGAGCCCACTGCGCGATTTTTGGCAAGAAAACGGCTTTTTGCTCAGTCTAGACCAGCAAAACTTAGGCATTCTAGAGACCGACTGGGCCGAGAACCGCGCCAAGCTACCACAGGACTTTATTCGCGCCACACTGGGCAAAGTGCTCGACAGCCTGTACTCTACGGGTGAGCGCGACAAGTTTCGCACGCGCATTGAGCGTGTGGGCACCTCTACCGAGATCTACGTCAGCCACCGCGGCATGATCGAAAAGCAACTCAACAACCAGCGCGGTGAGAGCACCTACTGGGAGCCTCGCCCTGCCGATCCAGAGCTCGAAGCCGAGTTTTTGCGCCGTTTGATGGTCAAGCTGGGCGTATCCCAAGAGCAGTCCAAAGCCTTGGTAGCGTCTGCAGTCGCCAAGCCCACCTCGCGTATCGCTGAAGTCGGCGGCAACCCTGTGGTGCAAATCGACGAGGGATTTGACCGCGCTTGGCGCCGTGTGGGCCTGGCGCTAGACCGCACAGGCTTCACAGTAGAAGACCGAGACCGCGCCCAAGGCACGTATTTTGTGCGCTATGTGGAGCCTGCTGACAAAAAAGAGCCTGGTTTCTTTGCCAAAATCTTCTCCAGCACGCCTGATGGCGCACCGCTCAAGTTTCGCATCGCTGTCAAAAGCGCTGCCGAGTCCACCACCGTATCGGTGCTCAACGCCAGCGGCGCCCCCGAGGCGTCTGACAATGCCAAACGCATTGTCAAAGTGATTGCTGACGATTTGAAGTAAGTTCACTACTTCGGTCAAGCCATAAAAAAAGCCCCGCAGACCTAAGATCTGCGGGGCTTTTTAAATACTACAGTGAGGTTACAGGCCGATAGCTGCAATACCAGCGCGCGCAATCTGCGCATCCTCGTTGGATTTGACACCGCTCACGCCCACAGCGCCAATGCACTGCCCGTCTTTGACGATAGGCACACCGCCCTCCAACATACCCTCGAGCACAGGCGCGCTCAAAAAACTGGTGCGGCCACCGTTGATGATGTCTTCATAGACCTTGGTCTCGCGGCGGCCCAGGGCTGCTGTTTTGGCTTTGGCGGGGCTGATGTGCGATGAAATACCCGCTGCGCCGTCCAAGCGCACCAAGCCAAGCAAATGCCCGCCGTCGTCCACCACCGTGATCGTGACAGGCCAGCTGTTCTTCAAGGCTTCGGCCTCGGCAGCCAGCAAAATAGCTTTGACATCAGCAGCTTCTAAATATGCTTTCGTTTTCATAGTTTAAGTACAGTAAATTGTGAATTAATAAGGGCCTGTAAGCATACCCGCTGTTAAGCTAACCGCTGAGCATGCTGTGGTCAAAAGAGTCCGTACAAAAAATAGGAATCGGCGGGCGGGTCGGTAGCCATACAAGGGTGTTTGCACCTAAAATGCGATTTATGTAGGGCGATCAGCGCTCACTACCTGTTTCAAAGGAGAACTGTATGTCTGAGAATGTTCAATCAATCAACTACTCTGCTGGTGCCCTAGGCTCAGCAGAGCGCAACAAAGTACTGCGCAACACCTACTGGCTGCTGGCACTGAGCCTCTTGCCCACTGTTTTGGGCGCTTGGGTGGGCGTGGCCACTGGCATTACCCGTTCGCTGACAGGTGGCTTGGGGCTGGTGGTGTTTTTTGCAGGCGCATTTGGCTTTTTGTACGCCATTGAGAAAAACAAAAACACCTCTGCGGGCGTGCCTATTTTGTTGGCTTTCACTTTCTTCATGGGTTTGATGCTGTCTCGCATGATTGTGAGCATGCTGGGCTTTAAAAATGGCCCTTCACTGATCATGACGGCCTTTGGCGGCACAGCCGGCATCTTCTTTGTCATGGCCACCGTGGCCAGCACCATCAAGCGCGATATTTCAGGCATGGGCAAATGGCTCTTTGTGGGCGCGCTGGTCATTATGGTGGGCGGCATCATTAATGTGTTTGTGGGCTCCACCATGGGCATGGCGGTTATCAGCATGATGGCCATGGCGATTTTTTCTGCCTACATGCTGTATGACCTCAAGCAGATCATGGACGGTGGCGAGACTAATTACATCAGCGCTACCCTGGCCTTGTATTTGGACATCTTTAACGTGTTCCAAAGCCTGCTGGCATTATTAGGCATCTTTGGTGGCGAGCGTGATTAGTTAAGCTTCGCTCCCCATTAAAAAAGCCTCAGTTATCTGAGGCTTTTTTGTGCCCAATCGGGTAACAATGAACGTAAAAAAAGCTCCCAAAGGAGCTTTTTTTACGCGTGAGCGAAGAGAACCGAATTAAGGCTTCTTGACTGCATCAGCAGCAGCGCCAACAGCAGCTTTGCCTGCGTCAACAGCAGCACCAGCGGCAGCAGTACCAGCTGCTTTAGCAGCATCAGCAGCGCCAGCACCAGCAGCCATTGCGCCTTTAGCAGCGTCAACAGCGGCACCGACTGCAGCACCAGCAGCAGCAGAAGCTGCGCCTTTAGCCGCATCAGCAGCACCAGCGGCAGCAGAAGCTGCGCCGGCAGCAGCGCCAGTAGCAGCAGAAGCTGCGTCTTTAGCGGCATCAACAACAGCTGGTGCTGGAGTAGCAACAGGAGCTTCAGCTTTTTTACCGCAAGCAGCCAGAGCAACTGCAGCCAACAACGATGCCAATACGAGGGTCTTTTTCATTTCAATTCCTTGAGTAGACTAATTAAAAAAACAATTTCCAGGAAATTGTTAAAGCGGATGCTTTAACAGAGCACAAAGGACTCGAGCTCTTTGTGTTCAGCCTCAAATTATAGCCTGAACCGTTACATTCTTGGAATTAGGCCTTAACATGACCAACCTAGGCGTGACAGGCGGTAACGGGTCTGAAACCGCATTACCGATGCATCACCCTCTGAAATACATTCCCCAAAGCGCAAATTTTTCGCCCTACTGCCCATGAACGTCGGAATTTTGTTACAACTAATCTCCCTGTCGGCACTGTGGGGAGCTTCGTTTTTGTTCATTCGCATTGCTAGCCCTTTGCTGGGCCCGCCTGTACTGGCTGGGCTACGCATTGGTTTGGCCACGATCACTCTGGCCATCATCATGCGGGCGCTGCGCCAGCGCTGGCCTTGGGCGCACTGGCGCGAGCTGCTCTTGATTGGCGTTTTGTCGGTAGCGATGCCTTTCATGCTCTATGCGTGGGCCGCCTTGTATATTCCGGCGGGCTACAGCGCCTTGCTCAACACCACAGCCGTGGCGTTTGGCTCCATAGCAGGTGCCTGGATGAAGGTCGATATGCTCACACCACGCAAGCTACTGGGCTGCCTGCTGGGTTTTATAGGCGTGGCTTTGGTGGTGCGGCTGGGGCCGGTGACTTTGTCGCCCCAAGTGCTGTGGGCCGCTCTAGCCTGCACAGGCGCGGCGGCTTGCTACGGTATTTCTACCCCGTTAATGAAACGCGCCGTCACCCGCATTGAGCCTGTGGCCATTGCGGCGGGAATTCATCTGTGGGCAGCTGTGCTGCTGGCGCCTGCTGCAGCTTGGAGCTGGCCTCAGGCGCGCTTTACGCCCACCGCTGTGGCCGCAGTGGCTGTCATGGGCATCATTACCTCGGCGCTGGCTTACTGGATGCACCTGCGCATCATGCGCCACATCTCTGCCACTGCATCGATGACGCCGGCTTTTATGATCCCCTTGTTTGGTGTGGCTTGGGGGCATTTATTTTTAAACGAGCCTGTCAGCTCGGGCATGCTTTTGGGCGCGGCGCTGGTGCTGGTCGCTACCGCCTTGGTGAGCGGGTTTAACCCGTTTGCAAAGGCAGATGTTGTAGTCGCCACACCTTAAGGGCAGCGGCTGTGGCCAGCACAGCGACGATCAGGGTCGCCCAAAACACGCTGGCCAAGCCCCAGCGCGAAGTCAAGTAGCCACCTGCTAAACCCCCAATAACGCCGGGTAAACCGTAGCCAATCACCGTGTACAGCGCCTGCCCACGGCCCCGCGCAGCGCCGGCAAAATGGTGCGACAGCAGTGCAATACACGCAGTGTGGTGCGCAGCAAAAGTGACCGCGTGCAGGGCTTGGGCCAGCAAAGCAATCACCAACACCGAAGCGCCAGTCGCAGTCATGCCCATGCGCAGCGCCGTCACAGCTGCGGTGACAACCAACCAAGCACTCAAGCTCAAACGCGGCAGCCACCGGCCTTGGCTGTAAAACCAAGCAATCTCCACCACCACCGAAACCGCCCACAGCATGCCAATGGTAGTTTTGCTGTACCCGAGCGCGTCTAAATAGAGCGAGAGGTAAATATAGATACCCATGTGGGCCAGCACATGCAAAAACACCGACACAAACAACCAGCGCACCGCGCGCTGCTGCAAAATAGGCCAAATCGCCACACGCTCGTGGGCAGCAATGGGTTTCTCGGGTGTGTCGGGCAACCACCAAGTACTCAGCATCAATGCAGCCATGGTCACCACCGACCACAGCGGAAACTGCGCCATACCGAAGCGCTCAAACCACCAGCCAGCCGCCAGCACAGTCACCAAGAATCCAACTGATCCCCACAACCGCACGCGCCCATAGCGCTTGGCATCAAATCCTCCGCCTTGGCTGACCATCTGGGCCATTGCCGCCTCACTCATGGGCATCATGGCGCTCGAATGCAGCAGCATGACAACCAGCACCACACTGATCCACACCACACTAGGCTGCGCCCAGCTCAGGCAGGCAGACGATAAGAGCCCCGCCAGCGCGCTGTAACGCAGCAGCTTGACACGCTGGCCTGTGCGGTCGCTGAGCCAGCCCCAGCCGTACGGTGCAAACAAACGCGTGGCAGACTGCAACGAGGCCAACACGCTGATCACCGCAATGCTCAGTCCAATATCCTTGAGCCAAAGCGACAGGTAAGGGCTAAAAAATCCTAAGTGGGCAAAGTAGCTGGCCGACAAAGCGGCAAAAGGCCAGAGTTTCGCGTTACCAGCCTCGTAACCAAGAGGCGCTCTAGCGGTCAAACACTGCCTTTGATCACCGGCGTGTTACTGACCACATCACCACACTGCGCGCGGTGCGCTAGCGCGTGCTCTATCACCACCAGTGCCAGCATAGCCTCGGCAATGGGGGTAGCGCGTATGCCCACACACGGGTCGTGGCGGCCTTTGGTGATGACCTCGGCGGCGTTGCCGTCTACGTCCATCGTCTCGCGCGGCACAAGAATAGAGCTGGTGGGCTTGACCACAATGCCCACCTCAAGGTCTTGTCCGGTGCTGATACCGCCCAGTGTGCCGCCTGCGTTGTTGTTCTTAAAGCCTTCTTTACTCAACGCATCGCCGTGCGTGCTGCCGCGTTGGGTAACGCTGGCAAAACCTGCCCCAATCTCTACGCCTTTGACCGCATTGATGCCCATCATGGCGTAGGCTATGTCGGCATCCAGCTTGTCAAAAATCGGCTGGCCCAGGCCTACAGGCATGCCCGTGGCCGTAACCCGCAGGCGCGCGCCACACGAGTCCCCGCTCTTGCGCAGCGCGTTCATGTAGTCTTCTAATGCGGTGGTGTCTGCAATCGGGGCAAAGAACGGGTTGTTGTGCACATGCGCCCAGTCTTCAAAACCAATGGTCACATCGCCGATTTGCGTCATGCAGCCGCGAAAGGTAGTGCCGTATTTTTGCAGCAGCCATTTTTTGGCCACCGCGCCTGCGGCCACCATGGGCGCAGTCAGGCGCGCAGACGAGCGGCCACCGCCACGCGGGTCGCGTAGGCCGTATTTTTGAATGTAGGCGTAGTCAGCATGGCCGGGGCGAAAGGCTTTGGCTATGTCACCGTAGTCTTTGCTGCGTTGGTCGGTATTTTTAATCAACAGGCAAATCGGGGTGCCCGTGGTGTGGCCCTCGTACACACCCGAGAGAATCTCCACGGTGTCAGGCTCGTTGCGCTGAGTGACGAATTTGCTGGTGCCTGGGCGGCGGCGGTCTAGGTCGGGCTGAATGTCAGCCTCAGACAGCGCCATGCCGGGCGGACACCCGTCAATCACGCAGCCAATAGCTGGGCCGTGGGATTCACCAAAGTTGGTGACTGCGAATAAATGTCCGAAGGTATTGCCGCTCATAGACCTTCATTATCCCCAACTCTGAGGGCCGCCCGCGCCCACTTGTGCGAAATAGCTATTGCCATGCGCTTAAAGCGCACCAATCTCTCCTGTGGGCGGCTTAGTTTTGGTGGCGGCTTCAGTGAGCAAGCGCATGGTCTCCACCACCGATGCCTCACGCTTGTCGCTTGCCACACGGCCGTTCATGATGAGCACCACGCTTACGCCGCCAGCAAACGACATCACCATGCTGCTGGTGCCTGGCAAGCTGCCGCTGTGAAATAGATTTTGTCGTCCGTCATTAAAGAGGTATACATTCACCCCCAGGCCGTAAAACGTTGGCTTTTTAATACTCTCTGTGACCATAGGACGATGAATAAGCTGCTTGTATGAATCAGGACTAAGCAACGGTGCACTCGTGGGCGCGCGCAACCCGCGCACACTGAGCACAAAGCGTAAATAATCCTCTGCAGAGCTGGTCCACGCGCCCGCACCACCCAGTGATTCAAAATCCATGTTCGCATAAGGGTCGCCTTTGTCGCCGAGACCCGGCGCATAGTCAGGCTCATCGGCCTTACCGCGCAGGGTGGCAAACTCCCAAGAAGTGATACCTGCTGGGGCGGCGACATGCGTTTTGACAAAGTCCACATAGTTCTGGCCTGTGCCTTTTTCGATGGCCAGTTGCGCATAACAAAAGTTAATGTTCGAGTAGCTGTACAGCTGGCCTGGGTCTGTGGTGAGCTTTTGCGCACTGAGCCAGCGCGCGCCGCGCTGCGGGCATGGCGGCACGCGCTCAAACGCGGGGTCACTGGAGCGGTCAATGGTCCAGCCAGCGTGGTTTTGCAACAGCTGGCGTGTGGTAATCGCCATCGCGCGCGGGTCGGCGTAGTCTTTGGCGTCTAGTGAATAGCCCAGCACCTGCGCCACAGGCTTGTCCAAGTCCAGCTTACCTTGCTCGGCGGCCTTGAGCGCGGCCACTGCAGTGATCCATTTGGACATGCTGGCAATGCGCATGCGCTGGCCTACAGCCATGGGCACGTTGCCACTAAAGCCTTTTTTAGCGAATCCGTAGGATTTGCTCAGCACCAAACGCCCTTGATACGCTACGGCCATGGTGGCACCAGGGTAGTCATCTTTGTGCCTCCTGTGCTCAAAATAAGTGCGCTGTTTGAGACAGATTATGCGGTGATAGCTTGCTACCGCGCAATAGGCTGGGCCTGTAGCCAAACCCGCAGTCGCTCTACGCCCTGCTCTAACCGCGCCAGATCTTGGGATGCAAAACACCAACGTAGCCAACCCTGCGCCTCTGGCGCAAACGCATTGCCCGGCGCCAGACCCAAGCCTGCTTCCAGCACCAACCGTTTAGCCACTGCCAATGAGTCGTCAAATCCATCGAGTTTAAAAAACGCATACATCCCGCCGTGCGCAGCCTGCACCTGCACGCCGGGCAGCGCCTGCAAGAGCGGCACCAGCGTGTCGCGGCACAGCTTTAAGTGCGCCACCACACCAGGCGTCACCTCTTCGCTGCGCGCAAACGCAGCCACGCACGCGCGCTGCACAAACACAGGCGAACACGAGGTATTGAACTCGATCAACTTGCCCATGTGGGGCACCATGCCAGGAGGCATGATGAGCCAGCCCGTGCGCCATCCGGTCATCAAAAAGCTCTTGCTCATCGAGCCGACCACGATCAATCGGTCGTCTGGCTCACTGATGTCTAAAAAACTCGGCGCACAACCGTTGGCCGTATCGCCCGCATAGTAGAGCCGCTCGTACACCTCATCGGCCAAAATCCACGTACCTGTGCTGCGGCAATGCTGCAAAATAATTTCTTGCTCTGCCTTCGACAGCGTCCAGCCGGTCGGATTGTTCGGTGCGTTGAGTATCAGCATTTTGGTGTGCTGTGTCACAGCGCCCAGCAACTGCGCCATATCAAGCTGCCACGCGCCTTGGCTGGCCGCTGTGAGCGGTACACAGCGCACTACCGCGCCCATGACCGCAGGCTGAGCCGTCAGGTTAGGCCAAACCGGCGTGACCACGACCACTTCATCACCTGCATCAATCAGCAGTTGGCAGGCCAACATCAGCGCGTTGACGCCGCCAGCCGTGATCGCCACGCGGTGGGCGTCGATGCGGCTGTGCAAGCGCGTGGCATAGGCTGCTACCGCAGCGCGCAACTCGGGCAAACCCAGGTTATGCGTATAAAAAGTTTCGCCTGCTTGCAAAGAGGCTATAGCGGCCTGGCGAATGAAGTGCGGTGTAACCTCGTCGCTCTCGCCAAACCAAAATTTCAACACCTCTTTTTTGTCCGCCCCAGTCTGCTCATTGGCGAGCATGCCTGCATTGGCTACTTCGCGGATTTTGGACTCTTCTAAAGACTCAATAATGTTTCGCATGCAGACAATGTAACAGTCAAACCGTGCGCAAGCTACAGAGAAAATTGCTTTTCGTGCCCAATACTGGCTAAAATTTGAAAGATTCGCGCTAAAAATCGCAATAAAAGCAAGATACTGCTATGACTCCAAAGCAAACCCGCACACCAGCCGCCCAGCCTTTCGCCAAACCCAAGCCCCGCCAGCCGCCCAGTGCAGCAGGCGCGCCGCCCACGCCAGAGACACCCGACACCCATGAAGTGCTCAACGGTCTAGACAAATTTGACATCCACATCTTGAGCCAGCTGCAAGCCGATGGCCGCCTGACCAACGCCGAGCTGGCCAACCGCGTGGGCCTGTCGCCCGCGCCCTGCTGGCGGCGCGTGCGCAGGCTAGAAACCGAGGGCTACATCACCAGCTACCACGCCGCGCTGAACCGCCAAAAGCTGGGGCTGGGTGTGATTGCTTTTGTGCGTCTGTACGCTGACCGCAATACGGGCGAGGTGACACGCGAGCTGAAAGAAAAACTCATTCAAATGCCCGAGGTGATGAGCTGCCATCACATCAGCGGCGAGGGCTCGTTTGAGATCACCGTCATGGCCACCGACCTCGAAGCCTACTCACGCTTCGCCATGGACCGCCTGATCAACCTGCCCCATGTGAAAGACCTGCACACCAGCTTTTCACTGGGCGAGGTCAA
>JANPDG010000009.1:0-2399 GCA_031431335.1 Polaromonas sp. | reverse complement strand
GCTGGGTGCGGGCAGACGGTGAGCTTTGACAAGGTGGCGGTGCGGTTTGCGGGGATGGTGATTGCTGAATTGCCGTGTTGTGTGATAACGGGCGTTTTGCAGCCTGTTTAGTGGCCAAATGTGCTCGTAGTCCAAGCATTTACTAATTAAGTAGCTATTAAATTTATAGTGTTACCGTTGTGATATTTGTCTGTTACTATTAATCTATGCAACGCACAGTTACCCGTTTTAACCTGCACGATGTCGCTGGCCAGCAAGGGGCTGATCTGGCGTATTGGCTGGCGCAGCCTGTGCAGGCGCGTATTGATGCCGTAGAGGCGTTGCGTCAGCAGCACCACAACCCAGACCCGCAAGGCCAAGCGTATGTTGACATCCGACTTCAAAGAGTTTGCCGCGTTACTCAACTCAAATCACGTTGAGTATTTGATCGTTGGTGGCTATGCTTTGGCCGCTTACGGGCACCCGCGCTACACGGGCGATTTGGACTTTTGGATTGGCACAGGCCCAGCCAATGCGGACAAGGTGCTATTGGCTTTATCGCAGTTTGGTTTTGCCGGTATGGACATTAGCAAACAAGACTTGACCACCTCAGATCGAGTAATTCAGTTGGGCTTTCCACCCGGGCGCATTGATTTGCTGACCAGCATTGATGGTGTGGATTTTGTGGCGTGTTATCAGCGCCGGCTGGCTTTTAAGCTAGATGGCCTTGACTTGAATTTTATTGCGCTAGAAGATTTTAAAACCAACAAAAAAGCTACAGGGCGGCACAAGGATGTGGCTGACTTAGAAGTTTTAGAGCAACATAATAAGCCGCTAGCCCCATGAAATTTTGCTCAGGCAGCTATATAAAATATAGTGGTTTTTATATAGGAAGCGCAGATGCCCATGGTCACCCTAACTGTGTATAGGCTGGCGGTGATGCGCTTTTACTTCAACACTTCAGCGGGCTCGTAAAACGGGGCTAGTTATTGCCAGAGTATTCTGCGAAGCCCTGCAAGCCATAGGCATTTTTCGTATTCAATTTAGTCCTAAATTAATAGCAAACTATTGAATATCCACGTCGGAAAAGCGCTCATTTTTCTTCCAAAAACGCCTAATTCAATATGCACATTGCAGCGGTGCTGCACTGCAGGCTTACTTGGCGGCGTCTTTGGCCATGCGTTCGCTTTTCCAGTACACGTCGTCGCCCACCCCTTCGTTTTGAGTGCCATCGGTGCGGTGGCGGTTGAGCACGCGGGCTAGTACAAACATCAGGTCGGACAGGCGGTTGAGGTATTGGCGCGGGTTGTCTTTAAGTGGCTCGGCGGTGCCCAAGGTGACCACGGTGCGCTCGGCGCGGCGGGCGATGGTGCGGCACACATGCGCTAGGCTGGCAGCGCGGGTGCCTGCGGGCAGGATGAACTCTTGCAATTTGGGCAGAGTCGCGTTGTAGGTCTCAAGGGCTTGGTCGATTTGCAGCAGCGCCTCGGCCTTGAGCAGCTCGTAGCCGGGAATGCACAACTCGCCGCCCAGGTTAAACAGCTGGTGCTGAATGTCGATGAGCAGCTCGCGCACGTCAGGGGGCATGTCTTCGCACAGCAGCACGCCCAGGTTGGAGTTGAGCTCGTCAACATCGCCCATGGCGTGCACGCGCAGGCTGCCTTTGCTCACGCGTGCGCCATCACCCAAGCCCGTGGTGCCATCGTCACCCGTTCGGGTGGCGATCTCAGACAAACGGTTGGCCATGTTCAGCTTTGAATGGGTGTGCGCGTTTGTGCCTGCTCAAGCCTTGGCTTGGGCAAGCATGGTGTCGGCGTCGCTGACTTCGAACTTCCCAGCGCCTTCGATGTTGAGCGACACAACTTTGCCATCTTTCACCAGCATCGAATAGCGGTTGGAGCGCAGCCCCATGCCGCGGCTGGTGAGGTCCAAGGTCAAACCCGTGGCTTTTGAGAAGTCGGCACTGCCGTCGGCCATCATGCGCACCTTGCCGCCAGTTTGTTGATCGCGGCCCCACGCGCCCATCACAAAGGCGTCGTTGACACTAACACACCAAATCTCGTCCACACCAGCAGCCTTGAGTTCATCGTAGCGGGCCACGTAGCCAGGCACATGCTTGGCCGAGCAGGTCGGGGTGTAGGCACCGGGCACGGCGAACACAGCGATGGTTTTGCCAGCAGATGCTTTTGCAACGTCAACGGCGTTTGGACCCAAGGAGCAGCCCTCAGATTCGGTATCGTGGAATTCCATAAGGGTGGAAGTGGGCAAGGTGTCACCGATTTTGATCATTCAAATACTCCTAAATATATAGCAAACTATGGCGTGGATGTTGGACAAAGTGCCAATTTTGCGGATATTTCACGATTCACACCGGTTGTACCGCGGTTGAAAGGCCTGACCTATCCGCTCAATTTTTGCAC
>JANPDG010000008.1:0-16384 GCA_031431335.1 Polaromonas sp. | reverse complement strand
CCTACAGGTTCTTGTGACAGCCTCGAGCTATTATCCGTGGCTTAACTACCTGGGGCGCCGCCGGGGTGTTTGGGTTGTGTTGGGCGTCGCGGCGTAGAGGAGGAGGTGTCGGCCCTCGGCCGACACGGGGGACAGCCGCGTAGCTGAAGTAGCACCGCCGACCTGATCCCCGTACAAGACAAAAAAGACGGGTGCGACAATAGGGCCTATGAAAACACTCACCCTGCGCGAAGGCAAAGAGCGCGCCTTGTACCGCCGCCATCCTTGGATATTTGACAACGCCATAGCCAAAGGCGGCGGCGACAGTGGGGAGACGGTGCGGGTGCAGGCGCATGATGGGGCGTTTTTGGGCTGGGCGGCGTTTAGCCCCAGTAGCAAAATTCGCGCGCGGGTGTGGAGCTTTGACGAGGCGCAGCGCATTGATGCACCATTTTTTGTGACTGCGTGCGAGCGCGCGGTCAAGGCGCGCAGACTGTTTGATATTCAAAGCGACAGCATGCGCCTGGTGCACGGCGAATCAGATGGTTTGCCGGGTTTGATTGTGGACCGCTATGGCGACACGCTGGTGGCGCAGTTTATGTCGGCTGGGGTGGAGCGCCACAAGCAGACCATTGCCGATGCGTTGCTGCAAGCCACGGGACTTACCAAGCTGTATGAGCGCTCAGACGCCAGCAGCCGCGCGCTCGAAGGCTTGGACAGCGCGGTAGGCTGGCTGCGCGGCGAGGGTGCGGTAGAGATCACGATTCAAGAGCACGGCTACCAGCTGTCGGCCAACATTGCCGAAGGCCATAAAACAGGCTTCTATTTAGACCAGCGGGACAGCCGCCACAAATTTTCCCAGTATGCCCAGCGCCTGCAGTTTCAGCGTGTGCTCAACTGCTATTGCTACACAGGCGGATTTACGGTGGCGGCGTTGTCTGGCATGCGCGCAGGCGGCGCGCTGCACCATGCCCACATCACGTCCATAGATTCGAGCGGCCTGGCCATTGAGCGCGCCAAAGCCAACGTGGCGCTCAACGGCTTTAACGCAGCGCACACCACGTTTATGGATGCCGATGTCAACGCCAGCCTGCGCCAGTTTGACGCTGCAGGCCAAAGCTTTGACGCCATCGTGCTTGATCCGCCCAAGTTTGCGCCCACCGCCGCGCACGCCGAGCGCGCAGCGCGTGCCTACAAAGACATCAACCGCTTGGCTTTTAAAATTTTAGAGCCTGGTGGTGTGCTGTTTACCTACAGCTGCTCTGGCGGCATTGATGCAGCGCTGTTTCACAAAATTGTGGCAGGCGCGGGCATTGATGCAAAGGTAGACGGCTACATCAGCGAACGCCTAGGCGGCGCGCCCGACCATCCGATGACCATTAACTTTCCTGAGGGCGAATACCTCAAGGGCTTGGTGGTGGTGAAAAAGGCCTGAGTCTTTAGGCTGTTGTTGCCTAAACGTCACTCAAACCGCCGCTCACGCAGCCACTTGGTGGCTATCCACTTTTCACCTGCAATCACGGGTGCACCGCCGTGCAGGCTTTTGCTGCTGGGGTGGGCGCGGTTGTAGCTGAAAAACACGGCGTTGCCGCGCTGGGGCGTAACTTCAAAATTCAGATCAGGGAATATGGTGTGGCCGCCGCGCTCGGGCTCGTTCAAATACATGATGATGGTGGCTACGCGCTGGCCACCGCGTTTCAAAATAGTGGGCGTGCCGGGCTCGTCGGGGTCAAAGTAGTCATAGTGCGGCTTGTATTCAGCGCCGGGGCGGTAGTGCAGTATTTGCAGGCCTTCGCCGTTTTCAACTGGCCAGTTCACCAGCGCAGCCAAGCGGCGCTCTAGCGTTTTCACCACTTCGTTTTCATCACGCCTGAAAAACATGCCGTTGCTGGTGCGGTCGGCATTGAGCTCTTCGCCGCCGGTTTTGGTGGCCACTGTGAGCGATCGGTTCAGGCGCGGCTTGGCCGCTGCAATCAGCGCGTCGCACTCATCCGCTGTAAGCACATTGCCAAACACCACCACATCGGGGCTGCTGATGCGCGAGAGCAGATGCACGCTGTGGCCATCTACGTCGATGCGCATGGGCGAGTCTTGCAGGGCAATCATGGGCACGGGCACTGTGGGCGGTAGCGGGTCTGCTGTATGTGCCGTGTCCACCGTGTGTTTGCCTTGCAGGTGCTCACTCAGTGTGGTCTCTAGTGCGGCAATCGCCACATCTTCGGTCCAGCCCGAGGCCATCATAGAACCCAGCACCACATCTGCGGCAAAGCCCTGCTGCGCTTGCTGCACGATCCAGTTGCGCAGCTCGGGTGTGATGGTTTGTGCAGCTTTGGCAACGCTTTGGGCAGTAGAGCTGTGGGCAGCGGCGTGTTGAGACGTCATGGCTTTCTCCTGAACACTAATCGGTCGGGCTCGGATGCGGCGGGCGCGAATGCGTAGCCGCCACTTTTGAAAGATTCTAGTTTTTTGACAGTGGTAATGCGTTTGTCGATCGCGTACCGCGCCATCAGACCGCGTGCGCGCTTGGCAAAAAAGCTAATGATTTTGTAGTCGCTGCCTTTGAAGTCCTCAAACACACACTCCACCACGCGGGCCTTGAGCGCTTTGCGGTCGACCGACTTGAAATACTCGTTGCTGGCCAGGTTCACCACCACGGGTGCTTTGTCGCTAGCGAGCTGCGTGTTCACATAGTCTGCTATTTGCGTGCCCCAAAACTTATACAAATTAGCGCCCTGCGCATTGGCCAGCTTGGTACCCATCTCTAGGCGGTAGGGCTGCATATAGTCCAGCGGCCTGAGCACACCGTACAGGCCGCTGAGCATGCCCACATGCTGCTGCGCCCACTGCAAGTCGTCTGCGCTCAGCGTGTTGGCTGCCAGGCCGTCATACACGTCGCCATTAAAGGCAAGAATGGCTTGTTTAGAGTTGCGGGCGGTAAACTTGGGCGACCATGCGGCGTAGCGCGCCACGTTAAGGCTAGACAAGGCATCGCTCAGATGCATCAGCTCGGCGATTTTTTGCGGCGAATACGGTTTGAGCAGTGCAATCAGCTCTGCGGACTGGCGCGTGAACTGGGGCTGGGTGTGGGGCACCGCTCGGGGCACGGGGCTCTGAAAATCAAGCGATTTGGCGGGGGAGAGTAAAAACAGCATAGGGCGTATTTTGCCGCAAGGTCGCCAACAAGGCGCGTGGCCACATCCAAATGCCGACTTGCCGCGTAGAGCTTGTGTCACCCCACTTTAAACAGGAGCATTTCATGACATTCTCAGCCCGTAACACCCTCCCTATGCTGGGCACAATCGCCCTGGCCAGTGTGCTTGCCGCCTGCGGCAGCGCCCCCAAAATGATGGCCAAGCCGTATGACCAAGCTGCCTTGCCTGCCGCTGTGCAGGTGCCCGCAGGCCACGCCGTGGCGCTAGAGACCGTGGGCGTAGGCTCCATTACCTACGAATGCCGCGCCAAAGCCGCGATGCCAGGCCAGTTTGAGTGGGTGTTTGTAGGGCCTGACGCCAAGCTGCTCGACCGCGCTGGCAAGCAAGTTGGCACCTACTATGGCCCGCCCGCTACTTGGCAGGCGACCGACGGCTCCAAGATCACCGGCACGCAGCTGGCCGTGTCGCCCGCCCAAAGCGGTGCCATCCCCCTGCAGCTGGTCAAAACCAACCCCGCCATGGGCGAGGGCGCGATGAAAGGCATGGCTTACATTCAGCGCGTGGCCACCCAGGGCGGCGTCGCACCGGCTGATGTGTGCGGCGCCAGCATGCTGGCCGTGAAAAAAGTGGTGACTTACCAAGCCGACTATATTTTTTGGCGCGCTGTTTAAGTGTGCACTCAGAACAGCTCGGGGTTTTGGGTATCTGAATTCACTATACTATTAATAGCTAACTTTCCAATATCCACGTCGGAAAACTGCTTATTTTGATCACTATCCTTGGCTTCTAGCTTGCCTATGCGCACGCCCAGCAGCCTAAAGCGCTGGCGCAGGTCGGCGCGCTTGAGCGCCAAGCCTGCGGTGCGGCGAATCAGCGCTGCGTCGTCTGTGCCTGCAGGCAGGGTGATGTCGCGGGTGACGATTTTAAAGTTACCATAGCGCAGCTTGATGCCGATGGTTTTGCCCACATAGCCTTTGCGCTGCAGGTCAGCGGCCACACTGGTGCACAGCTGGGTGAAGATGGCGGACAGCGCGGCTTTGTCGTGCACGGCATGCAGGTCGTTGTCAAAGGTGGTTTCGCGGCTCATGCTGACAGGCTCACTCTCGGTGACCACTGGGCGGTCGTCGCGGCCCCACGCCGCCGCGTGCAGCCACGCGCCGTAGCTTTTGCCAAAGTGCTCTAGCAGCGCGTGGGCGGGCTGCGCTGCCAGGTCGCCAATCGTGCTGATGCCCCGCGCGGTGAGCTTGGCCTCGGCTTTGGGGCCAATGCCGTTGATTTTGCGCACATTGAGCGGCCAAATCTTGGCCTGCACGTCGTCTTCAAATAGGACGGAGATGCCGTTGGGCTTGTTGAACTCGCTGGCCATCTTGGCCAGCAGCTTGTTGGGTGCCACGCCGATCGAGCAGGTTAGGCCTGTGGCCTCTAGAATCGTTTTTTGCATCAGCCGCGCCAGCGCCCGTCCGCCGTCCCGCTGGCCACCGGGCACGTCGGTAAAGTCAATGTACACCTCGTCCACACCTCGGTCTTCCATTAGCGGGGCCAGCTCGGTGATGATGCCTTTGAACTGGCGCGAGTAGTGGCGGTACTGCTCAAAGTCCACGGGCAGCAGCAGTGCCTGGGGGCACAGCTTGGCCGCCTTCATCATGCCCATGGCCGAGCCCACGCCATACTGCCGCGCCGCATAGGTGGCGGTGGTGATCACACCGCGCCCGGTGTAGCTGGCCAGAGTCGGAAACGCTGCTACCGGAATGTCTGCCAGCGCCACGTCTTGGTAATGCGCGCTCAGTGCGTCGTCCAGGCGCGAGCGCCCCCCGCCAATCACCACCGGCAGGCCCCGCAGCTGCGGGTAGCGCAGCAGCTCTACAGATGCATAAAAAGCATCCATGTCGAGGTGGGCAATTCGGCGCAAAGTCATGGGCTGCAAGGGTGGCTTATTGTGTCTGTTTTTCTATTCTGGTTTTTAGTTGGAACATTATTGCTATTTAAATAATAGCAAACTATTTAGTGTAGACGTCGGGAAAATGCCCTAAAAAGTTGGAAAAACGCTTTACTGAAGATGGCCAGACCATGACCCTGTGCAGGGCACAAGTTACACCTCCCAGCGCTGCAAAAGCACTGGGCCAAGCGCGTAAAATCAGTTTATGGCATCTGAGAAACACATTATGGATTTAACGCATCATTTTTTGATTGCGATGCCCTCCATGGTGGACGCGACGTTTGCCAAATCGGTGATTTACCTGTGCGAACACACCGAGCGCGGAGCGCTGGGGCTGGTGATCAACAAGCCTAGCGCCCTTAAGCTGCCCGGTTTGTTTGCCAAAGTTGACCTGCCGCTGCGCCGCGAAGACCTGGCCGACGCGCCGGTGTACGACGGCGGACCGATGCACACCGAGCGCGGGTTTGTGCTGCACGAGCAGCAAACCGCGCAAACCATTACCTTTGTCGACATGAAGGCTGTGCCGCTCACGGCGCATGACGGCAGCGCGCCCGTGCACAGCACAGATCTGCTGGGCGATGCGCTCATTGGCGACGAAATTGGCGATGACGAAATCATTGCCGATGCTGAGCCGTCGTTTTATGCCTCGTCGCTGTCGATTCGCGGCGGCCTGGAGATGACGACGTCTAAAGACGTTTTAGAAGCGCTGTCGGGCGGAGCAGGGCCGCGCAAAGTGCTGATCTCGCTGGGCTACTCGTCTTGGGGCGAGGGGCAGCTTGAGAGCGAGCTGGCTGAGAACGCTTGGCTCACCGTGGGCGCAGATACGAGTGTGATTTTTGATACCCCCGTAGAGGAGCGCTACAGCAAAGCGCTCGCCCTGCTGGGCCTGCAAGAGTGGATGATCTCGCCCGTGGCGGGGCGGGCATGAGCGCAGCAGGCATTGGCACAGAGGCCATGAACCCCGCCGTTTCAAACGACCAGCAATCCTTTTTAGCTTTTGACTTTGGCACCCGCCGCACCGGAGTGGCCATAGGCAACCGCCTCACGCGCACGGCCGAGCCGGTCAAAACCATCACCGCCGAAGGCGACGCGCGCTTTGTGCCCATAGCCGCCATCATCAAAGAGTGGCAGCCCGACGCGCTGGTGGTGGGCGTGCCGCGCCACCCCGATGGCGTGGCCCACGACATGACGCAGCGCGCCCAGCGCTTTGCGCGCCAACTCAGTGGCCGTTTTAACCTGCCTGTGCACGAGGTAGACGAACGCTACAGCAGCGTTGAGGCCGCCGCCCAGGGCGCTAAAGACCTGGACGCTGAATCGGCGCGTATCATCTTGGAGCAATTTTTAAGGGATATTCCATGAGTTTATTGACCCTGGATGCAGCGGCGCTGTACGCCGAGCTTTTAAAAGGCGTGCGCAGCTTGCGCGGCCCAGATACACATTTGGTTGGCATTACATCTGGCGGCGCGTGGCTGGCCGAGGCGCTGCACAAAGACCTGGGTCTTGCTGGCAAACACGGCGTCATATCGTCAGCCATGCACCGTGACGACTTTGCCCAACGCGGCTTGGCCAGCAGCGCGCAAACGCAAATCCCGTTTGATGTGAACGGGGCAGACATTATTTTGCTTGACGATGTGCTCTACACCGGCCGCACGATTCGCGCGGTTTTAAATGAGCTGTTTGACTTTGGCCGCCCTTCCAAGGTGCAGCTGGCTGTGCTGGTCGACCGTGGCGGCAGGCAGCTGCCGATTGAGGCCAGCTTTGCCGCTGCGCGCGTGGCGCTGCCCGCAGAGCAGCAGCTGGCGCTGGCGCGCACAGGCGACGGCAAGCTGAGCTTTGAAGTGCGCAGCTTAGATAAATCATCCGAGAGGCAGTAAAAAAAATGCTCTACAAACGCAACCCCCAGCTCAACAAAAATGGCGAGCTGATCCACCTGCTGTCCACCGAAGGCTTGCCCAAAGCCATCCTCACCCACATCTTGGACACCGCAGCCAATTTTGTGAGCGTGAGCGACCGCGAGGTCAAAAAAGTACCGCTCTTGCGCGGCAAATCAGTCTTTAATCTGTTCTTTGAAAACTCCACCCGCACCCGCACCACCTTTGAGATAGCCGCCACACGCCTCAGCGCTGATGTGATCAACCTGGACATTGCCCGCTCGTCTGCTAGCAAAGGCGAGTCGCTCTTGGACACCATTGCCAACCTGAGCGCGATGGCGGCTGATATCTTTGTAGTTCGCCACGGCGAATCAGGCGCACCTTACCTCATCGCCCAACACGTCGCCCCGCATGTGCATGTGGTTAACGCAGGCGACGGCCGCCACGCGCACCCCACCCAGGGCTTGCTGGACATGTACACCATTCGCCACTACAAAGGCGACTTTGCCAACCTGACCGTGGCTATCGTGGGCGATGTGCTGCACTCGCGGGTTGCCCGCTCGGACATTCATGCGCTCACCACGCTAGGCTGCGCCGAAGTGCGCGTGGTGGGGCCTAAAACGATTGTGCCTGGCGACATGGCGCAGATGGGCGTGCGCGTATGCCACACGCTAGAAGAAGGCATCAAAGACGCCGACGTCATCATCATGCTGCGCCTGCAAAGCGAGCGCATGAGTGGCGCGTTGCTGCCGTCGAGCCAAGAGTTCTTCAAGAGCTTTGGCCTGACCCCCGAAAAACTATTGCTCGCCAAGCCCGATGCCATCGTCATGCACCCCGGCCCGATCAACCGGGGCGTAGAGATCGCCTCTGCGGTGGTGGACGGCAAACAAAGCGTGATCTTGCCGCAAGTGACCTACGGCATCGCCGTGCGCATGGCGGTGATGAGCATTGTGGCTGGCAATGAAGCGTAAATTGAGGTGAAAAAACAATGAAAATACTGATCCAAGGTGGCCGCGTCATCAACCCGGCCAGTGGTTTTGACGAAGTGTGCGATGTGGCCATTGCTGCAGGCCGCATCGTGGCGATTAAAAACATTGCCAAAGACTTTGCACCGAGTAAAACCATCAACGCCAAGGGCTGCGTGGTTGCGCCTGGCTTGGTCGACCTGTGCGCCCGCCTGCGCGAGCCGGGCTATGAGCACGAGGGCATGCTCGAGAGCGAGCTGCGCGCTGCTGTGGCGGGCGGTGTCACGTCATTGGTCTGCCCGCCCGATACCGACCCCGTGCTCGACGAGCCGGGCTTGGTGGAGATGCTGAAGTTTCGTGCTGAAAAGCTGCACCAGTCGCGGGTATTCCCACTGGGTGCCTTAACGCGCAATTTGCAAGGTGAAACGCTGACCGAGATGGCCGAGCTGACCGAGGCGGGTTGCGTAGGGTTTGGCCAAGCCGAGGTGCCCTTGGTCAACACCCAGGTGCTGCAGCGCGCCATGCAATACGCCGCCACGTTTGGCTACACCGTGTGGCTGCGCCCGCAAGACCTGCACTTGGGCAAAGGCGTGGCCGCCAGCGGCGCGCTGGCCACTCGGCTAGGCTTGGCAGGCGTACCAGTGGCAGCAGAGACGATTGCGCTGCACACTATTTTTGAATTAATGCGCGCACTGGGCGCAAATGCAGGCAACGGCAGCCGACCAGCTGCCGATGGCCCCCGCGTGCACCTGTGCCGCATCAGCAGCGCAGCCGGCGTAGAGCTGGTTCGCGCGGCCAAGGCAGACGGCCTGCAGGTCACATGCGATGTCAGCATCAACTCACTGCACCTGACCGAGGGCGATATTGGCTACTTTGACAGCCGCGCCCGCCTGTGCCCGCCCCTGCGCCAGCAGCGCGACCGCGATGCCCTGCGCGCCGCGCTGGCAGACGGCACCATCGACGTGCTGGTAAGCGACCACAACCCCGTTGAGGCCGATGCCAAAAACTTACCCTTTGCCGAAGCCGAACCGGGTGCCACCGGCCTAGAACTGCTGCTGAGCTTGGCGCTCGCGTGGGGCCAGGCCAGTGGCCAAACTTTGCCGCAAACCTTGTCGCGCATCACCAGCGGCCCTGCTGCGGTGCTAGGCACGGCGCTGGGCACGCTGCAGGCTTCTTTAGGCCAGTTGGTGGCAGGCGGCGTGGCTGATGTGTGTGTGTTTGACCCCGCAGCGCAGTGGAGCGTGGTGCCTGATGCGCTGCAAAGCCAAGGCAAGCACACACCGTTTGCCTTTGAGATGGGCGGCATGCCGATGCACGGCCAGGTGCGCTGCACGGTGGTGTCGGGGCATGTGGCGTTTGAGGCTGCATAGATGGCAAGACTCCTGGGTGCGTTGCACGCGCTGGCCAAAACGCTGCGCTGCATCGCCCATTTGCTGCACGGTATGTGGACGATCCGCAAGCACTTTGGCAGCGCCAGCAGCGCCCAAAAGTCGCAGCACATCAGCCACTGGGCCCGGCAGTTTTTGGCTATTTTGGGTGTTCAGTTGCGCACCACAGGCACGGCTGTTGTGGACGGCCCGCTGCTGGTGGTGGCTAACCATATTTCCTGGCTCGATATCTTGGTCATGCTGGCGGTGCAGCCTGTGCGCTTTGTGTCTAAGTCAGATATTAAAAGCTGGCCCTTGATAGGCTGGCTGGCCACCCACGCTGGCACGCTGTACATCGAGCGCGCCTCGCGGCGCGACGCGATGCGCGTGGTGCATCATATTGCTGATGCGCTGGGGCCTGGCACAGATGCGCAGGCTGCGCAGATCATTGCGGTGTTTCCCGAGGGCACGACCAGCGATGGCTCGTTGGTGCTGCCTTTTCATGCCAACTTGATTCAAGCGGCTGTGTCTGCACACGCCCCCGTGCAGGCCGTGGCTTTGCGCTATTTAGACGCCGTGACAGGCGCGCTTAACCTCACGCCAGCCTATATTGACGACGATACCTTGGTCAGCTCAGTGTGGCGCTTGCTCAGCAGTCCTCCGGTGGTGGCCACGGTGCATTTCGCCCAGCCTGAGGGCGCGAATGGACGCGACCGGCGTGTGTGGGCTGCTGACTTGCAGCGCGCAGTGCAGAGCGCTTGGTTGGGTTAACTCTCTTATTGCGCAGAAGGTGCCACAGAGGGCTGCGGTATCAATGCTGGCCCAATGTCTTGGTCGTCCAGCCCCAGCGTGGCAATGCCGCCGCCCAGCGCCCAGTCGCTGTAGAACCATTGGCCGTCAACGTCAATCACATCAGCCGGTGCGGTGACTTCTTTGACGGGCACATTTTTGAGCGCGGTGGCCATGAACTCGATCCACGCGGGCAGAGCCAGCGACGCGCCCGAGGCGTGGCTGCCCAGGCTGCGCGGGGCATCGTACCCCAGCCACACGACGGCCACCAAGCCAGGCTGAAAGCCCGCAAACCAAGCGTCCACCACGTCGTTGGTGGTGCCCGTCTTGCCGTACAGGTCAGGGCGTTTTAAGGTGGCTTGGGCGCGGGCGGCGGTGCCTGTGCGGGTGACCTCTTGCAGCAAAGTGTTGGTGACAAACGTGTTGCGCTCGCTGGTGACGCGCAGGGCTTCGGTGGGCGTGTGCACGGGGGCTTTAAAAACAACTTGACCTTTGCTGTCGGTTACGCTGCGAATCAACGTCGCGGGCAGCAGGTAGCCGCCGTTGGCCAGCACGCCGTAGGCACTGGCCAGTTGCAGCGGTGTGGTGGCACCGGTGCCCAGCGCCAGCGTCAGGTTGTCGGGCTGGCGCTGCGCATCAAAGCCAAAGCGCGCCGTCCACTCGCGCATGGCGGGTGCGCCCAGCAACTGCACCAGCCGGATGGTGACCAGGTTTTTAGACCGGGCGAGTGCCTCGCGCACGGTGATGGGGCCATCGGTGCTGCCGTCCGAGTTGCTAGGGCTCCAGTTGCCTACGTTGGCAAGCGGCATGTCGTTGACCAGTGTTTCGGGCATCACGCCGTGGTCTATGGCAGCGGCGTAGATAAAAGGCTTGATGCTGGAGCCGGGCTGGCGCCAGCCCTGCGTGACATGGTTAAACTGATTTTGCGAAAAATCAAAACCGCCCACCAAGGCCCGCACCTCGCCTGTAGTGGGCTGTAGCGCCACCATAGCGCCCTGGGCCTCGGGCCATTGCGTCAGCAGCCAGCCCTTGCTTTGCTGCATTACCCGCACGATAGAGCCGCGCTTAATCGCCAGCGCTTTGCTGGCTTTGGGGCTCAGGCCGCTTTGCACCAGGCGCAGGCCGGGCTTGTCGATGGTGATGACTTCACCCGAGACCAGCACAGCCGTGACAGTGCTCGGGCTGGCGGCGGTCACGATAGCGGCGCGCAGGTCTTGGTCGTCGTTGGTGTCGCTTAAGGCTTGCGCCACGGCAGGGTCGTCGTCAAGCAGGCCGCTGGGCAGGTCTTCGTTGCTCTGTGGGCCGCGCCAAGGCTGGCGCTGCGCGTGCTCCATCAGCGTGCGGCGCAGGGCCTTGTACGCGGCTTGCTGCTCAGCGGCCACCAGTGTGGTGACCACATCAAAGCCTTGGGTGTAGGCCTTTTCGCCAAACTGGGCATACACCTGCTGGCGCGCGGTCTCGGCCACAAACTGTGCATGCACCTCTGTGACATTGGATTTGCGCACCACCAGCGGCTCAGCCTTGGCTGCGGCGTACTGCGCTTCGTTGATCACGCCCAGCTTATTCATACGCGCCAGTACGATGCGCTGGCGCGCCTGTGCGCGCGTGGGGTTGCTGATCGGGTTCACGTGGTGCGGGTTTTGCGGCAGGCCAGCGAGCATGGCGCATTCGGCCGCGCTGAGCGCGGACAAGGTTTTGCCAAAGTAGGTTTGCGCTGCCGCTTCAAAGCCATAGGCCCGCGAGCCGAGGTAAATCTCGTTCATATACAGCTCTAGCACCTGGTCTTTGCTCAGCTGCGACTCTATGCGCAGCGACAGCAGCGCTTCTTTGAACTTGCGCGTCATCGTGCGCTCGCGCGTGAGCAAAAACGTGCGCGCCACCTGCTGCGTGATGGTAGAGCCGCCTTGGATGCGGCGCACCGTGCCGCCCGTTGCGACAGACACCATCGCCCGCACCACGCTGATAGGGTCGACGCCGCGGTGCTCATAAAAGCGCGCATCTTCAATCGCCAGCAAGCTGTCTTTCATGAGCTTGGGGATTTGGTCGATACGCTGGTACACCCGCCGCTCGCTGCCAAAGCCGCCTATCTGCACCCCGTCTGCCGTAAACACACGCAGCGGCTGCTTGGGCTGGTAGTTAGTGAGAGTGTCTAGCGCAGGCAGCTGCGGGTAGACCACCAGCGTGGCCACGCCGAGCGCCACTGCGCCTACGGCCAACAGTGTGGCCAAAGCTTTGACCAAGCGCATGGGCCAAGGCGGGGACAGTAAGCGTTTGAACAGAGAAGAAGAGGGCGTGGTAGCGGCTAAAGGCATGGAGGGTGTATGTGAAAATGTGCCGTAATTATCCCCATAACATGCACTTCACGCTGGATTCACACGCCTCACATGATCCTCACTGTCTGGCTTCACGATAGCTGTGACTTTTTAACAGGCCGTGGCAATGCATTGCTTCGTTGTTTGCCATGGACGGGCGGCGGGACATGTCGTCTGCAAAGTGAAGCAAAACACACGCAGCCTATCTTGTGCAGCATTACCAGCTAAGTACGACGCGCCTTCGCCTCACTTTGCAGCCGACACGCTCCCACGCTCACCCTGTCTGATGGGTTTGTTTCAAAGTCACGCGCGCCGGACAGAAGCTGGCTGCTCAAGTGATCGTTAAATCCCATTACTTTTAGGGCACAGCATGAATGGCTAAAAATATGAATTCATACAGGTTCATATTGACTGAGCACATTTTGGAAAATTTTAAGGCAGTTTTCCGACGCGGATATTAAATAGTTTGCTATATAAATAATAGTAAAAATCAACACTTGTTAACAACGCGCGGTAGCGCTGGCATGTGGAGGGCGGGTGCGCGCAGCGTGCCCTCCCTCCACATGCCACAGCTCCCTATCTCACCCCGGATTGCTACACTTTGAAAGGACGTAGCATGAACGCAGCAACAGTTGTAGCTCCCTATCTCACCCCGGATTGCTACACTGCCGGGGGCGCAGTGCGATAGACAAAAGGTGTTGTAGCTCCCTATCTCACCCCGGATTGCTACACTTACCGGACCTTTCAGCACTGCATATGGATAGTTGTAGCTCCCTATCTCACCCCGGATTGCTACACTTGTGCGCGGGTGTGCGCGGGTGTGTGCGCGGTTGTAGCTCCCTATCTCACCCCGGATTGCTACACTCTTGCACAGTGGGCTTAGCTAAGCTAGGCGCGTTGTAGCTCCCTATCTCACCCCGGATTGCTACACTAGTGCTGCCTGTCACAGCCGGGTTTAGACTGTTGTAGCTCCCTATCTCACCCCGGATTGCTACACTACGGGTGCAACGGGCCCAGCTGGGCCCGTGGTTGTAGCTCCCTATCTCACCCCGGATTGCTACACTACTGAGTAATACCGTTGCTGACGTGTCACAGTTGTAGCTCCCTATCTCACCCCGGATTGGAGTTGACCCTTTTTCACGGACACCTTATCGTAGTGAAACAAGGAGTCCAAGATGCCCCATCCCAAAGCGCCGTACCCAGCGCAATTTCGTCAGCAGATGATCGATTTAGTAGCCACTGGGCGCAAGCCCAGCGAGCTAGCGCGTGAGTTTGGTTGCCACGAGACCAGCATATTGAGCTGGATGCGCGCCGCCAAAGGTGCTGACGGTGCACCGTCAGCACCAGCCACCACAAATGCATCAACACCCCTGAACGCAGCCGAGCGCCAGGAGCTAGTTGAGCTACGCCGCAAGCTACGCCAAGTCCAGCAGGAAAGAGACATATTGGCAAAGGCTACGGCCTGGTTTGCCGGCAAAAGCGAACAGACGTCCACACCGTCTACGCGCTAATTACTGCAAACCAGGCCGAACTATCTGTACACGCCATGTGCAAACACCTTAAAGTCTCCACCAGTGGTTACTACGACTGGGCTGGACGGGCGCCCAGCGCACGCAGCTTGGCCAACGCACAACTGCTGGACAAGATTGAGGCAATCCACGCCACCAGCGATGCCACCTACGGCATGCCGCGCATTCGCGCAGAGTTGATTGACCAGGGGGTGCTGGCCAGCCGCAAACGCATTGCCAGTTTGATGCGCATAGCCCACATCCGAGGGGTTAGCCGTCGCCGTGGCTACGTGGTGACCACCACACCAGACAAACGCCAGCGCAATGCACCCGATTTGGTCAAACGCCAGTTTATTGCGACCGATATCAACCAGCTGTGGGTGGCCGACATGACCTACGTACCCACTTGGGCAGGCTTTCTGTACTTGGCGGTGGTCACCGATGTCTACAGCCGCAAGGTGGTGGGCTGGGCGTTTGGTGCGCACATGACTGCTGATCTGGTGGTAGCTGCTCTGAATATGGCTTTGTTCACGCGCAAGCCTGAATCGGTGATTCACCATTCAGACCAAGGCAGCCAGTACACCAGCGTGGAGTTTGGCAAACGTTGTGCAGCCATGAATGTGCGCCCCAGCACGGGTACGGTGGGCGATGCCTACGATAACGCGATGGCAGAAAGCTTCTTTGCCACTTTGGAGTGTGAACTCATAGACCGACGGGTCTGGAAGACGCACACCGAAGCCCGCTTGGCCATATTCACCTGGATTGAGAGTTGGTACAACCCGCACAGACGCCATTCCAGCATTGAGTACCTGTCACCCATTAACTTTGAAAGACAACACGCACAACGACAAAAAGACACTGCAAACCTAGCGCACCCCGTGCAAGTCGGGTTACCCACCGGGTGCTGCGCACCTGTGGACAAACCGCCTCATGTACCAAGCAAGGGTACGTCGGCTTGTCCACAGGCAAGCCCCGTGAATAACCCTGCACCTGTGCATTCAAACTATCACGACCCCAACGTCAATGTGGTGGAAAATACCCAAGAGGTCAAGAATCTCTAAACTGTCCGTGGAAACGGGGCAAGTCCACTGACGGCGCACGCAAGGTTCGCTGGGCTCGCAGTGGGACTGGCAAGTCAGGCAGAGCGCGGGTGATTTATTTCAACTTGACTGAGCAGGAAGTGGTGTTGCTGGTTGCGGCCTATGCAAAGGCCGACCGAACAAACATGCTTGCGGCAGAAATTAAAAAGGTGGTGTGATATGGACATCAAGAAGATCGACATTGAAAAGGTGGCAGCGGCTATCGAAGCTGACGCAGGTGAGTCATTGCCCGATCTACGTCAGGCGCTCGCTGAAGCGAAAGCCGGACTAGGCCGCGTGACCACGCCAGAGCAAATGCTTGTTCGTCAGGCGCGTGAGAAATCTGGTCTCACACAAGCAGTGTTTGCAGAGCGCATCGCAACGCCAGTGGCGACACTGCGCGACTGGGAGCAGGGCAGATTTGCGCCGCCCGGCGGGGTGGTGTGTCTCTTGCGGCTCATCATCAGGCATCCTGAGTTGTCGCAGGAGCTTAGCTTGGCGTGATCGAAGGCGTGGCTTCTTGACACCACTCACTGGAAAAGCCATGGAACAACCGCGCGAAGAATTCCAAATCCTTGAGGATCTGACAACGCTAGCTGAATCGCCCGGATACATTCACGCGATCGCACACATCTGTCATCGCGATAACATCATCCACATTAAGGGCGAGCTGAAGCCGTCCGACCTAGATAGCATGTTCGATAGCGAGCGTCTTATTCGGTCGGAAGTGACGGCGCTGATTGGACGGATGGTAAAAAAGCTGTTGGACCTATCTCAGCCGCCTTCTGAAGTAATTGAGGGCTACATCAATCGCACAGATGTCCTTATGCGGGAGCTGCACGACTCGATGTCCTACCCGATGTTCGCGTCCATGTTTGATGCAGTGAAGGCGGGCATCGCGCCGCCAAACCCATGGCGCGGACCGGGAATGCGCGAACCTATCTTCTACGGCACCGATTCAGCCTATGTTTTCCAGTACAGGGATTTTGTGCCCGAGAAGTACGGGAACGATGACGCATGGATGCTCAAGTCCAAAGGCTTCACCTCAGGCCAGGCGCGGGTTATCGCAAAGACGATGTGCGCCTTGTTGGATGAAAAGGTGACGCGACTTCTCCAAGACGCCCGAGCTACCGGCGAGCCTCCAGCGACATGGTTGAATGCATTTGAGTTCTCGCTGGATGAGGTGGCGTTGCTTAGCTCCAGGTTGACAATCGAGTGAGAGTAAGTTGCTTTATCATGAGCTGCTGAACCCAAGTGAGCCCATCTCGCGTACATTTAATTCCCCATGGACTACCAAATCGCCCCCATTCCCGATAACGAAGCTGAGCGCCTTACGGCCTTGCGCTCGGCGATGTGTGCTTATGTGCCGCGTGAGGAGCGGTTTGATCGAATTACGCGCATGGCGCAGCGGCTGTTGCATGTGCCG
>JANPDG010000007.1:0-14958 GCA_031431335.1 Polaromonas sp. | reverse complement strand
CCAGCATTTTGCCGTACTCCGCACAGCGCTGCAGTGTAGGAATCACCTTGCCAGGGTTGAGCAAGCCATGCGTGTCAAATGCACGCTTCACGCCAAACATCTGCTCATTTTCAGCCGCCGAGAACTGCACACACATGCTGCTGAGTTTTTCTATGCCCACGCCGTGCTCGCCTGTGACGGTGCCGCCCATGGCCACGCTGGTCTCCAGGATGTCTGCGCCAAACAGTTCGCAGCGGTGCAGCTGGTCAGCGTCGTTGGCATCAAACAAAATCAAAGGGTGCAAATTGCCATCGCCTGCATGAAACACGTTGGCGCATTTCAAGTTGTATTTTTTCTCCATCTCGGCAATAGCCAGCAAAATATCAGCCAGCCGTTTGCGCGGAATGGTGCTGTCCATGCACATGTAGTCGGGGCTGATACGGCCGCTGGCTGGAAAGGCGTTTTTGCGGCCACTCCAAAAACGCAGGCGCTCGGCTTCGTCTTTGCTGACCGTGATGGCTGTGGCGCCGCAGCGGCTGAGCACCGCGCTCATACGGCCAATTTCTTCTTCGACTTCCTCTGGCGTGCCGTCGCTTTCGCACAGCAAAATCGCTGCTGCGTTCAGGTCGTAGCCTGCGTGCACAAAGTCTTCCACGGCTGCGGTCATTGGCTTGTCCATCATCTCCAGCCCTGCCGGAATGATGCCTGCGGCGATCACTGCGGCCACCGCGTCACCCGCTTTGCGAATGTCGTCAAAGCTGGCCATGATGCAGCGCGCCAGCATGGGCTTGGGCACTAGTTTCACAGTGACTTCGGTGGTAATTGCCAGCATGCCTTCGCTGCCAATGATGACGCTGAGCAAGTCCAGGCCGGGTGCGTCCAGCGCGTCGCCGCCAAACTCCACTAGCTCGCCTTCTATGGTAAAGCCTTTGACCTTGAGCACGTTATGTAGAGTCAGGCCGTATTTCAGGCAGTGCACACCGCCTGAGTTTTCAGCCACATTGCCGCCGATGGTGCAGGCGATTTGGCTGCTTGGGTCGGGCGCGTAGTACAAGCCCAGCGGCGCTGCGGCTTCGCTGATGGCCAGGTTGCGCACGCCGCATTGCACCAGCGCAGTGCGGCTGAATTTGTCGACCTTTAAAATCTTATTGAACTTGGCCAGCGACAGCGTGACGCCGTGCTTGTGCGGCATCGCGCCACCGCTCAGACCCGTGCCCGCGCCGCGCGCCACCACAGGCACGCGCAGGTTACGGCACAGTTTGAGCACGCTGGCCACTTGCTCAGACGTTTCGGGCAACACGACACACAATGGGCGCTGGCGGTAGGCAGTAAGACCATCGCACTCGTAGGGCACAGTGTCTTCGTCATGCCACAAAATGGCGTGCGCAGGCAGGGCGGCTTTCAGGCCAGGCAACAGCGTGGCGAGCAAAGAGGTTTTTTGCAGCGCATCAAGCTGCTGCGAGGTGACTGGTGCGTTCATAGGCTTGACTGTAGTCTTTATTGGCTTGGCGTGGTGTGAAAATCCCTGCACAGCGCCGTGAAATACGCTCATGGCTTGTCCTTGCAATGCTAGTATCAAACCATGACCTCGCTTGAACTCACGCTTTTGTACCTGCTGGCCGCTGTGCTCGGCGTGGTGGCGTGCCGCGCCTTTAAGCTGCCGCCCATGCTGGGGTATTTGTCGGTGGGTGTGTTGATCGGGCCCAACGCGCTGGCGCTGGCGCAAAACTCGGCCAGCATCCGCTATTTGGGTGAATTTGGCGTGGTGTTTTTGATGTTTGTCATCGGACTGGAGTTCAATCTGTCCAAGTTGCGGGCCATGCGGCTGCATGTGTTGGGCTTGGGGCTGCTGCAGGTGCTGCTCACGGTGGTGTTGGCCACGGGTGGCTCGCTGCTGCTCACCGTCATAGCCAGCCAGTATTGGCAAATGTCGTGGCAAAGCGCGCTGGCCCTGGGCGGCGCGCTGTCGATGAGCAGCACCGCGATTGTGGTCAAGCTGATGGTCGAGCGGCTGGAGATGGACAGCGAGCACGGCAAGCGCATCATGGGTGTGCTGCTGTTCCAAGACTTGGCCGTGGTGCCGCTCTTGGTGCTGATTCCTGCTTTGGGTTCGAGCCCTGAGAAGCTGGCCGCTGCGCTGGGGCTGGCGGCCTTCAAAGCCACTTTTTTAATTGCCATACTGCTCACCGGCGGCCAGCGTGTGATGCGCTGGTGGCTCACTCAGGTGGCGCGCTACAAGAGCGACGAGCTGTTCATGCTCAATATTTTGCTCATCACACTGGGCTTGGCCTGGCTGACCGAGGAGGTGGGGCTGAGCCTGGCACTGGGCGCTTTTATAGCCGGCATGTTGATCTCGGAGACCGAATACAAACACCAGGTGGAGACCGATATTCGCCCGTTCCACGATGTGCTGCTGGGTTTGTTTTTTATCACCATCGGCATGCTGCTGGACTGGCGGCTGGTGCTCGAGCGCTGGCCGCTGGTGCTGCTGCTGACTGTGGTGCCGGTGCTGTTCAAGCTGGGCTTGGTGATGGCACTGGCCAAAGGTCTGGGTGCCAGCACCGGTGTGTCGCTGCGCACGGGTCTTTACTTGGCCCAAGCGGGTGAGTTTGGCTTTGTGCTGCTCACGCTGGCGCAGCAAAACGCCTTGGTGCCGCCCGCACTGCTCAACCCGATTTTGGCCAGCATGGTGCTGTCCATGCTGGCCACGCCATTCATCATCATGTACAGCAACCGCATCGTTATGCGGCTGGTGGCCAGCGACTGGCTGCAGCAGTCGCTGCAAATGACGCAAATCGCTCGCAAGTCGATCAATGTCGACAAGCACGTCATCATTTGCGGCTACGGCCGCTGCGGCCAAAACTTAGCCCGCATGCTCGACCAAGAGCACATTCCGTCGATTGCGCTAGACCTTGACCCCGACCGTGTGCGCCAGGCTGCAGCCGCAGGCGACTCGGTGGTGTTTGGCGACGCAGCCCGCCCACAGGCACTGATGGCAGCAGGACTGGCAAGGGCCAACGCCGTAGTGATTACTTACCTCGATATCGCCAGCGCCATGAAGGTGCTGGCCCATATTCGCCAGCACGCACCCCAAGTGCCCGTGATTGTGCGCACCCAAGACGACCACGACCTTGAAAAGCTACAAGCCGCAGGCGCCACCGAGGTGGTGCCCGAGTCCATCGAAGGCAGCCTCATGCTGGCCAGCCACGCGCTGGCGCTGGTGGGCGTGCCGATGCGCCGCGTGATCCGCACGGTGCAAGACCAGCGCGACGCCCGCTACAACCTGCTGCGCGGCTACTTTCACGGCGCAGACGACGACACTGCAGACGAGTTGGACCATGCGCGCCTGACCACCATCACACTGGGTTTGTCGGCCAAGGCCATCGGCGTGCCTCTAGGTGATTTAGCGCTGCACGCGGTGGGCGTGCGTGTGGTCAGCCTGCGCCGCGCCGACGGCGTGGTGCTGCAGGCTGATGATGCGAATGTGTTGGCAGGCGGCGACACACTGGTGCTCAGCGGCAAACCAGAAGCCTTGGCATTGGCTGAGGCGAAACTGCAGCGCAACTAAGTCGCTTTAAATACCATAATTGCTATTAAATAAATAGCGTACTATTAAGTATCTACGTCGGAAAAATGCCATTTTTACGATCCTAAATCAAATACTCACTTGACTTTACTTTACCAAGCGTACGGCCACAATCGCTACCCAGCCCAGTACAAAATTGGCTACCACCATGGTGTGAATCTTGGCTGCCACAGCATTTGCAGCAGGCCATTCGGCGGCGGCCACAGCACGCTTGAACTTAGGCAGACTGGCAAAGTAAATATGCCCAAACATCAGCATCATCACCAAGCCGATCACCAGCATGACGTTCCAGCCCAGCGGCACGCTGCCCGCGCCGCTAGCGGCTTTGGCGGCCTTGAAAGTTTGGGTGTAGAGATGGGTGCCAGTGGTGAACAAAACTACCACGGCTACGGCGACCATAGCAAAAAAGCGGCGCCATACCTCGGCCATCAGGCGTGCGCGAGGCTGTGGCTCCATGACGGCGAGCGTTGCAGGGCGCAGCGCAAACAGCATGAGCGTCATGCCGCCCATCCACACGATGGCACTGATAAGGTGGAGAAGTTTGGCGATATCGTACATAGGGGTAGCTTTAAAAATGATAAATCAAGGGCACTGCAGTGAGGGCAAATTGTGGCGCGAAAACCAAAGGCGATGCAACCATTCGAAATTAGCCTTGTATTTGGCCACAAAGCACGCAATAAGCATCGTAAAAGCACCCATGGCGAGCTAGGTTTCTAACAATTTGTCGACAGAGGTGGGTTTCTACGTATAATCAGAGGCTTAGCTAAATTTGCCCGCTTGTAACACTGGTGTAACCCTGCATGAATAAGATGCCTGATGCCCATCGTTACGATACGGCGGACGATGAAGCAGAAGAACCTGTTTTTAAGCAGTGGACAGCCGAAGAGGTCCGTGCCCTGCGCGAAAAGTCGCCGTCAGTCTCCCCCTGGCGCGTGATCGGGTGGCAAGTCATTGCAGGGTTGGTTATTGCGCTAGGTGCATGGCTGATCAGTGGTGACAAATGGGTGGCAATGTCAGCGGGCTACGGCGCGCTGATGGTGATTCTTCCTGCTGCGGTACTCGCGCGGGGCATCATGTCACCTGTGACAAGTTTGAATGCAGTGAGCGCAGCGATGGGCTTTATGCTGTGGGAGATGGTCAAAATCGGTCTGAGCGTAGCAATGTTTTTTGCTGCGCCGCAGCTTATCCCCGACCTAAGTTGGTTGGCTATGTTGATAGGCGTGATTTTGACGATGATGGTGTATGGGGTGGCGGCTGTTTACAAGCCGAAACCTGTGGTTAATATTTGAGTGAATTGAATTAGGTAACAACAAGATGGCAGCTTCTGGACAAGGCCCAACATCCGGTGAATACATTGTTCACCACCTGACGCATTGGCAAAACAAGGCGCAAACCAGCGTTGTTGACTTTACTGTCTTCAATATCGACTCTATCTTCTACAGCGTTGTGCTGGGATTTTTGGGTTGCTTTTTGCTCTGGAAAGCCGCTAACAAAGCGACTTCGGGCGTGCCAGGCCGTTTTCAGGCTGCGGTCGAAATGCTTTTTGAAGTGGTGGATGCCCAGGCCAAAGGCATCGTGCACAATGCCAACAGCCGCAAGCTGGTTGCGCCGCTGGCACTCACCGTATTTGTGTGGATATTCTTGCTCAACGCCATGGACATGCTGCCAGTCGATCTGTTGCCATGGGTTTGGGAGCATGTGGTGGCTGCAGCGGGCGGCGACCCAAGCCATGCTTACATGCGTGTTGTGCCCACGGCTGACTTGTCTATCACCATGGCGTTGTCATTGGGTGTGCTGATTGTCTGCTTGGTCTACAACGTCAAAGTCAAAGGCGTGGGCGGCTGGATCCACGAGCTGTTCAGTGCCCCCTTTGGCGCGCACCCGTTGCTTTGGTTGCCTAACTTTGCCATGCAAATGATTGAATTCGTTGCCAAAACAGTCTCGCACGGTATGCGACTGTTTGGTAACATGTACGCAGGTGAATTGATATTCATGTTGATCGCCTTGATGGGTGGCGCATGGACTCTGAGCATCTGGTCCTTGGTTGCATTTTTAGTGGTTCTGACACTGGCGCTCTTTGCCACTCGCAATATGGGTGCGATGGCGCGTGTTGCTGTGGTTTTGGGTGTGGCCATCTTGGGTGTATTGTTCCTGGACGGTGCCGTGGCCATGGTGCTCGGACACATTATCGCAGGCACAGCATGGACTATTTTCCACATCTTAATTATTGTGTTGCAGGCCTTTGTGTTCATGATGCTCACGCTCGTGTACATCGGTCAGGCGCATGATGCGCATTGACCCCAAGTCACGCGCAGTTTTGGTATACCAAGTTTCCCGTTAGTTTTTTTCTCAACCTTCCCTTTTATATTTAGGAATCATCATGGAAGTTATTAGCTTTGTGGCATTGGCAGCAGGTTTGATCATCGGTTTGGGCGCTTTGGGTGCTTGTATCGGTATCGGCATCATGGGCTCCAAGTTCCTCGAATCCGCTGCGCGCCAGCCAGAGTTGATGGGCGAGTTGCAGACCAAGATGTTCTTGCTGGCTGGTCTGATCGACGCTGCATTCATTATCGGTACCGGTATTGCTCTGTGGTTCGCTACTGCTAACCCATTCTTGGGCCAAATCGCCCGTTTGGCTGCGGCCACTGCGGCTAAGTAATTCTCGTCTTTGTGACTGTGGGCTTCGGGTTTGAAAAAACCTCTCGCCCACAATCCACATCACTTTTAAGGATGTTGACGTGAACATTAACGCCACTCTGATTGTTCAGTTGTTTGTGTTCCTGATTTTGGTCTGGTTCACAATGAAATTTATTTGGCCACCGATGGCCAAGGCGCTCGATGAGCGCGCCGCCAAAATTGCCGAGGGCCTAGCCGCTGCCGACAAGGCCAAAGCCGATCTATCGTCCGCTAACAAGCGCGTCGAAGAAGAGCTGGCCAAAACGCGCACCGAGACCGCCGGCCGTTTGGCTGACGCTGAGCGTCGCGCTCAAGCGATTGTGGAAGAGGCGAAAGCCAAAGCCACCGAAGAGGGCAACAAAATCATCGCCGCTGCTAAAGCCGACGCTGACCAACAAACCGTCAAAGCCCGCGAAACTCTGCGTGAGCAAGTCGCTGCCCTCGCCGTCAAAGGTGCTGAGCAGATCTTGCGCAAAGAGGTTAACGCTGGTGTGCATGCCGATTTGTTGGGCCGCCTCAAGGCCGAGCTGTAAGGACACGCCATGGCCGAACTCGCCACCATCGCCCGCCCTTACGCTGAAGCGTTGTTCAAGGCCGCCAAGTCTGACTTGGCAGGCACGGCTGTGTGGCTAGACGCCGTCACTGCCGTGGCCGCGAACCCGCAGCTGCAGCAGTTTGCCAGCAACCCTAACGCCAGTGCAGCCCAAGTGCTGGAGCTGCTGACGTCAGTGTCTAAGGTTAACTTGCCAGCGCAAGGTAAAAACTTCCTTGAAACCACCATCGACAACGGCCGCGTTAACGCACTGCCCGAGATCGCTGTGCAGTTTCGTGCATTGAAAAATGCCCAAGGTGGTACAGCAGATGCCATTGTTTACAGCGCCTTCGCTATCGACGGTGCTGCGTTGGCTGATGTATCTACTTTGTTGGAAAAGCGTTTTGGCCGCAAGCTGAACCTGACAGTAGCCATAGAGCCGGAGCTCATTGGCGGTATTCGTGTGGTGGTGGGTGATGAGGTGCTAGACACTTCAGTCAAAGCCCGTTTAGATCAAATGAAAGTTGCTCTGACCGCCTAAATCTTGTATTTAGCTATTCAGCGCCGCTCAGAGCAACATTAATTTATAGAAGGAACGAGCCATGCAACTCAATCCCGCAGAAATTTCCGAACTGCTGAAAAGCCGTATCGAAGGCTTGTCTGGCGCCGCCGACATCCGTAACCAAGGTACCGTAGTGTCCGTGACCGACGGCATCTGCCGTATCCACGGCCTGTCCAACGTGATGCAGGGCGAGATGCTCGAATTCCCCGCCGATGCTGACGGTCAGCCCAGCTATGGCTTGGCGCTGAACCTGGAGCGTGACTCCGTGGGTGCCGTGATTTTGGGTGCGTATGAGCACATCTCCGAGGGCAACACCGTCAAGTGCACGGGTCGCATTCTGGAAGTGCCGGTGGGCCCTGAGCTCAAAGGCCGTGTGGTCAACGCTCTGGGTCAGCCTATCGACGGCAAAGGCCCCATCAATGCCAAGATGACCGACGTGATTGAAAAGGTTGCGCCCGGCGTGATCGCACGTCAGTCTGTTAGCCAGCCACTGCAAACCGGTTTGAAGTCCATCGACTCGATGGTGCCAGTCGGTCGTGGTCAGCGCGAGCTGATCATTGGTGACCGCCAGACCGGTAAAACGGCTGTAGCGATTGACGCCATCATCAACCAAAAAGGCCAAGGCGTAACCTGTGTGTACGTGGCGATTGGTCAAAAGGCATCTTCCGTTAAAAATGTGGTGCGTGCTCTCGAGCAAGCTGGCGCGATGGAGTACACCATCGTAGTTGCCGCTACTGCCTCTGAGTCTGCCGCTATGCAATTCGTATCAGCCTACTCTGGTTGCACGATGGGCGAGTACTTCCGCGATCGCGGCGAAGACGCACTGATCGTTTATGACGATTTGTCCAAGCAAGCTGTGGCTTACCGCCAAGTGTCTTTGCTACTTCGCCGTCCACCGGGCCGCGAAGCCTACCCTGGCGACGTATTCTATTTGCACAGTCGTTTGCTTGAACGCGCTGCCCGCGTGAACGCCGACTATGTCGAGGCCTTCACCAAAGGCGCTATCAAAGGCAAAACAGGTTCATTGACCGCATTGCCAATCATTGAAACCCAAGCCGGTGACGTCTCAGCTTTCGAGCCGACCAACGTGATCTCGATCACCGACGGCCAGATCTTCTTGGAAACCTCGTTGTTCAACGCTGGTATTCGCCCCGCCATTAACGCCGGTATTTCGGTGTCTCGCGTAGGTAGCGCAGCACAAACCAAGCTGATCAAAAACCTCTCCGGTGGTATCCGTACCGACTTGGCTCAGTACCGTGAATTGGCCGCGTTTGCGCAGTTCGCGTCTGACCTAGACGAGGCAACCCGCAAGCAGTTAGACCGTGGTGCCCGCGTAACCGAGCTGCTTAAGCAAGCTCAGTACAGTCCACTGTCTGTTAGCACTATGGGTGCTACGCTGTTCGCTGTCAATAAAGGCTTTATGGACGATGTCGAAGTCAAAAAAATCTTGTCATTCGAGCATGGTTTGCACGCTTACCTCAAAGACAAGCACGCACCATTGATGGCTAAGCTGGAAGCTGACAAAGCGATGGACAAGGACGCGGAAGCTGAATTGAACACCGCAGTGGCTGCGTTCAAGAAAACCTTCGCTTAATTTCCCCTACCTAAACAGGAGCCAACATGGCAGCAGGTAAGGAAATACGCGGCAAGATCAAATCGGTAGAAAACACCAAGAAGATCACCAAAGCCATGGAAATGGTGGCTGCATCCAAAATGCGCAAAGCGCAAGAGCGGATGCGGGCTGCCCGTCCCTACAGCGAGAAAATCCGTAACATGGCCGCTAATCTCGGCCAAGCCAACCCAGAATACACGCATGCGTTCATGAAAACGAACGAAGCCAAATCTGCCGGATTTATCGTAGTAAGTACCGACAAAGGTTTGTGCGGCGGTATGAATACCAACGTACTGCGCATGGTGACTAACCAGCTGCGTGCTAACCAGTCTGCAGGCATCAGCGCGCAGGCAGTGGCTATCGGTAATAAGGGCTTAGGCTTTTTAAACCGTGTCGGCGCTAAAGTGGTAGCACATGCTACCCAATTGGGCGACAAACCGCATTTGGACAAACTCATCGGCCCCGTCAAGGTGCTGCTGGATGCGTATGTCAAAGGCGAGGTCAAATCAGTGCACTTGTGCTACACGCGTTTTATCAACACCATGAAGCAAGAGCCCGTGGTCGAGCAGTTATTGCCTCTATCGCAAGAGAAGTTGCAAGCTGAAAAAACAGCGCATGGTTGGGACTACATCTACGAACCAGATGCACAAGCCGTGATTGACGACTTGCTGGTGCGTTATGTGGAGTCGCTGGTGTACCAAGCAGTAGCAGAAAACATGGCCTCAGAGCAGTCTGCGCGCATGGTGGCCATGAAGTCGGCCACCGATAACGCTGGTAGCGTAATTGGCGAGTTGAAGTTGATTTACAACAAGACCCGTCAAGCAGCGATTACCAAAGAGTTGTCCGAAATCGTTGCCGGTGCGGCAGCGGTCTAACAAGATTTATTGATTATTTAATTGGAGCGAATAATGGCCCAAGCTAACGGAACGATTGTTCAGTGTATCGGCGCAGTGGTTGACGTGGAATTTCCACGCGACAAGATGCCTAAAATTTATGACGCCCTGAAGATGGACGGCTCTACGCTGACCCTCGAAGTGCAGCAGCAACTCGGCGACGGCATTGTGCGCACTATTGCGCTCGGCTCGTCTGACGGCTTGCGCCGCGGTATGGTGGTGTCTAACACCGGTGACTCCATCCAAGTGCCTGTGGGCAAAGCCACACTTGGCCGTATCATGGATGTGCTGGGCGCGCCCATTGACGAGCGCGGCCCGGTCGCTTCGACACACACAGCATCGATTCACCGCAAGGCACCAACCTATGACGAACTCAGCCCTTCGCAAGAGTTGCTAGAGACCGGCATCAAGGTGATTGACTTGATTTGTCCGTTTGCCAAAGGCGGTAAGGTCGGCTTGTTCGGTGGCGCCGGTGTAGGCAAGACCGTGAACATGATGGAACTCATCAACAATATCGCCAAGGCGCACAGCGGCTTGTCCGTGTTTGCTGGTGTGGGCGAGCGTACCCGTGAAGGTAACGACTTTTACCACGAGATGGCAGACTCCGGCGTGGTGAACTTGAAGAACCTCGAAGAATCCAAAGTAGCCATGGTCTACGGTCAGATGAACGAGCCACCAGGCAACCGTTTGCGCGTAGCCTTGACTGGTTTGACCATTGCTGAGTCGTTCCGCGACGAAGGCAAAGATGTGCTGTTTTTCGTGGATAATATTTATCGCTATACCTTGGCCGGAACCGAAGTGTCCGCGCTATTGGGCCGTATGCCTTCTGCTGTGGGCTACCAGCCCACCTTGGCCGAAGAGATGGGCCGTTTGCAAGAGCGTATTACGTCGACCAAAGTAGGTTCCATCACGTCCATTCAGGCTGTGTATGTACCAGCTGATGACTTGACCGACCCATCACCAGCGACCACCTTTGCCCACTTGGACTCCACCGTGGTGCTGTCCCGTGACATCGCATCGCTGGGTATCTATCCTGCAGTGGACCCACTCGATTCAACCAGCCGCCAGCTTGACCCTAACGTTGTGGGCGAAGACCACTACCAAACTGCCCGTGCAGTTCAGGGCACGCTACAGCGCTACAAAGAACTGCGCGATATTATTGCCATCTTGGGCATGGATGAGCTCGCACCAGAAGACAAATTGAGTGTGGCCCGTGCCCGTAAGATCCAACGCTTCTTGAGCCAGCCTTTCCACGTGGCTGAGGTGTTCACTGGCTCTCCTGGTAAATACGTCAGCTTGGCTGAGACCATTCGCGGCTTCAAGATGATTGTGAACGGCGAGTGCGACCACATGCCAGAGCAAGCGTTCTACATGGTAGGCACGATCGATGAGGCTATCGAGAAGTCCAAGAAGGTTGCTTAAAGCAAACGGCAAGGAAGACTATGTCCACCATTCACGTTGATGTCGTAAGCGCCGAAGAGTCGATCTTCTCAGGGGAGGCCAAATTTGTGGCCTTGCCTGGAGAGGCTGGCGAGCTGGGCATTTACCCACGCCATACACCGCTGATCACCCGCATTAAAGCAGGCTCAGTACGCATTGAAAAAGCTGACGGTACCGAAGAGTTTGTCTTTGTGGCGGGCGGCTTACTTGAAGTGCAACCAAATTGCGTCACGGTGCTGTCAGATACTGCAGTTCGCGGCAAAGATCTGGACGACGAGAAGGCCAACGCCGCTATGGCCGCAGCCAAAGAGGCGTTGGACAATGCCAAAGGCGAGATTGACGTCGCTAAAGCGCAGTCTGAGCTTGCAGTGATGGCAGCGCAAATCGCTGCTTTGCGCAAATACCGCCAAAAGCGTTAATGACGCACTCATCCAGTCAGTCTCTTTGGAAACCACCTTCGGGTGGTTTTTTTATTGCCTGCGCTAAACGCATGCCAGCTTGCGTTTAGCGCATAGCGTGTTGTCTGCTCGGCATGATAATCATCGTACTTACAAAATAGGAACTCGCTATGCTCACGTACACCATTCGCTTACACTGGACTCGCGTTGCATACGTGCTTGTCCTTGCTGGCACACCGCTGACCTATGCCTTCGCGCAAGCTGATTACCCGAGTAAACCGATCTCCATCGTGGTGGGCTATCCGCCTGGCGGCAGCACAGATCTGACAGGTCGCGTCGTTGCCGACATGCTTGCCAAGCAGCTCAAAGCGACGGTGATCGTCGACAATGTAGGTGGTGCGGGTGGTACAGTTGGAGCACAAAAAGTTGTGAACGCTCCAGCAGATGGCTATACACTTTTGCTGGGTGCGAATAACGAAGTGGCGATTAGCCGATTAATTAATCCTGCCTTACGCTACGATGGCACCAAGGATTTCACGCCTATTGGGCTGGTGGCTTCGCAGCCTATGGCACTTGTGGCATCAGTCAAAACAGGCGTCAAAACAACCGATGAATTCATCAAGCTGGTGAAGTCAAAACCTGGACAGTACAGCTATGGCTCATCAGGTGTCGGCACGGCGTTGCATCTGACGGGTGAAATGGTCAAAGAGCAAGCTAATTTGTTCATGGTACATATTCCGTACCGGGGTGTGGCACCGTTAACCAACGACCTCGTTGGCAATAATTTAGATTTTGGTGTATTTGTGCTCAGCTCGGCTTTGCCTCATATTAAAAGCGGGAAAGTGATTGCTTTAGGTACATCAGAACTTAAGCGTAACGCAGTCACGCCCAATATCCCGGCTTTGGCCGAGCAACCGCAGCTCGCAGGCTTGGATATGAGCTCGTGGTTTATGTTGCTCGGGCCTAAGGGGCTGCCATCAGCAGTTACAGCCAAACTGCAAAAGGCGCTTCAAGACGGGCTACAAGATCCGGCTATGCGTAAAAGACTAGAAGACTCTGGGGCTGCGCTGTTTACTGGTAAAGAAGATGCCGCAAATTACCTAATGCAAGAAACAGTCAAGTACAAGAAAATCGTCGACTTTGCCAAAATCAAAGAATAAATAGCATCCAGAAGGGAGATTCGATGGAGTTTGAACTCGCCGTCCCGGATTTGAGCGGCTACGCTAATGGCAATACGGGTACCGAAGGTGTGTGGCAGTTTGACAGCGGTATGCAGGGCCCCAATGTACTGATCACGGCCCTACTACACGGTAATGAACTGTGTGGTGCCTGGGCTTTGATCAATCTGCTGAAGGCTAAAGTAAGGCCTAGTAAAGGTAAATTAACCTTTATTTTTTGTAATTTAGCAGCTTTTAACCGGTTTGATGTAAAAAGTCATGACGATTCACGCTTTGTTGACGAGGACATGAACCGTGTTTGGTGCGATGCCAAGCTATCTGAACCAAATAGCCAAGAGCGCAGGCGAGCGCTGGAGCTTCGGCCCTTTGTCGAGCAGGCAGATTGGCTGCTTGACCTGCACTCCATGCATGAAAGCGGTTTGCCATTGCTGCTGACGGGGGTGCAGCCGCGTAACTTGCGACTTGCTTTTGCGATGGGTTCGCCGGCGCATATCGTGGTCGATGCGGGACACAAGGATGGCATGAGGATGCGCGATTACGGTCGCTTCAGCGATCCTGACTTGGACAGAAACGGGCGTAACGATGGCCTGCTTGCAGGTCAGGCGCATGCGCTTCTAGTGGAGTGTGGTTTTCATGGGGATAAAACCAGTGTGGATGTGGCAATGGACGTCGTTGCCCGATTTCTGCATCACTCTGACAGCGTGTGTCCTGAAGATTTGCCGCCTCATTGGCAGGCCTTGGCGTCTGTAAAGCAGCTGGCAGTCGAGGTGACGCACGCGGTGATAGCGCAAAGCCAATCGCTCACATTCAGCGAAGATTGGCGGGGATTGCAGTGCATTCCCCGCGCTGGAACGCAGTTAGCAAGCGATGGCGGCACGGTTCATGTGACGCCATACGATCACTGCACATTGATCATGCCAAGTTTGCGTCAATTGCGTGCGGGCACGACGGTCATGCGATTGGCACGTCAGGTCAAAGATTGAGATTTTAGCTATAAAATATATAGCTAACTATCTAATATCCACGTCGGAAAACTGCTCAAAAAATCACCAAAACCAGTGCACAAAAGACGCTTGCGACAGTGCAAGCGGAACGTTGTGTGTGTGCTCCTTAAATGGTTGGCCGTAAACGCATTTAGACGTTGTGATCTTGCGATGAGGCGACAAAATAGCTAAAACCATGGTATATTCCGAGGTTCGCCGTGGAGAGATGGCCGAGTGGTTAATGGCAGCAGACTGTAAATCTGCCCTCTTACGAGTACGCTGGTTCGAATCCAGCTCTCTCCACCATGCACGGATAGATAGATTGTTGATTTGTGGAGCGTTTGGATTTCACGTTTTGATGCCTATAAAAGTCATTGCAAAGTGATTCGATGGCATTGAGTGCGGGAGTAGTTCAATGGTAGAACCCTAGCCTTCCAAGCTAATGACGCGGGTTCGATTCCCGTCTCCCGCTCCATGGGTCAACAGTTATGTTGGATGTGTCAGTTTAAGTTTGCCCATTTGGCTCAGTGGTAGAGCACTCCCTTGGTAAGGGAGAGGTCGCGGGTCCGATTCCCGCAATGGGCACCAGTTATGGGTCAAGCTTTGAAAATTGTTTTCAAAGCTTGGGTCGAAATAGTTTTTTTGATAATTTGTTAGTCGTTTAAATTTCGGAGCGATAAAAATGGGTAAAGAAAAATTCACGCGTACCAAGCCCCACGTCAACGTAGGCACGATTGGCCACGTTGACCACGGCAAGACCACGCTCACAGCAGCCATCACAACAGTGCTGGCGCTCAAGTTTGGCGGCACTGCCAAAGCCTATGACCAGATCGACGCCGCACCGGAAGAAAAAGCGCGCGGCATCACGATCAATACCGCCCACGTCGAGTACGAGACCGCCAACCGCCACTACGCCCACGTAGACTGCCCAGGCCACGCCGACTATGTCAAAAACATGATCACCGGCGCAGCCCAAATGGACGGCGCTATTCTTGTCTGCTCCGCCGCTGACGGCCCCATGCCCCAAACCCGCGAGCACATCCTGCTAGCCCGCCAGGTCGGCGTACCGTACATCATCGTGTTCCTGAACAAATGCGACATGGTCGACGACGCAGAACT
>JANPDG010000006.1:0-22501 GCA_031431335.1 Polaromonas sp. | reverse complement strand
ATTTGGCGGAGTTTGCCTATCGCTTTAATCGCCGCTATAACTTGGCTGCGATGGTGCCTCGGTTGCTTCGGGCGGCTGTGACGACTCAACCCCATCCGATGCAAATTCTGCGTTTGTCTGAGGCAGGTAACTAATCAGGCTTATTTTTCTTCCAAAAATGGGGTGAGTGAGATGGGGTTTGTTTTAACAAACAAGCCAGTCCATATTCAAAACACACATTCTGGAAGAAAAACGAGCATTTTTTCGACGTCGATATTCAATAGTTAGCTATTAAATTAGTAGTAATAAGAGATCCTAAAAACCTCCATCACTCACAATAAGCCCAAGGCTAAGATGCAAGGTAAAATCTGTTTATGGTTTTACACAACTTAAGAACGAGAAAGGCATTGCTGGTTATGACACCGCGAACTACGCGTACGCTTTTTATGCCGAATTCGGCCGGAGTCCGCACGTAGATTGCCCCAGCAGCTACAGTTTTTAAAGTAAAACGCGGCACCTATGCCGCGTTTCTTGTTTCAGATTACCTTTTTTAAATTCACACCATGGTTCAAATTACACTACCCGACGGCTCGATACGCGACTACCCAGGCCCAGTGACTGTGGCCGATGTGGCTCTGTCGATTGGCGCTGGATTGGCCAAAGCGGCGCTGGCTGGCAAGGTGGACGGCAAAATCGTTGACACCAGCTTCGTCATGGCCAGCAACGCTGCGCTGGCCATCATCACCGCCAAAGACGCTGATGGCCTGGACGTCATTCGCCATTCCACAGCCCACTTGCTGGCCTACGCTGTCAAAGAGCTGTTCCCTGATGCGCAGGTCACCATTGGTCCAGTGATTGAAAATGGCTTTTTCTACGACTTCTCCTACAAACGCCCGTTCACGCTTGAGGACTTAGGCGCGATAGAAAAGAAGATGACCGAGTTGGCCAACAAAGACGAGCTCGTCACACGCCGCGTACTGCCGCGCGACGAGGCGATTGAATACTTTAAAGGCATGGGCGAGCTGTACAAGGCCGAGATTATTGGCAGCATTCCGGCGGGCGAAGATGTGTCGCTGTACCGCGAAGGCAAGTTTGAAGACCTGTGCCGTGGCCCCCATGTGCCGTCTACAGGCAAGCTCAAACACTTTAAGCTGATGAAGCTGGCCGGTGCCTATTGGCGCGGCGACCACCGCAACGAAATGCTGCAGCGCGTCTACGGCACGGCTTGGGCGAGCAAAGAAGAGTTGCAACAACATTTGACAATGCTGGAAGAAGCCGAAAAGCGCGACCACCGCAAGCTGGGCCGCGAGCTCGATTTGTTTCACATTGACGAGCATTCGCCCGGCACCGTGTTTTGGCACCCCAAGGGCTGGACGTTGTGGCAGCAGGTGGAGCAGTACATGCGCCGCGTCTACCAAGACAACGGCTACCAAGAGGTCAAAGGCCCGCAAATCATTGACAAAACGCTATGGGAAAAAACCGGCCACTGGGACAAGTACCGCGACAACATGTTCACCACCGAGAGTGAAAAGCGCGAATATGCCCTAAAACCCATGAACTGCCCCGGCCACATTTTGATCTTCAAGCAAGGTATCAAAAGCTACCGCGACCTGCCGCTGCGCTACGGCGAGTTTGGCCAATGCCACCGCAACGAGCCCACGGGCGGGCTGCACGGCATCATGCGCGTGCGCGGTTTTACGCAAGACGACGGACACATCTTTTGCACCGAAGACATGATTTTGGACGAATGTACGCAGTACACCACGCTGCTGCAAAAGGTGTATGCCGACTTTGGCTTTAACAACATCATCTACAAAATAGCCACCCGCCCTGAGGCGCGTATTGGCAGCAATGAGAGCTGGGACAAAGCCGAATCAGCGCTGATCGAATCGCTCAAGAGTAGCGGCTGCCAGTACGAAATATCGCCCGGCGACGGTGCGTTTTATGGCCCGAAGATTGAATACACCCTCAAAGACGCGTTAGGCCGCCAGTGGCAGTGCGGCACCATGCAGGTCGACTTCTCTATGCCGGAGCGGCTGGATGCTGAATATGTGGCCGCAGATGGCTCTAGACAGCGCCCAGTGATGTTGCACCGCGCCATTGTGGGCAGCTTGGAGCGTTTTATCGGTATTTTGATAGAACAGCATGCCGGCGCGCTGCCGGTTTGGCTAGCGCCCACGCAAGTGGTGGTCTGCGGAATCACCGATGCACAGGCCGATTACGTGGCCGATGTGGCTAAAAAGCTGAAAAGTCAAGGGCTTAGAGTCGCCACCGACTTACGCAACGAGAAGATTACCCTTAAAATACGTGAGCATTCGATGCAAAAGCCGCCTTACATCCTAGTTTTAGGTGACAAAGAAAAGGCAGCTGGCGCCGTTGCAGTGCGCGCCCGAGGCAACGTGGACCTAGGCGTTATGCCAGTGGACGACTTTGTTGCAAAGATCGTCGCAGACATTACCGCCAAAGTTTAAAGCTAAGCTTAAATTCACAAAATTTTGGCTTGTAACCTTTGTAGGGCGTGCATTACCAGCTACTTTTTTGGTAGCTGAAAGCAACTATGCTTGAATAGTGATTTATAAGGATTTGAACCATCGCTACCGCACCATTTCGGCCCTTGGCACCGCGCCCGCCTCGCCCGCCCCGTCCCTCTCGCTACCACCGCGAAGAGCGCAAACACCGTCTCAACCGTGAAATCATGGCGCCCGAAGTGCGCGTGTTAGGCCCAGATGCCGAAGCCTTGGGCGTGATGACCATGATGGAAGCCATGCGCCAAGCCTCTGAGCTGGACTTGGATGTGATTGAAATTGTGGCTACAGCCACGCCGCCCGTGGTGCGCATCATGGACTACGGTAAGTTCAAATACCAAGAACAGAAAAAAGAGCACGAAGCCAAGCTCAAACAAACTGTCATTGAGATCAAAGAGATCAAGTTTCGCCCCGGAACCGATGATGGCGACTACAACATCAAGCTGCGCAACATTCGCCGCTTTTTGGACGACGGCGACAAGGTCAAAGTCACTTTGCGCTTTCGTGGCCGCGAGATTACCCACCAAGAACTGGGTATGGCGCTGCTTATGCGCCTGAAAGACGAGCTGGCAGACAGCATCATCGTCGAGAGCATGCCCAGGCTTGAAGGCAAGCAAATGGTGATGATGATTGCACCGGGCAAGAAAAAAGCAGGTAGCGCAAAGCCTGCTGACGCTAAAGCAGAGGTTAAGCAAGATACTAAATCTGTTGATAAAGCGGTGATCAAGCCTGCGCCAGCCCCAACAGCGGCAGCCGAGCCTGAGGCTGCACCGGCACCAGCACCAGCACCTGTAGCTGAGTAAGCTACTGATGCACTCTCCAATAGGGCTCTTCGGAGCCCTATTTACATCTTGCGGTATGTTTTAGGGCTCAAAAGGTGTGCTGGGGATGCTAAATATCGTTTATAATCAAAGGCTTTGCTGTATTCGGTACCGGTCACCGATGCATTGCAAATGCGGCAGTCAACGCATTGAAATTTAAGTTGCATAGCTAATTTTTTGATGCGTTCCAGTCGCTTAACGCTCGGGGTCTACAAGCCTGCAAGGAATTTGCAGTCACCTCACGAGATAAAAATGAAGGAGCATCACAATGCCCAAAATGAAGACCAAGAGCAGCGCGAAAAAGAGATTTCGCGTTCGTCCAGGCGGTACCGTTAAACGCGGCCAAGCCTTCAAACGTCACATCTTGACTAAGAAGACCACCAAAAACAAACGTCACTTGCGTGGAGCAATCGGTGTGCATGAGACCAATATGGCCTCGGTTGCACAAATGTTGCCCGGCATGGGTGTCGCTTAACTTAGACGAACAAGGAGAAATACTATGCCTCGCGTTAAACGTGGTGTTACGGCCCGTGCCCGTCACAAAAAAGTTCTAGCCCTCGCTAAAGGTTTCCGCGGTCGTCGCGGCAACGTCTTCCGTATCGCAAAAGAAGCGGTCATGAAGGCGGGCCAATACGCCTACCGCGACCGCCGCGCCAAAAAGCGCGTTTTCCGTCAGTTGTGGATTGCGCGTATCAACGCAGCAGCCCGTACCTGCGGCCTGACTTACAGCCAGTTCGCCAACGGTATCCGCAAAGCCGGTATCGAAATCGACCGCAAAGTGTTGTCAGACATGGCTATCCATGACATGGCTGCATTTACTGCCGTGGTTAACCAAGTCAAAGCCAAGCTAGCTACTTTGTCTGCTTAATCCACGCTGCAAGCCGCTGCTCCTGCAGCAGCTGCTTGCGCAAAAATAAAGGGCTAGCGCTTGTAAAGGCACTAGCCCTTGTTCGTTTTTAGTGGTTCTTTTAACTCTTCTTTTAGCCCCATGAGCGATTTAGATTCCATCGTATCCAGTGCCCAAGCCGCCTTTGCCGCCGCCAGCACGCCAGCTGATTTAGAAAACGCCAAGGCGCTGTTTTTAGGCAAACAAGGCCAGTTGACCGAGCTGATGAAGGGCATGGCCGCGTTGTCTGTAGACGAAAAAAAATCACGCGGCGCAGCCATTAACGTGACCAAGCAGGCAGTAGAAGCCGCGCTGACTGCGCGCCGTGCAGCCATGGCAGATGCCGAACTAGAAAAGCAGCTCAAAGCCGAAGCGCTAGACGTAACCCTGCCAGGCCGTCAACGCGGGCAGGGTGGTTTGCACCCCATTGCGCTGGCTTGGGAGCGCGTGGAGAGTATTTTCAACAGCATGGGTTTTGACGTAGCCGACGGCCCTGAGATTGAAAACGACTGGTTTAACTTCACCTCGCTCAACAACCCACCCAACCACCCCGCAAGGTCGATGCAAGACACTTTCTATGTCGACATGAACGACGAGCAGGGCCTGCCATACTGCCTGCGCACCCACACCAGCCCCATGCAAACACGCTACGCCGTGGCGCACGCCAAAAAGCATGCTGCAGCAGCCTTAAACGGCACCATGCCCGAGATTCGCGTTATTGCACCGGGTCGTACCTATCGCGTGGACTCGGACGCAACGCACTCACCGATGTTCCACCAGTTTGAAGGCTTGTGGATTGGCGAGAACGTGAACTTTAAAGACCTCAAAGTCACGTTCCTTAATTTTTGCAAAGCGTTTTTTGAAACTGACGATTTGACTCTGCGTTTTCGCCCAAGTTATTTTCCCTTCACAGAGCCTAGCGCCGAGATCGACATTGCCTTCAGTAGCGGCCCGCTGGCTGGCCGCTGGCTTGAAGTGGCAGGCTCAGGCCAAGTGCACCCGTCAGTGATTCGCAACATGGGGCTTGACCCCGAGAAATACATTGGCTTCGCCTTTGGCTCGGGTATCGACCGTTTGGCGATGCTGCGTTATGGCGTGAACGATTTGAGATTGTTCTTTGAAAACGATGTGCGCTTTTTGTCGCAGTTCCAGTAGACATACAAATACTGAACATCCGGACGCAGAGGACGCAAAGGTTACGCAAAGGACGCAAAAAAGAAATACAAAATCAAATACAAAATTTTGATAAATACCAAATTTATATATTTGCGATAAGTAAATCTTGATTTTTTTGCGAGTCTGAAAACCCCTCTTTCTTCTTTTGTATTCCTTTTGCGTCTTTTGCGTAACCTTTGCGTCCTCTGCGTCCGGAAGTTCGGACCCCGAATTAATTTAGTTAGTGATCCACCATGCAATTTCCTGAAAGTTGGTTAAGAGAGTTTTGTAACCCACCCCTATCCACCCAGCAGTTGGCCGACGCGCTAACGATGGCGGGCTTGGAGGTGGAAGAGACTGCGTCTGCTGCGCCGCCTTTTACGGGCGTGCTGGTGGGCGAGATCAAGGCGTGCGCGCAGCACCCTGATGCTGACCGTTTGCGCGTCTGCCAAGTCGATGTGGGTACAGGCACACTGCTTAACATCGTCTGCGGCGCGCCCAATGCGCGCGTGGGCATTCGTATTCCTGTGGCCACTGTGGGTGCGTTGCTGCCACCGGGCGCTGACGGTAAGCCGTTTGCTATTCACCTGGGCAAGCTGCGCGGCGTGCAGAGCCAAGGCATGCTGTGCTCGGCCAAAGAGCTGGGGATTGACGAGGACGCGAGCGGTTTGCTAGAACTGGCTGTTGATGCGTCGATTGGCATGAACCTGCGTGAGCATTTGAAGTTGGACGATACGCTGTTCACGCTCAAGCTCACACCTAACCTTGGCCATTGCCTGAGCGTGTATGGCGTGGCGCGCGAGGTGTCGGCAATTACTGGCGCGTCGCTTAAAGCCCCCATTTTTCCTACATTAGCTGCCGTTCACAGCGACAAACTCGCTGTCAAAATATCTGCCACTGATTTGTGTGGCCGTTTCTCAGGCCGCATTGTTAAAGGCGTGAACACCAAGGCCAAGACACCGCAGTGGATGGTTGACCGCCTTGTGCGTTGCGGGCAGCGCAGTGTGACGGCGCTGGTGGATATTTCTAACTACGTGATGTTTGAGTTGGGCCGTCCGTCGCATATTTTTGATCTCGACAAGATTCACGGCGGCCTAGATGTGCGTTGGGGCCAAGTGGGTGAGTCGCTCAAGCTGCTCAACGGCAATACCATCACCATCGACGACAAAGTCGGCGTAATTGCTGACAGCCAAGCTGTGGAATCGCTAGCAGGCATCATGGGCGGCGACAGCACGTCGGTGACGGACGATACGCAAAATATTTACATCGAAGCCGCCTTCTGGTGGCCCGAGGCTGTGGCAGGCCGCTCGCGCCGTTTTAACTTCAGCACCGACGCGGGCCACCGTTTTGAGCGCGGCGTAGACCCTGCGCAAACCGTGGAGCATATTGAGCGCATTACCCAACTGGTGCTGGACATCTGCGGCGGCCAGCCTGGCCCGATGGACGACCAGCAGCCCAGCATGCCTGTGCGCACACCCGTGCAGCTGCGCGTAGCGCGTGCGGGCAAAGTCATTGGCATGCCAGTCACAGCCGAGCAGTGTTTGGATGCTTTTAAACGCCTAGGTCTGCCCGCCACTGAGCTAAGCGGTGTCATCACTGTCACCCCGCCGCCGTACCGTTTCGACATCACTCTTGAAGAAGACCTGATTGAAGAGGTGGTGCGCATGGTGGGCTTTGACAACTTGCCTACGTCGCTGCCGATTGCGCCAATAGCACCGCAAGTACGCAGCGAGACGCAAAAAGGCCGTTTCGCCATACGCCGCTCGCTTGCCGCGCAGGGCTACCAAGAGACGATTAACTTCAGCTTTGTCGAAGAGCGCTGGGAAACCGAATTGGCAGGCAACGCGAACCCCATTAAACTGCTTAATCCGATTGCCAGCCAACTCAGCGTCATGCGCTCGTCGCTGCTGGGCAGCTTGCTACAAATTTTAAAGCACAACCTGGACCGCAAAGCCAGCCGCGTGCGCATCTTCGAGCTAGGCCGCGTGTTCATGCGCGACGCGAAGGTGTTGACGAGTGACACACAGGTCGCTGGCATTCACCAGCCATTGCGCATTGCAGGCTTGGCCTTTGGCGGTGCCGTGCAGCGCCAGTGGAGCGCTAAAGACGCCGCCGCAGACTTCTTTGACGTGAAGGGCGATGTGGAGAATTTACTCGCTCCACTGCAAGCTACGTTTGTCGCAACTGAGCACCCCGCCATGCACCCCGGCCGCTGCGCCAAGGTGATGGTCGACGGCAAAGAGGTGGGCGTGATCGGCGAGCTGCATCCACGTTGGAAGCAGAGCTACGAGTTGCCCCAAGCACCAGTGATGTTTGAGCTAGATTTAGCGGCCGTGATGCAGCGTGACTTGCCTATGGCAGCCACTTTGAGCAAATTTCAAGAGGTAGAGCGCGACATTGCCATCATCGTGCGCGAAAGCGTCGGCCATGCCGCGCTGATGGCGGCTATTCATGCTGCGCCCACCCACGGGTTGCTGCAAGACGCCCTATTGTTTGATGTTTACCGTCCTAAAGAGAACAGCGCAGGCATGGAGCAGGGCGAGAAAAGCCTGGCTGTGCGCTTGACCTTGGGCAGCTTGGATGCCACACTGACGGAAGAGCAGATTGAGTCCTGCGTGGCCGCTGTGCTTGCGCAGTTGCAATCAGATGTGGCAGGCAGGCTGCGTGCTTAAACCATGTGTTTGGGTAAGAAAATAAGCAGTTTTCCGACGTGGATATTGAATAGTTTGCTATAATAATAGGAGTATTGGATGGAGTTTACTGTTGAAAGCCTAGAGACCCCTGCGCTGACCAAGGCGCAGTTGGCAGACCTGTTGTTTGACCAGATCGGTTTAAACAAGCGCGAATCCAAAGACATGATTGACGCTTTTTTTGAGCTGATTGCCAACAGCGTGGTGGAAGGCACCGATGTCAAAATCTCCAGCTTTGGCAACTTTCAAATCCGCACCAAAGCTCCGCGCCCAGGCCGCAACCCGCGCACAGGTGAGGCTATTCCTATCGAAGCGCGCCGCGTGGTCACCTTTCACGCCAGTCACAAGCTCAAAGAGCAGATTCAGGGCTAGTTCCAGTATTTGGGCTTAGCGGCATCACCTTGCATTTCGGCGCTGCGTACCCCAGCCTCTGCGCCTGCATGCGTAGCCTCGTGCCACAGCGACACGGCTACGGCTTTGTCTAACAAATGCATAAAACCATGTGTCAAGTTGGCCTCTAGCGCAATTTTGAAGCTGCGCGGCTTAGTGCTTTGAGCCAAGTCAGGCAGCTTTTCGCTGAACACCATCTCCAGCTGACCATTGGCCATCGGCGTAACGTTCACCTCGGTGACCAGCAGCGGCTCGGGGCCCAGTGGCAGGCGGCCCGGCTGGTCTTTGAATGGGGTGACAAAGTCAGATTTTTGCAGCAACTCTTGTTTTTTAAACTCAGACAAAAGCTGCTGGGTTGAGGCATCGGCTGTGGCGGTGGGCGAGATATGGGGTGATTTGATCGCTTCTTGCGTGGCGACATGCTGCGCCACAATCTTGCGCAGCAGCGGCGTTAAGCCTAAAGTCAGCCTGCGTGTGAACCACAGCCGCAGTTCAGCAGATTCGAGCGTGTTGATACGCACCAAAATACGGTCTTGCTCCTGTAAGTAGTTGATGCTGAGCTGGTGAATGTTCATATGCTGATTTTAGGGTGACTTGCATGCTCGGCGCTTCAGGGTTGATTTGCATCAATGCGGGGCCGCTCAAGGGGCTTGAAAATTCATAATTACGCCTAAGCTGTAAGCTAGACTGAGAAAACACCATGCGCCTAGACAAACTGACCACCAAATTCCAAGAAGCCCTGAGCGAGGCGCAAAGCCTGGCCTTGGGCAATGACAACGGCTATATCGAGCCTGCCCATGTGTTGGCCGCCATGCTGCGCCAAACAGACGGGCCCCGTGCGCTGCTGCAGACCGCAGGGGTGAATGTGGCGCTCTTGCAGTCGGCCGCTGACGCGGCGGTCAAGCGCTTGGCGCAGGTGCAGGGTCAAGAGCAAATCACCGTGGGCCGCGACTTGACCGCGCTGATCCAAGGGGCCGAGAAAGAAAGCATCAAACGCGGCGACCAGTTTATTGCCGCTGAACTGTTCTTTTTGGCCTTGGCTGACAGCAAACAAGACATTGCAAAAGTAGCCAAAGACCATGGCCTGAACCGAAAAAGCCTGGAGGCGGCCATCACCGCCGTGCGCGGCGGGCAGGGCGTGGACAGTGCCGATGCCGAAGACCAGCGTGAATCACTCAAGAAATACTGCATGGACCTGACCGAGCGCGCGCGCATGGGCAAGCTCGATCCGGTGATTGGCCGCGACGACGAGATTCGCCGCGCTATCCAGGTGCTGCAGCGGCGCACCAAAAACAATCCTGTGCTGATTGGCGAGCCCGGTGTGGGCAAGACGGCAATTGTCGAAGGCTTAGCGCAACGCATTGTCAGCGGCGAAGTGCCCGAGTCGCTCAAAGGCAAGCGCGTGCTGTCGCTGGACATGGCGGCGCTGTTGGCGGGGGCGAAGTTTAGGGGCGAGTTTGAAGAGCGCCTGAAAAACGTGCTCAAAGACTTGGCCAAAGACGAAGGCCAAACCATTGTGTTTATTGACGAGCTGCACACCATGGTGGGCGCAGGCAAGGCCGAGGGTGCGATGGACGCAGGCAATATGCTCAAGCCCGCGCTTGCACGCGGCGAGCTGCACTGCGTGGGCGCCACCACGCTGGACGAGTACCGCAAGTACATTGAAAAAGACGCCGCACTAGAGCGGCGCTTTCAAAAAATATTGGTGGGTGAACCGACGGTCGAAGCCACCATTGCCATCTTGCGTGGCCTGCAAGAAAAATACGAAGTGCACCACGGTGTGGAGATTACCGACCCGGCCATTGTGGCCGCTGCCGAGCTGAGCCACCGCTATATCACCGACCGATTTTTGCCCGACAAAGCAATTGATTTGATTGACGAGGCGGCAGCCAAAGTCAAAATAGAAATCGACTCCAAACCGGAGGTGATGGACAAGCTGGACCGCCGCATCATCCAGCTCAAAATTGAGCGTGAGGCTGTTAAACGCGAGAAGGACGAGTCAAGTAAAAAACGCTTTGGTTTGATTGAGCTAGAAATCACCAAGCTGCAAAAAGAAGCCGCTGATTTAGACGAGATTTGGAAGGCCGAAAAAGCCCAAGCCCAGGGCAGCGCCCACATCAAAGAGGCGATGGACAAGCTGCGCTTTCAGATCGAAGAGCTGACCCGCAAAGGCGACTTTAATGCGGTGGCCGAGCTGCAATATGGCAAGCTGCCCGAGCTAGAAAAGCAGTACAAAGACGCGCAGGACAAAGAGGATAAAAAATCTAAGACATCTACCGCGCCAACGCTTTTGCGCACCAAGGTGGGCGCCGAAGAAATTGCCGAAGTCGTAGCCCGCGCTACCGGCATCCCCGTGGCCAAGCTGATGCAAGGCGAACGCGACAAGCTGCTGGTGATGGAAGCCAAGCTGCACGAGCGCGTGGTGGGGCAAAGCGAGGCCATCACGGCGGTGGCTAACGCCATTCGCCGTTCGCGGGCTGGCCTGTCTGACCCTGGCCGCCCGACGGGCAGTTTTTTGTTCCTTGGCCCCACAGGCGTGGGCAAGACCGAGCTGTGCAAGGCGCTGGCTGGCTTTTTGTTTGACAGTCAAGACCATTTGATTCGCATTGACATGAGCGAATTTATGGAAAAGCACAGCGTGGCCCGCATGATCGGCGCGCCGCCGGGCTATGTGGGCTACGAGGAGGGCGGCTATTTGACCGAGGCGGTACGCCGCAAACCGTACAGCGTGATCTTGCTCGACGAGATTGAAAAAGCACACCCTGATGTGTTTAACGTGCTGCTGCAAGTGCTAGACGATGGCCGCCTGACCGATGGGCAGGGCCGCACCGTGGACTTTAAAAATGCGGTGATTGTGATGACCAGCAATATGGGCAGTCACCTGATTCAAAGCATGGTGGGCAAACCGCATGATGTCATTAAAGAAGCGGTGTGGGAGGAGCTCAAAACCCACTTGCGCCCCGAGTTTTTAAACCGCATTGACGAGACGGTGGTGTTCCACGCGCTGGATGCTAAAAATATCGAGTCGATTGCCAAAATTCAGCTCAAAACCTTGACCAGCAGGCTGGAGAAAATGGACTTGGAGCTAGAGGTGTCAGCCGCTGCAGTAGCAGAGCTGGCCAAGGTTGGATTTGACCCTGTGTTTGGCGCGCGGCCTCTGAAGCGGGCGATTCAGCAGCGCATTGAAAACCCGCTCTCGACCTTGATTCTTCAGGGCAAGTTTTTACCCAAGAGCACGATCGTGGTCGAGGTCGACCCGATTCACCAGCCGGGCGTGTTTCAGTTTGGCGGTCAGACGCCCAGCGCGCAGTCTGGGGCAGGCGTTGCCCTGGGGCCGGAGCCAACAGACGGTGCGGATGGTGCTGTAGCCGCCGCCGTGGCCAAAGCCAAGGCCAAGCTGTAAGCGCACATACCCAACCACGTTAGCATTCAACCTATGCACACCATCTTTCAATTCTTCGTTCGTCTCATCATGCTGGCCGCTGCAATGGTGTTGGCAGTTAGTCTGCTGATCATGGTGGTGGTGTTGCTGGCGCTGTGGTGCGTGCGCGCTGTGTGGTGCAAGCTCACAGGCAAGCCGATCAACCCCTTTAGCGCGGCCATGAGCGCCGCCATGCAAAGCCGCATGAATCCGCGCAAGAGCTTTGACCGCGCGTTTGAGTCAGGCACGCAAAAGCCTACACGGGTGCGTACCGGGGACGTGACGGATGTCGAGGCAAAAGATATTCGCGAGTGATATTTTCAGATGAACCGATAAAAGAATAATCCGTCACGCACCTCGTGCGCTTGCACTACGTGCTCGATCATATTCAAGCGGTACAGTCGGTTCAAAATAATCTCGGCGTCGTGGCGTTTGACTTTGGTTTGTTGGGTAATCCAGTCCACAGCCTCTGAACCTACAAAGCAGGCTGGATAAAGTTTGCCCAGGTAGATGCGGTCTTTGACCTGGACGCCTGCTTTAGACGACAGCACCTTAAGCAGCGTGCCCAATGGCTGGCGGTCAGCGGCGGTAGACAGGTTGGTGCGAAAAAAGTTGGGTGTGTTGGCAAATGGCTGTTCGTGCGCTACGTGGTGCAGCATGCCCAGCGACTGTAGGGCTGTGCCCAGTGCCACGGCTTGGTCGGCGGCTACGCCATATTGCTTGACCAGCCAGCTGACCGCGTCACTGCCTAAAAAGCAGCTCGGGTAGCTTTTAAGCCGGTAGGTGCGGTCTAGCGCTTTGACGCTGCTGGCAATGGCACCGCACAGTGCCTCGGCGCTCAGGCCAGTGGCTTTGCGAATCAGTTGGCGTGGCCCTGCTGCGCTGCTGGTGATTTGCATGGCGCTGAAATAGCGGGTCAGGGCGTCGGGTGCGATGGCTGCTGTCCAGGTGAGCTTGGCCACTGTGTCCAGCACGCTGCGCGATTCTGTACCCAGGCTGATGGAATCTGTCTGGGCCACCAAGCCTGCGAACCCCAAATCGGCAGCCCACTTTACATCGCTAGCCCACACCCCAAAAGCGGTGTGCAGCAAGATCACCCGGCTACGCGCTTGTGCGGTGGTCAGCAGCTGGGCTAATGCCAGCATGTGGGGCACAGCACTGCGCATGCCGCTGAGGTCCACAAAAGCTACTGCGCTAGAGTCTTCGTGCAGTTGCTGTGTAAGCTGCCCCAAATCGCTCACACTGGGTAAGATATCCTGGGGTAATACTTTCATCGCCATCATGGCCGCTCGAACGGCGCTGCGCGAGTCGCCTGAAGGAATGCAAATATAGGCTGTAGGTGGGGTGTTTTGCGTCATAACCAGTATGTCGCCGCACAGACCTGGTTATTACAGGTTAACCAGCCAAATTACTATTATTTATATAGCAAACTATTGAATATCTACGTCGGAAAACTGCCGTAAAATCTTGGAAAAAACCATTCTTCATACGCTTGTCACTTGCTTGTATAAAAACCGAAATGCAACTGCGAAGCCGGGTTAAACCCCCTTCATTTGCCCCTACACTGGTGGCTGTATGAGCCCACCGCCTTTAACCGACCCTAGCACCGAGTCCACCACTCTGCGCGCAGGCGCGCTGATTGCGGGGCGCTACGAGCTGGTGCGCAAGCTTGGTTCGGGCGGTATGGGGGCGGTGTATTTGGCGCGGATGACTGGCCTGGGCAAGTTGGTGGCGCTCAAGGTGTTTGGCAACATGGACAACACCGTGATGCGCAGGCGCTTTGAGCGCGAGGCGGCGATGGCGCTGGACATGTCGCACCCTGGCGCGGCGCAGGTGCTGGACGTGGGCGAGCATGTGGCGGACGGCCAGCGCGCAGGCGAAGGCTTTTTGTTCATTGTGATGGAGTTTATTGAGGGCGATGACGTCAGCACGCTGCTAGACGTGCAGGGCGCGCTGAGCTTTACCGATGCCCGCGCGATTGCCCGCAGCGTGGCGCAAACGCTGGCCTACGCGCACCACAAAGGCGTGGTGCACCGCGACATCAAACCGGCCAATATTCGGGTCAAACGCGACGTGGCGGCTTGGCAGGTCAAGGTGCTGGACTTTGGCATTGCCCGCATTGTGGACGACGTCAACACGCGCCTCACGCATGAGGGCAGCATCACGGGCACGCCGCGCTACATGGCGCCCGAGCAGATTAAAAACGAAGCCGTAGACGGCCGCGCAGATATCTATGCACTGGGTTTAGTGCTGTTTGAAATGCTCACGGGGCGCGACCCGTTTGCGCGCGACACGGTGGCCCAGGTGCTGTGGGCGCAGATGAACGACGCGCTGCCGTCTATCAGCGTGATGCAGCCGTCGCGCAGCAGTGCGCAGATAGACGCGCTGCTGGCCAAAGCTACGGCCAAAGAGCCTGGCAAACGGTTTGCCAGTGCGCAGGCGTTTTTGACGGCGCTGGACGCGGTGCCTGACCCGCAGTTTGGCGCAGAGGGATTGGTGGAGCGCAGACGCGGTAAATCAGGCAGCACGGGCGGCACCAGTGGTGCAAGCTATGGCGACGACTACAGCCAACCCGCGTCAGGCGCGGGGATAGGCTCACACTCTAACGCAGGTAACCGGCGCGCCATCTCGGTGCCCGTCACTGTGGGCGGTGCGCGCCAGCGCACTTGGCTGGCGCTGGGCTTGGGGGCGGCTGCAGTGGTGCTGGCGGGCGGAGCGCTGTTTGTGGCGCTGCAAGGGCGTGGGAATTTGGCGGGCGGTGCGCGCGCGCCATTGGTCGCCTCCGCTGCTGGCAATGCGACAGCCAATGCCGCAAGCAATGCAGCTCCCGCAAGTGGCACCGTCATCACTGGCCCCATCACGGTTCTCGGTGCCGATGGCAAAGCCTCTGTTGTCATTGGCGGCGGCACTGGCAAAGTGGTGATTGGCGGTGGGCAGGGCAATGTGGTCATCGGCGGCGGCAAGGCCAATCTCGAAGCGGCGGTAGGTAGCAGCCCGCCTGCCAAATTTGACGCATCCGTCAACCCCAATTTCAACCCAAATGCAGGCAGCGCACCTGCCAACTGCCCCATGCCCGGCGTCACGCCCGCCATAGCCGCGCTCAGTACCGCGCAGCTTGAGGCGCGCTACGGTGCCTCGCGCATCATGATGCCGTCAATAGCTGCGCGCCAGATCAAAACCCTGCAGCTCACCGCAGCCAAATACCCTGAGGGCGACAACGAAGGCCAGCGCGGCTGCATACTGCGCGGCATGCTGGCCCAAAGCATCGAACAAGAAAGCGTTATCCTGTCCACCACGCCCAGCCTGTGGGGCCAAACCCGCAGCGTCACTGAGCTGAAAAAGCTCTTCATGACCACTCCACTGCGCAAAGACTACAGCGAAGCAGACCGCACCCTGCTGCTAGGCAAAATTGAGACGGTCCATATCGCCAACCTGCAAAAAAACAGCCCCGGAGACGGCGACTTTTGGCGGCGCATGTACTTGGGCATTTTGCTCAACTGCGAAGCTACTGACGAAGCCCGCAAAGCCCTGGGTGCAGAGCCCATGGACAACGGCTCGTGCTTGAACCTGTCGCCACGGTAGATGCTTGTACTCTTAATTTAATAGCAAACTATTGAATATCCACGTCGGAAAAGCACTCTTTTTTCTTCCAAGATGTGTGTTTTCAATATGGGTTGGTTACCCCTTAAGCAGGAGAGGCCAAGCTAATCAAGGCACAAAAGCAGTTAAACAGCCCCAGCCACCCGCTCGGCAGCTTCCATCGTATTGACCAACAGCATCGTGATCGTCATCGGCCCCACGCCGCCTGGCACAGGAGTGATGTGGCTGGCAATGGCTTTCACGCCTTCAAAATCCACGTCACCGCACAGTTTGCCTTCGTCGTTACGATTCATACCCACGTCGATCACCACCGCACCGGGCTTGACCATATCGGCCGTGAGTACATTGCGTTTGCCCACCGCTGCTACGATCACATCGGCTTGCAGTGTCATGGCTTTGAGGTCAGTGGTGCCGCTGTGGCACACCGTCACGGTGGCGTTTTGCGCCAGCAGCATCAGCGCCATCGGCTTGCCTACGATATTGCTGCGGCCAATGACGACTGCGTGTTTGCCTTTAAGGTGATAGCCAATCGACTCCAGCATCTTCATGCAGCCATAGGGCGTGCAGGGCCAAAAGCCACTTTGGCCCACCATCAGCGCGCCGGCGCTGGCCACGTGAAAGCCATCCACATCTTTGTGTGGCGCAATGGCTTCAATGACTTTGTGTGCGTCAATATGCGCAGGCAAGGGCAGCTGCACCAAGATACCGTGGATGCTCGGGTCGTTGTTGAGTTTGCCTACCAAGGCGAGCAGGGCAGCCTCGGTCATGGCGCTGTCGTGCTTTTCTAGCACCGAGTGCAGGCCGTTGTCTTGGCAGGCTTTGATTTTGTTGCGCACATACACCTGCGAGGCAGCGCTGTCGCCCACCAGCACCACAGCCAGGCCGGGTGTGATGCCTTTGGTTTTGAGAGCGGCTGCACGGTTGGCTACGTCTTTGCGCAGCTGGGCTGACAGCGCTACGCCGTCAATGATCTGGGCACTCATGCTGAGTTAGCCCGCAGCTTTAGGGGTGTTTTGACCCAATGCTATTTTGAGCAAATCAGCCACGGTGTTGGCATTGAGCTTTTCCATGATGTTGGCGCGGTGCGCCTCCACGGTTTTGATACTGATGCCCAGGTCATCGGCAATCTGTTTGTTCAGGCGGCCAGCGACGATGCGTTCTAGCACCTGCGCTTCGCGGCCCGTCAGCTTGCCCAGCAGCGCGTCGCGGCTGGCGGCTTGTTGGTGGCCAGCAAAGCTGGTTTTGGCTTGCTCGAGCATGCGCTCCACCAAGCTGACCAGCTGCTCTTCTTTAAAAGGCTTTTGAATAAAATCCATCGCACCTTTTTTCATGGTGTCGACAGCCATCGGCACATCGCCGTGGCCAGTGATAAACATCACTGGCAGAGGTGACTTGCGCTCCACCAGCTTGTCTTGCAGCTCCAAGCCTGTCATGCCGCCCATGCGAATATCGACGATCAAACACGCCACTTCGCGCTGGTCGTAACGGGCTAGAAACGTCTCAGCCGAGTCGTAGCAGCGCACACGGTAGTCTTTGCCTTCGAGCAGCCATTGCAGCGAGTCTCGCACGGCCTCGTCGTCATCTACAACATACACAGTGCCTTTTTTAGGTATTAAGCTCATTTTTTAGTGCCTTTTTACGCGGTTTTCCGACGTGGATATTCAATAGTTAGCTATTTATTTAATAGTGAATTCAGATCCGACTTGGGCTAAGCCCAAAGTGCCTTGCGGCATAGGCAGCCAAAAGCTGAACTTGCATCCACTAATTTCACTTCCATTGTAGAGGTTCTCGGCCTGCATGCGGCCCTGGTGCGATTCAACGATGGAGCGGCACAAATTCAGGCCAATGCCCATGCCCTCGGCTTTGGTCGAGAAAAACGCCTCATACAAGCGCTCCAGCACTTCGGGGGCTAGGCCTTTGCCGGTATCGGTGACGGTAAATTCAACCACGCTGGCCGCCGCGCCTTCGGCTGCGCCGGGCATGGGCCTGGGCAGTACGCGCAGCTCCACGCTGCGCCGCGCGCTCGGCCGCTGGGCGCTGTCGACCGACTCGGCAGCGTTTTTCATCAAGTTCACCAGCACCTGCTCAATCAAAATCGGGTCGACCAGCAGCTGGGGCAGCCGCGCAGCCACATAGTGCGTCAGGCGCACATTGCGGCGGCGCAGCTCGATCTCGGCCAACTCCACTGCCTCGCCCACCATAGTGGTCACATCGCTGGGCGTGCGGTTAGGCTCAGAGCGTTTTACAAAGCTGCGAATGCGCTGAATGATCTGGCCTGCGCGCTGCGCTTGTTTGGCGGTTTTCTCTAGCGCGGCCAACAGATCTTCTTCGTTAATCTGTTTGCCTTTGATGCGGCTGACCATGCCGTTGCAATAGTTGTTAATGGCAGTCAGCGGCTGGTTCAGCTCGTGCGCCACGCTGGACGCCATCTCGCCCATGGTGATCAGGCGGCTGGCCGACTGCGCCCGCTCGGCTTGGGTGGCCGACTGTTCTTCGGCATGGCGGCGCGGCGTGATGTCAGTGGCAATCACCATCTGCGCTAATCGGCCGTCAGTCCAGCTCAGGTAGCGCGAGCGCACCTCCAACCATTTACCCAAAGTAGGGATAAAAATCTCGGCGTTCTCGCTTTGCGCTACCGTCAGCTCACCCACAGGCAGCCCGGCCATGACATCCACATCGTCGTCAGACTCGCCCCTGGGCACATCAGGCCGTCCTGCTTGGGCTACCAGGTTCAGGTGGCCTTCGGTGTGCGAGCCAAACCATTGGCGGTACAGCTTGTTGGCAAACAGCAGCTCCGCGCTGCCCAGCGGCGCTACGGATACGCTAGCGTCCAAGCCTTCGAGCACGGTGGTAAACCGCTCATACGATTCGCTCAGCTGCTTGCGTACGCGGTTGGGCTCGGTGATATCGGTCATCGACGTCATCCAGCCGGTTTGCGCGCCTTTGGGGTCAATCAGGGGCGACACATACATGCGGGCGTCAAACACATGGCTGTCTTTGCGTTTGACGCGCACCTGAAAACCGCCCGGTGTAGTACGCCCTGCCAGCTCGTCTTCGAGCTTGGCGGCGAGCGATTCGCGGTCTTCCTCTGGCCAGTAGGGGAAGGGTGCAGTCAGGCCCACCAAGTCGGCCTCGGCCCAGCCCGTCATGGCGCAAAAGGCCGGGTTCACATAGCTGATGCGGCCTTGCATATCGAGCGCGCGCATACCGGTGAGCATGGAGTTTTCCATGGCGCGGCGAAAGTTGGTTTCTTTGATCAGCGCGGATTGCGCCTGCATGCGCCTGCGCGTGTGCCGCCAGGTGCCCAGCAGCATCCACGCCGTCATCAGGCTGAGCACGGCCACCAGCCAAAACAGGCCACTGCCCACCAGACCCAGCGAGGTGCGGTAGGCTTGCGCGCGAATCACCAGGCCGTTGCCAATGGGCGAGACTGGGATCTCGTAGCTGTTGTCTTGCGCCGTCCATGGCAAAAACTTGGCAGCTGCGTTGCGCGCAGGCGTGGTGTTGCCTGCCAGCACTTTGCCGTCATCGCTTAGCAGTGCGACCGCATACTTTGCCGTCACCTCGCTGGGAATGGCGTAGCGCATGAGCCCGTCAATTTGGTACTCGCCCACCACCACACCGGCAAAGCGGCCCGCGTCGGCCAGCGGCACATGCACCTGTAGCACGGCCAGCGTGCCGGTACCTGTGTCAAACGGGGTGGAGTACACCGGCTGGCGTACATCGCGCGCTAGGCTAAATGTAGCGTCGGTGGCGGGCAGCTTGACAGTCTCTCCTGCAGGGCGCACCAGCGCGCTGGGCATGCTGGGCGAGCTGTAGCCCATTTTGATACGCTTTTTGGCGTCAATCCATACAACCGACTGCAGCTCGGGGTACTGCTGCACCAGTGCCTCGGCTTGGGCGACAAACTCCTCGCCATCAATCTCTTTGTTGCTCACGTCTGCCGCCAAGCGCATGAGTTGTTCTTGGCGCTCTAGCAGGCGCAGGCGCAGGCGCTGCTGGGCGTACTCGACATCGCGTTTGACAGCCTCCTGTTCGCGGTCTATCTCCTCTAAGCGCAAATAGCCAAATGCCGCCACAATAGCAGCCAAAAACATCAGCACAGCCAAAAGCGGGGCCAGCATGGCGAAGCGGTCTTGCCGTGCGGCGCTCTGGGCGCGCCACCAGCGCTTATACCAAGGCCCGGTGGGCGCTTTGTAGCTGGAGGCAGAGGGAAGGGCAGCAGTCATCCTGCGATTGTCGGGCAAAAAGTCGGGCCAACGGCTTGATGGTGGCGTACAACGACCTGTGCTGCCTGACTTTTCACATTGCGAATTTATGTTTTCTTATGATGAAATATAATGATTGCTGCAATGCCGCATATTTTCTCAATATAGAAAATTTAAATCTGCATTGCGAAATTATGCCGTAACTTGTTGATTTTATTGAATTTAGAATTACTCTTCTATAAGACATAAGTCTTGCAATAAGTCTTATAGAAGACTTATCATAGACCCATCGGCTTTCGATTTTTAACTTATCCCTACAGGAGTGAACCATGAGCACAGCCAACTGGACCGGCCAAACCCGCGAACAACAAATCGCAGCGATTGAAAAAGACTGGGCCGAAAACCCACGTTGGAAGGGCATTAAGCGCGGTTACAGCGCAGCTGATGTCGTTAAACTGCGCGGCTCCATCAAAGTAGAGCACACCCATGCACAGCGCGGTGCAGAAAAACTGTGGAACCTGATCAACACCGAGCCGTTTGTTAACAGCCTGGGCGCCATGACCGGTAACCAAGCCATGCAGCAAGTTAAAGCGGGCCTCAAAGCTATTTACCTGTCTGGCTGGCAAGTCGCTGGCGACGCCAACAGCAATGGCGAGATGTACCCTGACCAGTCGCTGTACAGCGTGGACAGCGTGCCAAAAGTCGTCAAAAAAATCAACGCTACGTTCACCCGTGCTGACCAAATTCAGTGGGCCGAAGGCAAGGGTCCCGGTGACGCTGGCTACATGGACTATTTTGCACCTATCGTGGCCGATGCTGAAGCAGGCTTTGGCGGTGTGCTCAACGCATTTGAATTGATGAAAGCCATGATCGAAGCGGGCGCTGCAGGCGTGCACTTTGAAGACCAATTGGCTGCTGCCAAAAAATGCGGCCACATGGGCGGCAAAGTGCTCGTGCCAACCCGCGAAGCTGTGTCTAAACTGGTAGCCGCCCGTTTGGCCGCCGACGTGATGGGCACGCCCACCATTTTGCTAGCCCGCACCGACGCAGAAGCTGCGGACCTGGTGACCAGCGATGTAGACGACAACGACAAACCATTCATGACCGGTGAGCGCACTATTGAAGGCTTCTACCGCAGCCGCAACGGTGTTGAGCAAGCCATCAGCCGCGGCCTGGCCTATGCTGAGTATGCCGACCTGATCTGGTGCGAAACCGGTACACCTGACTTGGCCTTTGCCAAGCAGTTTGCTGATGCGATTCACGCCAAGTTCCCAGGCAAGTTGTTGTCATATAACTGCTCACCATCGTTCAACTGGAAGAAGAACCTGGACGACGCCACCATTGCCAAGTTCCAGCGCGAGCTGGGTGCCATGGGCTACAAATACCAGTTCATCACACTGGCAGGCTTCCACGCGCTGAACTACGGCATGTTTGACCTGGCCTACGGCTACGCCCGCAACAACATGACAGCCTTCGTTGAGCTGCAAGAAAAAGAGTTCAAAGCAGCAGAGCGCGGCTTTACCGCGGTGAAACACCAGCGCGAAGTCGGCACGGGTTACTTTGACTCAGTGACTACCACCATTGAGGCCAATGCATCGACCGGCGCGCTGAAGGGTTCGACTGAAGATGAGCAGTTCTTTGATAAAAAGCATGCCTAAGTCAGGCTCTCGTTCGGGCTGAGCCCGTTGAAGCTTGTATTAAAAAAGCCCGCAGATTTATTTGCGGGTTTTTTTATGAAAAATGTCTTTTTTCCGACGCAGATGCTTGATAGTTTGCTATTTAGTTTGTAGCTAATATGTGCGATGTTGCTGTGCTCGCTCTGGCGCTTGGGCAGTGAACAGCTACGCGGCTGTCCCCCGGCCTTCGGCCTCCTCATTGACGCCGCTACGCTGTTCACTGCCCAAGCGCCAGAGCTGCGTACTGGGTTAGTTTGGGATACCAGCGGTTGATCGCCAAATCTGTCACAGAGCAGGCCGATGGTGTTACTTCAGCGAAGCGGCGTCAAGGAGGAGTCGTTGGCTCTAGGCCAACACGGGGGACAGCCGCGTAGCTGAAGTAACACCGTCGGCATGCTCTTGTACAAAACTTACCCAGTATCTTGTGGCACACAGACATACGACTCAATCATCTAGCAACCATCGACTTCAATTCTGCGCAGTAAATCAGCCAGACTACAGCCTGGCTCGTCGCAAAAGTGCCGCTCCAGCACGTCTAGCGATTTGATGCGGTCAACCCGAAAGCTGCGAAAGTCGCTGCGCGTCTCGCACCATGCCGCCAGTGTCCATACTTTGCCCCAATAAAAAACACCGAGCGGTCGTACGGTGCGTTCAGTACGTATCTCGGTGGCGTCGCAGTAGCTCAGGCGGGCTAAAAGCTTGGTCTGTGCAGCCTCGCGCAGTTGCTGTAGCACCCGCTGCGTGTCGGGATCTGGGCCAACAGGAGGCACCATCACCAGCAGACTCTCAGCGGCAGCGCGCTCGGCGCTGGGCAGGACAGACATTACGCGGCTCAGCGCGTCCACGCTAGCGGCGGCTAGCGCCGGATCAAGCCAGCTTTGCGCTATGCGCACAGCGGCAACCAGAGCCTGCGCTTCTTCGGTGGTAAACATCAACGGCGGCAAGTCAAAACCCTTGCCTAGCCGGTAGCCTACGCCTGCCTCGCCCTCAATCGGCACGCCCTGGCGCTGCAGATCAGCCACGTTGCGGTAGATGGTGCGCTCTGATACTTCAAGCCGCTGTGCCAAATACGCCGCCGTGGTCAAACGCCTACCACGGATGGTTTGGACGATTTGGAACAGACGGTCAGCGCGGCGCATGGTGGGTGAGT
>JANPDG010000005.1:0-2155 GCA_031431335.1 Polaromonas sp. | reverse complement strand
CCCAGTTGCCGTGATCCATGACATCGCCCTGCGCCTGCGCGCTGACATAGCCAGCGAGCCTGACCAACGGGGCGCCAACCAGCGCAGCGCCCCGGCTGTTGAGCGGGGCCTGTTTTTGGTTCCCAAAGTGATCGAATAAGGCCGCGCCATGACCCAACTGCATACTTTTGGCGTAGCCGAATTGGCCAAGCAACTGGCCGCTAAAAAAGTCTCTGCCGTCGAGCTAAGCCAGCACTATTTGGCGCGCATGCAGCAGCACGCTCACCTGGGTGCATTTTTGGCCACTGACGAGGCCGTCACTTTGGCGCAAGCCCGCGCCGCCGACGCGCGCCTCGCCGCTGGTGAGGCCGCCCCGCTGCTGGGCGTGCCCATTGCCCACAAAGACATCTTCGTTACCACCGACTTTGCTACCACCGCAGGGTCCAAAATGCTCAGCGGTTACCGCTCACCGTTCAATAGCACAGTAGTAAGCCAAATGGAGGCGCAGGGCGCGGTAACCTTGGGCAAGCTCAACTGCGACGAGTTTGCCATGGGCTCGGCCAACGAAAACTCAGCGTACAAAAAAGTGCTTAACCCCTGGGACACCAGCCGCGTGCCCGGTGGCTCCTCGGGCGGCAGCGCAGCCGCTGTGGCGGCAGGCCTGTGCGCCGCTGCCACGGGCACGGACACGGGAGGCTCCATCCGCCAGCCCGCTGCGTTTTGCGGCATCACCGGCATCAAGCCCACCTACGGCCGCGCCTCGCGCTACGGCATGGTGGCGTTCGCCTCTAGCCTCGACCAGGCCGGCCCCATGGCGCGCAGCGCCGAAGACTGCGCACTCTTGCTCACCGCTATGTGCGGCCCCGACCTGGACCGCGACTCCACTTCGCTGGACATGCCTGCCGAAGACTACTCGCGCTCACTTAATGAGAGCATTGCAGGCTTGCGCATCGGCATTCCTAAAGAATGGTCTAGATTACGTGCTTTTGACACGGCTCGTAAACCTTCTGGAGAGAAGGCACAAAATTCTCCTGAAGCATCAGTCGAAAAAGCAATCACTGAAGCTTTACGTGAGTATGAAAAACTAGGTGCGAAGTTAGTTGAAATCTCTCTCCCGCGCACCGAGCTGTCTATCCCGGTCTACTACACACTAGCGCCTGCCGAAGCCAGCTCGAACCTAAGCCGTTTTGACGGTGTCAAATTTGGCCACCGCGCAGCAAACTATGGTGACCTGACCGACATGTACAAAAAAACGCGCGCAGAGGGCTTTGGCGACGAAGTCAAGCGCCGCATCATGATTGGCGCGTATGTTTTGTCGCACGGCTACTACGACGCTTACTACCTCCAAGCGCAAAAAATTCGCCGCATGATTGCTGACGATTTTCAACAAGCCTTCAAAGAATGTGACATTATTGCTGGCCCAGTGGCACCATCTGTAGCGTGGAAAATTGGTGAAAAATCTGATGACCCAATAGCCAATTACTTGGCAGATATTTATACACTTCCTGCGTCACTGGCAGGACTGCCCGGCATGAGTATTCCTGTCGGCTTTGGCACTGGACATATGCCAGTAGGTATGCAGTTGATTGGAAATTACTTTAGTGAAGCAAAGCTGCTCAATGCGGCGCACCGTTTGCAGCAGGCAACGGATTTCCATTCCCGCACACCTCCCGCCTTCATGGAGGGCATTTAACATGAACGCCACGCTACAAACCTCTGCGCCAACCGCTTCTGCTAGCGCCTGTGCAACCGACTTCAAAGACGACCGCCAGGTCGATTTGAGCCTATTGGTGCGCGGCTACGAAGTGGTGATTGGCTTTGAAACCCATTCTCAGCTCTCCACCCAAAGCAAGATTTTCAGCCGCGCTTCCACCGCCTTCGGTGCAGAGCCCAATACACAAGCCTGCGCGGTCGATTTAGCACTGCCCGGCACGCTACCGGTAATGAACCAAGGCGCCGTGCAGCGCGCCATCGAATTCGGCTTGGCTATCGGTGCGCACATTGCTGAAAAAAGCATTTTTGCGCGCAAAAACTACTTTTACCCCGACCTGCCCAAAGGCTACCAGATCAGCCAATTTGAGATTCCGGTGGTGCAAGGCGGTTCTATAGAGTTTTACCTCGGGGATACTAAAAAATCAGTGCGCCTAGTGCGCGCCCACCTCGAAGAAGACGCTGG
>JANPDG010000004.1:0-3463 GCA_031431335.1 Polaromonas sp. | reverse complement strand
TATCCCATGCGCTGGCCTGGAATCAACGCTTCAGGATCGGTGAGCCAGCTCAGTAGCTTGGCCTGCGTCCACACCAGTTTGCTGCGTGCGAGCTCTGGCGAGTAGTCATAGCCTTTTACGCCACCAGCCTTGCGACCCAGCACCCCAGCATGTTTGGGGCCTACGCGGTCGTTATCTGGGCTGTGACAGGCGCTGCACTTGGCCTCGTAGATGGCTTTGCCTTGCACGGCGTTGCCTTTTGTGGTCAGTGCAGACGCAGGCGGCGTAGCATGCGCGGTAACGCTCATCGCGCTCCAGCACAGCGCGCTGGCAACGCTGAGTTTGCCAGTGCGCGACAGGGCCGTCAGCCAGTGCATTTAGGCGCCAAAGCTCAGTGCAGCGCTTGGCAGCGGACGGCCTAGCGCATTGGTCAAAATAGTGTAGTGCATAGTCTCGTCAGCGGCCAGGCGGGCTGCTACTTTGGCCAAGTCTTTGCTAGCCGCGCTGCCAAACGCTGGAATCACACCCAGATAGGCGTTGATGGCGCCCAGCTCTAAACGGGCTGCTAAGTCCAGTACATCGGCCTGGTTTTTGAGCGTATCTGCTTTCAAAGCCTTGGCGTACTCTTCGAGCTTTTTCTCGGCCATTGGCGAGCCGCCCATTTTTTGAATGGTGGCTATCAGAGCGTCGCGGTGCGCTTTGTGGTGGCCTTGAAAGCTCACTGCAATATCTAAAACGGGCTTTTGTAGCAGCCCGCTGCCAGCGCCCAACTGGTAGGCATTGATGGCCTCATGCTCTAAGCCGAGTGCCACGTTCAAGATGCCTACATCTTTGGCCATGTCGCCGCTGCCCTGGGCCCAAGAGTCTTTGCCCGCCAGCAGAGCTAGGCCTGCAGCGGACAGCTTGCCACCCGTGCCCATGAACGAGCGGCGTGAGGCGATGGCAAATGATGAATTGGCTTGCATAGAGAGGTTCCTTAAGATAACAAAGTGAGTCAATGGTCAGTAGGCTTGCCGATTTTGAGCAAGTCCATGCATTACGCGGCGCTCGGGTCGGGTGGATTCAAAAAGTACGCAATTTAAGACAGCTCGCAATTTGATGAATCCAATATGCGTTGGCATACGTAAGTAAAAGTAGAAGTAAAAGCAAACCAATACAAGCTGTTCACGAGGATCTCCAATGAAATTTACAACTTTGGCCATTGCGGCTCTGAGCGCCCTGACTTGCGGCCTAGCCCAAGCAGACACTGGCAAACTGCTGCTCACTGGCGGCGTAAGCTCGGTAGACGGCGCAGCTGGCGGTGGCCTGACGCCTTGGGCAGTCATTGGCAGCAATGCCAGCGAAACCGAGATCGGTGCCAGCGTTCACGCGACCCGCGTGGTGACCAAAGACTACGGCCTAACTACCTACGGCGCTACGCTGGGTGTGTATGACCGCGTCGAGCTGTCTGTGGCGCAGCAAGAATTTGCTACGGGCATCACGGGAGCAGCCCTGCTGGGCCAACCTGGCTTTAAGCTGCGCCAAACCATCTTTGGTGCAAAGGTCAAGCTGGTAGGCGACGCCGTGTTGGACAGTGACAGCTTGATGCCACAAATCGCGGCGGGTGTGCAGTTTAAAGACATCAGTGCTGGCGGCCTGGAGCCTACATTGACCGTGTTGGGCGCAAAAACTTCGGGTGTTGACTATTATGTGAACGCCACCAAGCTATTTTTAGGCCAAGGCGTGCTGGTCAACGCGACACTGCGCGCGACCAAGGCCAATCAAAACGGATTACTAGGTTTTGGTGCCAGCTTAGGCGGTGCGAACAACAGCTACCGTATACAGCCGGAGATTTCTGTGGCGCTGCTGCTGCGCAAAAACCTAGCGATTGGCGCTGAGTACCGCAAGATGCCCAACAACCTAGAGCGCGCAGGCCAAGCGGCAGGTTTGGGCGATGGATTAGGCGCACAAGACTGGAAAGACATTTTTATCGTCTGGGCACCCAGTAAAAACATCTCGCTCACGCTTGCGTATGTAGACCTAGGCACCATCGTGCCCGCCACCACCAATCGCCGCCGCCAAACCGGCACCTATTTTTCTGCCCAAGTGGCTTTTTAATGCACGAGATTTGCAGCCCGACATCGAAAGCCTAAAACTATGAACCACACCATTAAAAAACTCATTTCTGCTCTAGCCCTGCTGCTCTCCGCTTGGGCCAGCAGTCCTGCTTTGGCCAACGATGCTTTGTACCAAGCACTCGGTCAAAAGCCAGGGCTGGTCGCCATCATGGACGACTTTATGCTGCGCTTGCTGGCCGATCCGCGCATGCAACCGTTTTTCAAAGAGACCAACCAAGTTAACTTTAAAGCGCAGTTGGTCGATCAGCTTTGCCAAGTTGCTGGCGGGCCTTGTGTGTATAAAGGTGCCGATATGAAATCAGCGCACAGCAATATGGACATTAACAAAACCCACTTCAACGCCTTGGTCGAAGTGCTGCAAAAAAGTATGAACACGCGCGGCATCCCGTTCAGCGCCCAAAACCGCATGTTGGCCTTGCTCGCGCCGATGCATCGCGATATCATCAATGTCAAATGATCAAAAGGTAGTTACTATGAAATCAATAGCACTCTGCGCAAGTTACATGACGGGTAGAAGCCGATTAGGCTTATATTTTGCATTTTGCGCCAGCCTAGCTGCGCATGCCGGCACGGTGCAGGTCAGTGTGCTTGATCGCGATGGCAAGCCAGCGCAAGATGCCGTGGTCGTGCTCGTGCATTCGACAGCTCGCAACGTGCCTAACACCTTGCCCGCCATGGCCACTGTAGCCAATGAGAAGATGCAATTCATTCCCGCTGTGACTGTGGTGGCCAAGGGCGCGAAGGTGCGTTTCGTCAATAACGATCCTTGGGATCACCATGTACGTGGCGCGCCAGCCGCTTCGATTTTTGCCAATACGCCCGAGGCTTATGCCGCAGGGCGCAGCGCGGGCGGTTTTGAGCTGCGTTTAGCTGGCAAGGATGAAGGCAAACCTGCTAAATTTCAAGAGGTGACGATGGACAAAACAGGTGCGCAAAGCGCGGTTTCAATGGGCTGCTTTTTACATGGCTCTATGCGAGGCAGTGTGTATGTCAGCGATTCGCCATGGGCGGCGAAGACGAATGCAGAGGGCATCGTGAGTTTTGAGAATGTACCCGACGGTGCGGTACAAGTGCGCGTTTGGCATGCTGACCAGTTAGTGGATTTACCGTTGCAATCGGTGATTGTGACTTCTGCGCCTTTGCAGGTGAAATCGCAGTTGCAAATTGTGCCACGCAGACGCAGAAGCTAATTTCCAGTAAAGGAATAGGCTTTTTCCTTTATGGAATATGCGTTGAGTGCTACTTAATATATAGCATTGAGCGCATCATTCATTGCCTTGCCGAGCGAGTATTCGATGGCACAGCCTGCGGATAGCTTGTCCGAAATGGGTTGATATCGACACCGCCGCGCCGCGTGTAGCGGGCGA
>JANPDG010000003.1:0-2959 GCA_031431335.1 Polaromonas sp. | reverse complement strand
AGTTTTAAGGTGTAGAGAAATTCGTTGCCGCGAAATGCTTTGCGCACAATCTGGGCTTGTACGGGGGAGGCGTCGTCGTGGATGATGTCGTCGGCGCGCAGCAGCACGTCTACCTCGCCAATGGGCAAAGCCTCTAGCACCTCGGGGCTGATATCGTGCAGCTCGCCCAGCGGCGTGACCACATGTTTGTGGATGCCGCCGCCCTCGTTGTGCAGCTCGACCTGCGCCTTGGCAAACACACCGTGGCCTATAAAGTCGGCTACAAATCGCGTAGCAGGGCGGTGGTATAGCGTGTAGGCGTCTGCCCATTGGTGCAGCGCGCCACCCTGCATGACGCCAATCACATCACCAATGGCAAAGGCTTCTAGCTGGTCGTGGGTGACAAACAGGGCGGTAGCCCCAGCGGTTTTTAAAATGCCGCGCACCTCGTGGGCCAAGCGCTCCCGCAGGTCGACATCGAGGTTTGAAAATGGCTCGTCTAGCAGCAGCAACTGCGGCTTGGGTGCCAGCGCACGCGCCAGCGCCACGCGCTGCTGTTGCCCGCCTGAGAGCTCGTGTGGATAGCGGCGGCGCACATCGCCCAGGCCCACCAGGTCTAGCACTTCGCCTACGCGCGCTTGGCGTTCTTTTTTAGGCCAATCGTAAATGCCAAAGCCTACGTTTTGCCCTACATCTAAATGCGGAAACAGCGCGTAGTCTTGAAACACCATGCCGATGCGGCGGTCTTCAGGCGCAATCGACTCTTTCGCAGTGCTGACCGTCACGCCCGATAAGTCGATCTTGCCTGCGCTTAAGCGCTCTAGCCCTGCGACTGCGCGCAGCAGGGTAGTTTTGCCGCAGCCCGAGGGGCCAATCAGCACGCCAATTTGCCCTGCAGTCAGGCCAAACGACACGTCTGCTACAGCGGCCTGCGTGCGGCCTGCGTATTGCACCGACAAATGGTGTAAGTTTAAAAACATACAGGTTATTCTAGATGATTACAATTCTCATTTAGATTGCGATGGGTTTATGCGTCCTTAGCGTCCAGTATTAAATTCTTAAAAACTACACACAGTGAACCGCTTAAACCACATTCTGCTTTTGTTGATCGCCACCCTGATCGTGCTGCCCGTGTTGGCTGTGCTGGGGTCGGTGCTGCAGTGGAACGCCCAGAGCACGCAGATTTTGGTTGAGATGGCCAGTACGGTGTTGCCGGGTTATGCGCTCACTTCTCTGGCGCTGTGCGTGATGGTGGCCTTGGGTGTCGGCTTATTGGGCTCTGCTACGGCGTGTGCGGTGACGCTGTTTGACTTTAAAGGCCGCAAGGTATTTGAGTGGGCGCTGCTGCTGCCGATTGCCATGCCCGCCTATGTGGTAGCTTATGCGTATACCGATTTTTTGCAATACGCGGGGCCTGCGCAGAGCTTTTTGCGCAATGCGTTGGGCCTGCAGGGCCGGGTGCTGCCTGAGGTGCGCAGCTTGGGCGGCGCGGTGCTGGTGTTTGTGGTCACGCTCTACCCGTATGTGTACCTGCTGGCGCGCGCCGCGCTGGCCGAGCGCGCAGCCCATTTGATGGAGGCCGCGCGCTTGCTGGGCGCTCCGCTCAAAAGGCGTATCAAAACCATCGCCTTGCCGCTGGCGCGCCCCGCCATAGCTGCCGGCGTGGCGCTGGCGCTCATGGAGACGCTGGCCGACTACGGCGTGTCAAGCTACTTTGGTATCCAAACCTTCACTGCGGGCATTTACAAAGCCTGGCTGGCGATGGACTCGCGCTTGGCGGCGGCGCAGCTGGCGGTGTGCCTGCTGGTGATCGTGGCGGTGCTGCTGAAAATAGAGCGCCATGCACAAAACCGCATGCGCTTTGTGGCCAGCAAAGGCGCGCGCGCAGGCGGACTGGATGCGCAACCTGTGGCGTTGACTGGCAAGCGTCTCGTGGCGGTGTGGCTGGTCTGCGGCCTGCCTGTGTTGCTGGGCTTTGTGTTGCCAGTGCTGTTTATGCTGCGCCCTCTGGCGGATGGCTTGCGCAGCTTGGATGCGCCGCTGCCGTGGGCGTCTTTTGGCATGTGGGCATTTAACAGCGTCAAATTAGCAGGTATCGCCGCTGCACTGGCCGTGGCCACTGCGCTGGCCATGGCTTTTGCAGTGCGCCGTCAGCCCAGTGCGCTGTCGCGCGGCGTGGTCAACTTGGCTGGCATGGGCTACGCTGTGCCCGGCGCGGTGATTGTGGTGGGGCTGCTGATACCTGTGGGCGCGCTGCAAGCGGCGCAGCCCAGCTGGGGCGTGGGCTATGTGGTGACCGCTACGGTACTGGGCGTCGTGTGGGCGTATTTGGTGCGATTCAGTGCGGTGGCGCTGCAAAGCATTCAAAGCGGCTATTCGCGTGTGCCGCTGTCGATGGACGACAGCGCCCGCACGCTGGGCGTCATCGGCTTTGCGCTGTGGCGGCGGGTACATTGGCCGCTGCTGCGCCGCTCGGTGTGGGTGGCGACGCTGTTGGTGTTTGTTGATGTTATGAAGGAGCTACCCGCCACGCTGGTACTGCGCCCGTTTAACCACGACACGTTGGCAGTCATGGCCTATCAGCTGGCCCGGGATGAGCGCTTGGGCGAAGCGGCGTTGCCTTGCTTGGCCTTGGTGGCAGTGGGTTTGATTCCGGTGGTGTTGCTCAGTCGCAGTTTGCGGCGGGTGGATTAGGTATTAATACTATTAATTTAATAGCAAACTATTGAATATCCACGTCGGAAAAGTGCTCGTTTTTCTTCCGAAAACGTGTTGTGTGAGATGACTTTGGGCTGTGTCTGCTGCTTGGGTTGCGGTGTTCTGGCTTGGCGGGTTGGCTTAGGTCTTTTGAATGCGCTGGCGTGGTGTCTGCGTGTGTGGGTGTCCCTCTCGCCTGGCACGGGACATATCCTTACGCCTGGCGACAGGGACACCCACACACTTGAACTGACTGACTTAGGGCGCTACCGGTATTGAACAC
>JANPDG010000002.1:0-13369 GCA_031431335.1 Polaromonas sp. | reverse complement strand
TCAGGTCTTGGTGCGGGGAAAAGGTGTCGTAAGGCAGGGTTTCCCAGTCGGGGAATATGACGGTTTGCAGGTCGGGTGCAAAAAACGCCATCTCGTCCAAGATGCGCTGCGCGTCAGTAGCGTCGGCGGTAACAATAGCGGTGATGCGCCCGGCAGCTTTTTCGCGGGTGGAAAATTCGGCCAAAAGCAGCGAGTCAGCAGAGCTGATGGGGCGGGGCAGGGTATGGCGCTTGCCAGGGGAGAGTTTGGGGTAATCCACTGTGATCGAGGCTAAAAAGTAATCGGGTTTGGGAGCAGAAAATACAAAACACCCCAAAGCCTGTGCAGTGGGGTGTGAGGTAGCTTGAGCAATTCAAGTCGCTTGATTTTAGAATACACGCTTAAGATAGAGACACCCATGCTCACAAGTCCCCAAAATAACGTCCAAATCTTTGCTTTGATCCCCTGCGGTGGCACTGGCAACCGCGCTGGTGGCGCGCTGCCCAAGCAATACCAAAGCATTGCGGGTCTGCCGATGGTGGCGCACACGCTGGCCGCTTTTGCCCAAGTGACCCGCATTGCCGAGACTTTGACGGTGATTGCGCCCGGTGACGATTTGTTTGCCCAGCATGTAGGCTCTACCCACTGGGTAGCGCCGTGTGCCAGTGACACGCGGGCCAAGACCGTGCTGGGCGGCTTAAACGCCATGCTCGCCCAAGGCGCAACAGCGCATGACTGGGTGCTGGTGCACGACGCAGCGCGCTGCTTGGTGACCCCTGAGCAGATCAACACCCTGATTGACGCCTGCCAACACGACGCAGTAGGCGGCCTGCTGGCGCTGCCGCTGCCCGACACCCTGAAAAAAGCCGATGCAGGCCGCGTAGCCAGCACCGTGAACCGCGCCGACAAGTGGCTGGCCCACACACCGCAAATGTTTCGAGTTGGCTTGCTGGTAGACGCGCTCACCCGCGCGCTAGGCCACAACGCAGCCAGCGTCACCGACGAGTCCAGCGCCGTCGAAGCGCTGGGTCACGCACCCAAGCTGGTACACAGCAGCGCCCAAAACTTTAAAGTCACCTACCCCGAAGACTTCGCCATGGCCGAAGCCATCTTGCACAGCAGAAAGACCAGCGTATGAGCAGCAGTTTTAGAATCGGCGAAGGCTGGGACACCCATGCCCTGGTAGCAGGCCGCAAGCTCATGCTGGGCGGCGTGCATGTGCCGTTTGAGAAGGGTTTGCTAGGCCACTCAGACGCCGATGTGCTGCTGCACGCCATCACCGACGCGCTGCTGGGCGCCGCAGGCTTGGGCGACATAGGCCGCCACTTCCCCGACACCGACGCGCAGTTCAAAGGCGCAGACTCTACCGTGCTGATGCAAGAGGTCGCCAGCCGCGTGCGCGCCGCAGGCTACGAGATAGGCAACATCGACAGCACCATCATCGCCCAAGCTCCAAAATTAGCCCCCCACATCCCAGCCATGTGCCAGCGTATTGCCACCGCGCTGGGTATTGCCTTAGCGCAAGTTAACGTGAAAGCCAAAACCGCAGAAAAGATGGGCCCTGTGGGCGAAGGCCTGAGCATGGAGGCGCGGGCTGTGGTGCTACTAGTATCAAAATAATAGCAAACTATTTAATATCCACCTCGGAAAACTGCCTGAAAATTTTGGAAATCTGGTTAATACAATATGCCAAGTCTGCACTTTCTTCAATTGCTAAGGGCTGCCTATCGCTGATAGCTGCCTTGGCTGCTGTAACTGCCTATGCCGCCGACAGCCAGTGCTACGGCACAGTTAGCCGAGGCCGGCTGACCAGCGGCGTGCAACTGCCGGGCGATGGGGCTAATTTTGCAGCGTATAGCGCGCTAGGCACAGCCGCTGGGCGCACTTATGTGCATGCCAAAGTGGCCGAGATATTGGCCGCGTCTTATGCGGCGCTGCAATCAAGCAGCCCGGACGCAAGCTATGTGTATGGCGAGACTGGCTGGCAACCAGGCGGCCAGTTCAAGCCGCACCGCACCCACCAAAACGGCCTGTCCGTCGACTTTTTTGTACCCGTGCGCAATGCAGCAGGCCAGCCTGTAGCGCTGCCCACCAGCGTGGCCAACCGTTTGGGCTACGACATCGAGTTCAATGCCCAAGGCCAGTTTGGCAACTACCGCATCGACTTTGCAGCCCTGTCCGACCACCTGAGGCAACTGCACCTGGCCGCCAAAGCTCGCGGAGCAGGCATAGCCTTGGTCATTATCGAGCCAGCGTTTCTGCCCCGACTGTTTGCCACACCCAGCGGCGCGTACCTGCAGAAAAACCTAAGATTCATGAAGGCCAAACCCTGGGTGCGCCACGACGAGCATTACCACGTAGATTTTGCAGTGGCTTGCAAGCCGATGTGAATTGAGAGTCAGTTGTCAGTATCAAAATAATAGCAAACTATTAAATATCCACGTCGGAAAATTAGCTAAAATTTCCCCAAAAACGACTCTGGCAATATGCAATCTGCGCAACCCAGCCCCAACGACCAGCGAACCCGCGAAGCGGGCTGAAGACCGGGGCGTACGGCAGCGCTACAGGCTCTGGCGCGAGAGGGGCCAAGCTAGGAATGGCGAAGCAAACCAACCAACCCAGCGAAGTAAGAACGTTTCGACCAGCTCAACGCGAACGGAATTGAGTGCAGAGTCATCTCTTGTCGTAGAAAGTATTTTTGGAAGAAAAATAAGCACTTTTCCGACGCGGATATTCAATAGTTAGCTATTAATTTAATAGTGAAACTACCCGCCCTTAGCCTTACGCAACTTAATATGCGCCGCCAGCCCACCCGATGCCGTGTTGGCCAGAGCGAACATGCCGCCCATGCGCTGGACGGTTTTCTCTACGATGGCCAGGCCCAGGCCCGCGCCAGTGGCCTCGGTGCGGGCGGCGTCGCCGCGAAAGAAGGGCTGGGTCAGGTGCTTGAGAGTTTCTTCACTCACGCCCACACCGTGGTCGCGCACCTTGAGCAGCACCCAGTCGTCCTTGATGCGCGCCACGATGTCCAGCTTGGTCACGTTGATGTGCGGCGACTTGCCGTATTTACGGGCGTTTTCAATCAGGTTAGCCAGCACGCGCGACAGCTCAATCTCCTCGGCCAGCACATACACATTGGGCGGCACATCCAAGTTGATGCGCATGTCGCCTGCATCGTGCACCGCAAACAAGCTGGCTTCTAACACATCGTTGAGGCACACCGCCTGCAGGCGCGTTTGGTCAGGCCGGGCGTAGTCTAAAAACTTGTCAATGATGCTGTCGAGCTGCTCGATGTCAGCGGCCATGTGGGCGCGGGCTGACAGGTCGGCCACGCTCATCTCGGTCTCTAGCCGCAGGCGCGCCAGTGGTGTGCGCAGGTCGTGCGATATGCCGGCCAGCATGACAGCGCGGTCTTGCTCTATTTTTGCCAGCTGCGCAGCCATGCGGTTAAAGCCCATGTTCACCTCGCGGATCTCGCTGGTGACGGCGCGTTCGTCTAGGTGGCTGGCTTCAAAGTTACCGTCTTTGACGCGGCTTGCGGCAAAGCTCAGCGCCTTGAGTGGCCGGTTGATCAGGCGGGCGATCAGCGCTGCGCCAGCCAGCGACAGCACAGCGGCAATCATCAGCCAGATCAGCCAAGTTTTGCCTGCGACAGGCATGACGCGCGACAGATCAGTGAGCAGCCAATAGGCGTCGCCCTCGATCACAAAGCCCACCCACAGGCCAGGCTCACCGTTGACCTCGCGGGCCAGCAGGGTGTCTTTACCTAAGCGGGCGCGAAGCTCTTTGGTCACTTGAATGGCCTGGGAGCTGGTGTCAAAGTTGGTTAATTTGTCGGTGGCCTCACGCGGCAGCACGCGCACGCCTTCGAGCTCAGCGAGCTGCTTGATCAAGGACACGCGGGCGATAGCATCGGCGTGGACCAGCGCGGCGCGGCTCAGGTTAACCAATGAGGCGATTTGCTGGGCGTTTTGGGTGGCCTGTGGGGCAGTCTCAATGACCCGAAAGGTCTGCAACCAAGCAGCGGCGCTGCCAATGAGCAGCAAGGCCAGTAAAAAGAAGGTGCGCCAAAACAAGGATAGCCGCACGCGACTGGCCACGGCTCTGCGCATTTCTAACGGAGCTGGAGCTGTCTCTAGCGGGGCAGGGCTGGTAGCGTCAATGCTGGCCATGGGGATCCAAACGTGAAATCAGCGCAGTGCGGCACATCACCAGATGTGCCGCACTGCGCTGTGAAAGACTAAAGCTTAAAGGGTGCCTAGAGGATTAGCTTTTGCCATCCGGCACAAACACATAACCCACGCCCCACACGGTCTGAATATAACGCGGCGCGGCCACGTCCGCTTCTACCATTTTGCGTAGGCGAGAGACTTGCACGTCTAAGCTGCGGTCAAACGGCTCAAACTCGCGGCCACGGGCCAGCTGGGCCAGCTTTTCGCGCGACAGCGGCTGGCGCGGGTGACGCACCAGCGCCTTGAGCATGGCAAACTCGCCTGTGGTCAGCGGCATTTCTTCGCCGTTTTTGCGCAGGGTGCGTTGGCCCATGTCAAAGTCAAACGGCCCGAAAGTGACGGTTTCGTTGTCAGTGGACGGCGCGCCGGGTGCCTCATGGGCTGGGCGGCGGCGCAGCACCGCGTGCACACGGGCCAGCAGCTCGCGCGGGTTAAATGGCTTGCCTAGATAGTCATCAGCACCCACCTCTAAGCCGACGATGCGGTCTACATCTTCGCCTTTGGCTGTGAGCATGATGATGGGGGTGCGGTCGCCAGCAGCGCGCAGGCGCCGGCAGATGGACAAGCCGTCTTCGCCTGGCATCATCAAATCGAGCACGATCAGGTCAATCGGGTCGCGCATCATGATGCGGGTGAGCGCCTTGCCGTCCTCGGCCACGATGACTTCAAAGCCCTCTTGGGCCAAGTAGCGGCGTAGCAGGTCGCGGATGCGGGCATCGTCGTCAACGACCAAAATGCGGTCAGCTGGTTTCACGGATTGGTTCATAAAGCGCCTCTCAGGTAAATATGTAACAGAGCCTGTTTGTACCCCACTTTTTGGATAAAACCTAACAAAATCATGGAGTTACGACACTCTGTTACACTTTTTGCACCCCCAGTACATGCGCTTTGCATGCGCTTGACCTAAGCTTGTAGTCCTGCGGGGTTGATGCACCGTTATGGACAGGTAGCGCATTGCGCTATAGAAAAGTGAACACCATGTTAGTACCACTGCAACGGATTCGTCGGCGCAGCGCCTTGGGCGCAAGTGCCTGTGCTTTGCTCGCCACTGCGGCAGCGCCCGCCTGGGCTGAGGGTGAGGCCCAGCGCCGAGCCGAGCTGCGCAGCACAGTACGACAGCAGCAAAGTGCCCCAGCGGCAGTGCCAGTGCCAGCGCCAGCGCTACCCCTACCCCCAGCGCCCTTGATGCCAGTGTCGTTAAATGCACCAGCAGTGATGTCGCCTGCGGCGGCTGCATACCATCACCTTAGCGAGTCGCAGCGCAGCGAGATGCGCCGCCAACTGACCCGCGAGCTGCGCACGCAAGGCAAGCCCTAGCGGCTTGCAGCCCGCACCTGCGGACAGCTAAAGTAACCCCTCAGGGCAGCTAAGATAAGCTTAGGCACCCGCCCTGTGGCCATTTAATTGCAACGGACTTTCATATGAAATACCCTCATCCTCAGTTAAGAGCTATAAAATTAATAGCAGCTTGCGCACTGTCTGCGTCGGTAATCCCTAGTTTTTCTCAAAATATGCGCATGGAAACACCCCAAAACGTCGTCTCTTTGCAGTCCACCGGCACAGTAGAGGTACAGCAAGACTTGCTGATGATCAGCATGAACACCAGCAAAGACGGCCCAGACGCTGCTGTGGTGCAAACCCAGCTTAAAACCGCGCTGGACGCCGCGCTGGCAGAGGCTAAAAAGACTGTGCAAGCGGGCCAGATGGATGTGCGCACAGGGTCATTTAGCATGTACCCGCGCTACAGCCGCGAAGGCAAAATCAGCGGCTGGCAAGGCACCACCGAGCTGGTGCTCGAGGGCCGCGACTTTGCCCGCATCAGCGCTGCTGCAGGCAAGATCAACACATTGACTTTGGGGCAAGTGAGCTTTGGCCTGTCGCGCGAGGCCAGAGCCAAGGTGGAGGCCGAGGCGCAGGCGCAGGCGATAGACCGGTTCAAAGCCAAAGCCAGCGAGATCAGTAAAAACTTCGGTTTTGCGGGCTACACCATTCGCGAAGTGGCAGTTAACGCCAACGACCAAGGCTTTGCGCCGCGTGGCCGCATGGAGATGATGCAGGCCAAGTCGATGTCGTCTGACGCGCCAGTGCCTGTCGAGGCTGGCCGCAGCAGTGTGGTGGTGAATGTGAATGGCTCGGTGCAGATGAAGTAAAACCAGAGTCAAGGTCGCAAAAAAGCCGCACTGCCTGTTAAGGCGGTGCGGCTTTATTTTTAGATGCAACGCTCAACTTGGGCGCTGCATCATAGGCTTTTACCTAAAAATCACCGTGCTGGCTTTGAGCGGTGGCGCAGAGCTGGCAGTGATGCCGCTGATCGCATCATCGCTGCAAATCTGCACACGTTTGCCCACTACAAAGTTGGCTGCCGTACCGCCAACCAGCTTGGCGCTGCTGATATCAAACGGTATACCGTTGACGTACTGGCCAATGGTCACGTTTGTGCCTACCTTGATCACGCTTGCAGATATCACCTCGCTGATTTCTGCGCCTACACGGACGCGGCCTGTGCAGTTCTCAGGCCCAGGGTTGGGCATGGTCACGGTGCCAGTGCCTGTGGGCGTGGTGGGCATGGTGCCTGTGGGGGTCGGCATGGTGCCAGTAGGCGTAGGTGTTGTCCCGGTGGGTACTGGCATGGTACCTGTGGGTACGGGCGTGGTGCCTGTAGGTGTTGGCATAGTGCCTGTGGGTGTTGGCATGGTGCCTGTAGGTGTTGGCATGGTGCTGGTGCCGCCCGGTGTGGTGGGCGTGGTGGGCTCACACAAGATCGGGTTGGCAGACCATGTGCCGGTGTCGCCGCTGGCAGGGCCCGTAAATGTGCCTGTGAACTTGCCTTTGGCATCGGTCTGGCCTGTGCCCACGATTTTCGCGCCAGCGCCTAGGTCGAAAGTGAGGGTAATTTTGCCATCCCCAGTTAATGTACCGGTCACATTAATATCAGGCATCGTAGTGGTACCTCCCGAAGGCTTGATAGCATCTAGCTCAGCTTTGAGCGTATCGTTGAGCGCCTTTAGGTCTTTGGTGAGTGTGGCCTGCAAGGCATCGAGCTTTTTGCCAAAGTCGTCCAAAATAGGTTTGACTTTGTCATTGATGGCCTGGTATTGCGCTGCGGTGCCCGTCGCATTGGCGGGAATCGAGGCCCATGCATCACGCTGCACTTTGAGCAAGTCGTCAGTGGTTTGCGTTAATGTGGCTACACCTAAGCGAAATTTCTCATAGTCCATTTTGCTGGCGTCATAAAACTTTCTCAGAGCCGCTTTAATTTGCTCTTTTTGTGCATCGGTGAGTTGCGGATTACTCTCCGCCATGCTGCTGCGCTGAATCAGCTTGCCTGCCACTTCAAAATTCTTGCCGCCGTCTGTGCTCTTGGCATTCAACTGCAATTTACCTTTGAGCTCAGTGCCTTTGCTCGGACCGGCATCTACCTTGCCTTCAAAGTCTAATGCGGCTGTGCGCATGACCTGCATGGTGACAGTGCCCGTGGTCGTTCCAGTAGCGGTGCCTGTGCTCGTGCCCATGCTGGAGGTGGTGTTAATGGTCACCGAGGTTTGCTCGTCTGTTGACACGCTTTGCACGGCAGCAGGGTTGCTGGAGCTTACAGCGGTAGGCGCCGCATCATTGCTGCCTCCGCCGCCGCAGGCTACCAGTGCCATACTGCTGGCCGCTGCCAGCGCTAGGCCAAGCCTTTGTGCCCAAACAAGTCCAAGTGGTCGCATTCGATAAGTCATACATGTGCTCCTAAAGCAAAAGATCAACCAGGCCCGCTGTGCCGTTGCGCTTGTTGCGCGGCATGAAGACTGCGAGGAGGATTCCTCTCAGTTTTCAGAGGTAGTCAGCGGGTCAAGTGCTGGGATTGTTGAGGTAGAGCGCCCAGCAGACAAGGCGCAGTGTGTTTCATGTGGTGAGTTAAGTGGGCTGCATGTTTCATACATGCGGGTGCACTTGCGCTGCAGACAGCGCAAGTTGCAGCTTGTGCAATTACGCTATATCTAGTTTTGCAGCGATGGCCACTGCACACCATTGAAGATTGGGCTGGTGCCTCACAGCAAACTTGGTTTCACACAATCCACCAAACTTTACGTCCAAGCGGGGAATTAACCCACACTGCGAACTGGCGGATGGTATTGCACGCCGCAACTTGTGTGTCTGGGTGTGGGTGTGGGACTCATAGCCGGGCACCGCAGAGCCCATAAAAAAAGCCCTGCAAATAATGCAGGGCTTTAGTATTCTTTGGCTCCTCGACCTGGGCTCGAACCAGGGACCTACGGATTAACAGTCCGGCGCTCTACCAACTGAGCTATCGAGGAATGGTAGCCTCAGATTATAGTCCGAAAAAATGGCTTTTTAGCCCTCGGATCGGCAAGCTTTAATCAAAAACGGGTGATTCCACGCCCAACACCTTGTGCAGCTTGGGCGAGGTGGTGGTGTATTGCAGATGTACCTTTTTGTTCGGGAAAATGATGCCGACCGCCCCAAAGGCGGCGAGGGCGCATTCATGAAAACCAGACAAAATCAGTTTCTTTTTGCCAGGGTAGGTGTTGATGTCGCCCACCGCGAAGATGCCGGGCACATTGGTACTGAATTTCTCGGTATCGACCTTGACCTGCTTGCGCTCAATCTCTAGGCTCCAGTGGGCAATCGGGCCGAGCTTGGGTGACAGGCCAAAAAAGACCAGCAGCATGTCCAGCGGCATCAAGCGGGTTACGCCGTCACCACCCGTGACTTTTACGCCGGTGAGTACGCCATCTTTTTGCTCGATATCTGTAATCTGGCCCACCGTGAATTGCATCTCGTGCGCTTCGCACAGTGCGCGCATTTTAGCGACTGAGGCGGGCGCGGCTTTAAAGCCATCGCGGCGGTGCAGCAAGATGACGGACTCGGCTTTGTTGGGGCCTTCTTGGGCAAAGTTCAGCGCCCAGTCCAATGCAGAATCACCACCGCCAACGATAACAAGGTTTTTGTCTTTGAACTGCTCTGGATTGCGCACGCGGTAGTGCAGCTGGGTGCCGTCATAGGCCTCAAGACCTTCAACCTTGAGCGTGCGCGGCTGAAACGCGCCTACGCCTGCTGCAATGAAGATGGTTTTGGTCAGAAACGTAGTGCCTTTGCTGGTCTCGACAAAAAATCTGCCGTCGGCTTGCTTTTCTACCGTGGTCACTTCTTGGCCAAAGTGAAATGTCGCGCCGAATGGCGCGATCTGTTTGAGCAAGCTATCGGTCAGCTCTTTGCCAGTGCAGACAGGCACTGCAGGAATATCGTAAATGGGCTTGTCAGGGTACAGCTCAATGCATTGGCCACCGGGGTAGGCCAGACTGTCAATGACGTGGGCTTTGACTTCTAGCAGGCCCAACTCAAAGACTTGGAACAATCCCACCGGGCCAGCGCCGATGATGACTGCGTCAGTTTCGATAGCGCCGCTGTGCGCGTGGGCCGTGTCGATCACTTCTTGGTTCAATTGTGGTTCCATAATTTCAGCGCTTTTTCAGCGTTCTAAAAGGGCTAATTTGTTCGGCACATCTTTCCACTCATCCGCGTCCGCTGGGGCAGGCTTGCGTTTGGTGATGCTTTTCCAGCCTGCTTTTTGCGACAGCTCGATGTTGAGCTTGATAAAGTGCTGTTGGTCCGCAGGCGCGTCTTCTTCTGCGTAGATGGCGTTGACCGGGCATTCTGGAATACAGACTGCGCAGTCAATGCACTCATCCGGGTCGATGACCAGCATATTGGGGCCTTCGCGGAAACAGTCCACAGGGCATACATCGACGCAGTCGGTGTATTTGCATTTGATACAGGCTTCGGTGACGATATGGGTCATTTTTAACTTTTAAACTGAAACTGGTGTAAACCCTTGATTTTATTGGGTTTTGGCTTTGTTTTCCAAACTGGTCTAACTAATCAACACTGCTCCTGATGTTTTATGGCTGGCGGTGTCTACCAAAATCAGTGCACCGAGGGTTTTGGACTGGGTGTAGGGCACAGTAGCCAGGTCTTCTTGCAGGGTCAGTTCGATGCCGCCAATTTCGTTGGGCGCGAGCTCTGTAGCGTCTTCTTTGGCCAATGTGTGAATGTTCAAACGGTGGGTGATATGCGCGACTTTGGCTTTGACCCAGCGGTGGCCGTGCAGCGCCCAGTAGGTGCGGCCGGCCACCAGTGGGGCGTCGTCCATCCAGGCGATGGTGCCCTGGATGCTGCGGTTAGGCTCAAACGTACCAACGGCCAGCAGCCAGTCGCCGCGCGAAATGTCGAGCTCGCGGTCCAGGGTGATGCCTGCGCTCAGGCCGGCCTGAACTGCACCAGGATGGCGTATATGGTCCAGTACTTGGGCTATCTTGGCTTTGTGGCCACTGGGCAAAACGGTGATCTCTTGACCTACCTGCACGCTGCCTGTGGCGATGCGGCCCCAAAATATGCGGCGGCCTTGGTGTGTGTCGGCAGACTCAGAAAACTTTTCAACCCATTGCACAGGAAAGCTTAAAGGTAGCGTGTTTTCTGATGATGCACTTGGCAATTGCTCTAATATTGAGAGCAAACTATCTCCTGTATACGTCGGAAAAGCATCATTTTTTTCTACCACATTGCTGCCATCCAGGGCCGAGATAGGTACGGTGGCGACGATGCTGATGCCCGCCTCGCTGGCAAACTTAGCCAGTGCAGCGCTGATGTTGTGAAGCGCCAGTGCGCTGTCGGTGACAGCATCTAGCTTGTTAATAGCAAACACGATGCTGGGCACGCGCAGCAGGTGCACCAGCAGGCTGTGGCGACGGGTTTGGGGCAGCAGCGTGAGTGCGGGGTTTTTCCAGTCGAGTTTGGTGGCGTCTACCAGCACCACAGCGGCGTCTGCGCTGCTGGCTGCAGTCACCATATTGCGGGTGTACTGCTCGTGGCCAGGCGCGTCACCAATGATGAACTTGCGGGTTGGGGTGCTGAAGTAACGGTAGGCTACGTCGATCGTGATGCCTTGTTCGCGTTCAGCGCTCAGGCCATCGGTGAACAGGGCCAGATCTGCCGTGCCGCTCTTGGATACGCCTGCGAGTTGGTCTTGCAATACCGCTTTGCTGTCGACCAGCAGGCGGCCAATCAGTGTGGATTTGCCGTCATCTACGCTACCGCAGGTGATGAATTTGAGTGTGGACAGGTGTGTCATATTAAAAGTAACCTTCCTTTTTGCGTTTTTCCATGGATGCTTCGGAGGTTTTGTCGTCCATGCGGGTGGCGCCGCGCTCACTCACGTCTGCCGCCAAAGTTTCGATCACGATCTCGGCGGCGGTGCTGGCCAAGCTGGCCACAGGGCAGGTGCAGGTGATGTCGCCCACTGTGCGAAAACGCACATCGCGTTGTTCTACCGTCTCGCCTGCGCGTGCAGGCGTGAGAGGCGTAATGGGCACGAGCAGCCCTTTGCGCTCTACAACAGAGCGCTGGTGCGAGTAGTACAGCGACGGCAGGGCAATGGCTTCGCGGGCAATGTACTGCCATACGTCCAGCTCAGTCCAGTTGCTGATGGGGAAAACGCGAAAATGCTCACCCTGATGCAGCTTGGTGTTAAACGCAGTCCACAGCTCAGGGCGCTGGCTTTTGGGCTGCCATTGGCCAAAGCTGTCGCGGTGGCTAAAGATGCGCTCTTTGGCGCGGGCTTTTTCTTCGTCACGGCGCGCACCGCCAATGAGCGCATCAAACTGAAACTCTTCAATGGCTTCGAGCAATGTGACGCTTTGGTGCACATTGCGCGACTCGCCCTCGTGGGCCAGGCGCACGGTGCCGCGTGCCATCGAGTCTTGCACGCTGCGTACGATCAGTTTGGCCCGTAGCTCAGCCGCTCTGGCATCACGAAAATCAGTCACTTCCGTAAAGTTGTGCCCCGTGTCGATCATCAGCAGTGGGTAGGGAATGCGGCCTGCGCCAAACGCTTTTTCAGCGCAGCGCAGCATGACCAGTGAATCTTTACCGCCCGAGAACAGCAAGGCAGGGCGCTCAAACGCAGCTGCTACCTCGCGCAAGATAAAGATCGTTTCTTCTTCGAGCGCATCGAGGTGCTGGTTGGACAGGTGAGAGAGCAATTGGGGTTCGACTCTGGCGTTCATACAGCCTCCGTGATGGGAATAATTTTGGACACAGGGGATGAGTCAACATGCAGGCCACATTCTTTGGCGGCTTCGCTCTCCCACCACCAGCGCCCCGAGCGAAAGTCTTCGCCCAGAGTCACAGCGCGGGTGCAGGGCGCACAGCCGATGCTGGGGTAAAACTGGTCATGCAGCGCGTTGTAAGGCACATGGTGGGCAGCGATGAAATGCCACACATCTCCGTTCGTCCAGTCGGCCAGCGGGTTAATCTTGGCGCGCTCTGCGCCTGCGGTGGTCTGCTGCTCTACCGCCAGCACCTCAGCGCGTGCGTTGGATTGCTCTTTGCGCAGTCCCGTAATCCAGGCTTTTTTGCCTTGTAGGGCAAGCTCCAGCGGCACCATTTTGCGGATATGGCAGCACTCTTTGCGCAGCGCAATGCTTTGGCGCATGGCTAGCGCGCCGTGGGCGGCTACAAATTGGTCTGCCGCTACGGCGTCTGGCTCGTACACACGCACCACACGGTCTGCACCGTAAGTGGTTTGCACAGTCTGCAGCAGAGCGAGAGTCTCGGCGTGCAACTGACCCGTTTGCAGCACAAATATGTCACTCTTGAGCTTCAGGGTGTGCAGCAGATGCGTGATCACCATGTCTTCAGCACCCAGGCTGCTGGCTTGGGTGATGGGCTGAAATTGCTCGCACGAAGCAGTAAGCAGCGCCTGTGTTTTGATCAGCTTGGCTGCAAAACTGGCAGACGGTTTGGCGTGCAGGGCAATTGCGTTCATGCGGCCTGCTTTGTAAACAGGGGCTGCGCCTGTGCAGCGTCACCTTGGTAAAAGCCGCTGTAGTGCTGCAGCAGGGTTTGGCCGTGGGCAGCGTCTTGGTCGTCTCGCAGTACCGCGCTGCTAAAGCCGCTGCGCTTGAGCTGCACCAGCTGGTCAATCAGCACATCGCCTGTTGCACGAATGTCGCCTTCGTAGCCTAAGCGGCGGCGCAGCTGCACGGCTTGGCTGAACGCACGGCCGTCTGTGAACTTAGGGAAATGCAGCGTAACAACGTCTGCATTGCCAAGCTCTGCTTGCAGGCTGTTCACATCTGTGTCATTGGTTATTT
>JANPDG010000001.1:0-2678 GCA_031431335.1 Polaromonas sp. | reverse complement strand
TCCAGCCACGCCGCAAACTCATCAGCCAACTGCTGCGCCGCACTGGTAGCCCCGCTCCACTGTGCCATGCGGGCAGCCAAGTCGCGGCCATGGAAGGCGAAGTCTTGGCGGTCGGGCAGCTTGGCGCGCGGTAGCGTAGCGACCCACTCGGGGTTGGGTGCGATCACCACCATGCGGTCTAAAAACTTGCTCGATGCATGCCGCCATTTGAGCGCTTTGTCCAGCCAGCCGGGCACCACCGCTTTTTGAAAATGTGGGTACAGCACTACGCCATCACTGGCACTGTAGTTCAGGTGCAAGTGATAGTCCGTGATACCGCCGTCCCAGTAAGCGCCGCGCGGCGCGCCTGCAATGTGATGCACGGCTTGCAGCACAAACGGGATGGAGCAACTCGCTTGCAGCGCAGGGTTAAAGTTATCGCTAGTCAGGGCGATTTGGCGGGTGCGATAGTCTTGCGTGGCAAACGGCAGTGCGGCGTTTTGCACCGAGAACACCACCCGCTCTAGCCATGCGCCCATCGCCTTGCGGTGCACCGCATTGGTCATAAAAGCGCCCAAGTAGCCTAGCGGCGTGGCCAGCTTGTGCTCTGTACGCAGCATGTGGCGCCCGCGCGATGTGACGATGTGCAGCTTATAGCGCGGGTGCTGCAGCACTTGGCTCACCCTGCCGCCATAAAACTGCAACAGCGACTCGCCAAACTTCGCGCTGATTTCAGCGGGCCGAGGGTAGTTGCGGCCCGGCTCCACGTCGTAGTCTTGCGCAATGTAGTCGCGCTCTAGCCTTTCAAAGGCGCTCACAGGATCGTTCAAACACGCTGTGGCCATGCGCCATGCGCCAATACTCGCGCCCACCAAGTCCACCTGCTGCGTGCTGCGCGTAAGCCACTGGCCGAAGATAAATCGGTCTAGAGGCCCCAAGATCAAACCCTTTGGGCCACCAGCCGCTGCGGGAATGGTGCGCACATCGGCTGCTTGCAAACCATGCTCTGAAATATGTGATCGGGCTGCAGGACCTGCGTAGATGTGGAGTGCTTTCATTTGTCTATTTTAGGAGGTTTTTAGGGCAGTTTTCCGAGGTGGATATTAGATAGTATGCTATTAAATATATAGTAACTAATCATTTTATACCTACACAAAATTCGCTTTTATACCCTTACAAATTTTACCGAAACTTAGCGCCAAGCTACCCTTTTTAGAGGATTGCAACGGGCTTCAAACAGTTTCAAATCCATTCTCCAATTAACCAGAGGAGGACATGATGAAACGACATACCAGAGAAAGCTATTACATCGCAGGCGAGGGCATGGTCTATTGCGACCCCAAAGGCACGCCCCACACCGACCCCAAGCCAGGCGATGTGCCCGACATGCGCAAGTTTCGCTTCTCGCGCATGGGCGCAAAGGGCGCGGCGATTGACAGGGCAACCCTGTCAGGCTTGGCCAAAGCCATGACCGACAGCCCAGGCGGCGACTCATCGGGCCCCACCATACCTGCGGGCTACACCTACCTTGGGCAGTTTATTGACCACGACCTCACGCTGGACAAAACCGCCCTGTCCACCACGTCGCAGGTCACCATCGACACCCTGCTCTCGGGCCGCTCACCGGCGCTTGACCTGGACTGCGTCTACGGCATGGGCCCCGACAACACCGAGGACAGCAAGTTCTACAGCGACGGCATTCGCCTCAAAACCGGCACCACCGCTGCCTCGCCCGACCTGCTCAATGCGGGTGTGACGCTGCCCCCGCGCGATGGCTATGACCTGCCCCGCGTGGGCCAAGGCGGCACCAAGCAAGCGCGCCGTGCGCCGCTGATTCCCGACCCGCGCAACGACGAAAACCTGATCGTCGCGCAAACCCATTTGGCCATGATCCGCTTTCACAACCGGGTGGTCGACAAAATTGCCGCCACCACGCCCAGCGCAGATCTGTTTAACAAAGCGCGTGAACTGGTGGTCAAGCACTACCAATGGATGATTGCCACCGACTTTTTACCCCGCATCATTGACCAAAGCATCATCAACGATGTGTTTACCAACGGCCGAAAATTCTTTGAAAAAGACGCCACACCCAGCCACATGCCTACCATGCCGATTGAGTTCTCGGTAGCGGCTTACCGCCTGGGCCACAGCATGATCCGTGGGCAATACAACTGGAACCGCATCTTCCGCGCGGGCGGCGCAACATCGGCCAGCTTGGTGTTGCTGTTTCAGTTCACCGGCACCAGCGGCACCCTGTCGCCACCGCCCAGCACGCCCAACGACCGGGAGTCTGGCGACTTTGAGCAGCTGCCGTCCAACTGGACGGTGGATTTCAGGCGGCTTTACGACTTTACGCAAGTGGGCCGCGCTGACCTCACGCCGCCCGAGGGCGCGCCCAACATCACCATGAAGATTGACACCCAGCTGGTCAACCCGCTCAAAAACTTGCCCCACGGCTCAGCAGGCGTGCCCAGCAGCACACCGCCCGAAGAGCTCAACTTAGCTTTTCGCAACCTGACCCGCGCCAACATGGTAGAGCTGGCAAGCGGACAGCAAATGGCCACGCTGATGGGCATCGCGCCGTTGTCAGCCGCCAAGCTCACGCAGGGGCTGCCCGCAGCGCTCAAAAGCGTCGGCACGCAAACCCCGTTGTGGTACTACATCTTGCGCGAGGCTGAGCTTAACGGCGGCAAGCTCAC